>JAPOHV010000165.1 GCA_029979305.1 Mycobacteriaceae bacterium | reverse complement strand
ATCGACCCCAAGACCAGTCTGATCGGTGCGATCCCGGACACCAACGTCCGGGCCTACGCCTACACCGCCGAGGACGTCGACCGGGTGCTGGGCGAGATCGCCACGCTGATGGCCGACCGGCTGCCGCCGTCCGGACTGACCCAGGAGGAACTGCTCGCCCGTCAGTCCTGGACGGGTCCGCACCACTTCGTCCTCATCGACGACGAACACGAACTGCGTCCCAGCGGACTGGTCGGCAAACAGGCGGCGACCGCCCCGCTGTGGAACCTCATCGAGCGCGGCCGGGAGATCGGCCTGCACGTCATCGCCAGCCGGCTGCCGGGGAACTGGGCAGGGGTGTCGGCGATGAGCCCGTTCCTGCAGAAGCTCACCGGCTCGCGCGCCCCGACGCTGTTCATGGACAACGACCCCCAGGCGGTGAAGGTGTCCGGCCGTATCAGCGCACAGCAGTTGCCGCCGGGCCGGGGACTGCTCGTCACCACCGACGGCGCCATGGAGGGCGTTCTGGTGGGAACACCCGAAGCCCGCTGATCAGTATTCGAGCTGTACCACGTTGCGCGACTGGGCATTCGGCATGATCAGCTCCGAGACGATCCGCCGATGGTCGGGATGGTCGCGGTAGGCGGCGAACGACTCCCGGTCGTCGAAGGTGGCGACTATGCCGAAGTCGCCGGCGTCCGGCGAGACCCCGGCGTCGGGGCCGCACAGGTAGCTCTGTACGCCGTCGAAGCGGGCGACGAGCGTCCGAAGTGCCTCGGCGATGCCGGCCTCGTCGACGTCGTCGCGGTTCCAGGTGAACATCACGATGTGGGTGAAGGCCATGGGCCAACTCTAGGAACCCCGGGCTATCAATGACCGCCCGGCCCGGCGTGCGGTAAGAAAGGGGCATGGCCGCCGACACGATCCTCAAAGCCTCCGCCATCATCACCATGGACGACGCCCGCCCCCGGGCGCGTGCCCTGGCGTTCGACTCCGCCACCGGGCGGATCACCGCGATCGGCTCGCTGGCCGAGGTGCAGGCCGCCGCTCCCGGTGTCGCGGTCACCGACCTCGGCAGCACGGTGCTGATGCCGGGCTTCGTCGAACCACACAGCCATCCGCTGCTGTCCGGGATGGCGACCCAGGAGCCGGCCTACTGGGTCTCGCCCAACGTCGGGGTGAAGACCTGGGAGGACGTGAAGGCGATCTTCGCCAAGGCCGACAAGGAGCAACCCGCGGGCCAGGCGCTGGTGTTCAACGGCGTCGACCGGTTGCTGCAGCAGGCTCCGTTGCCTACCCGCGACGTGTTGGACCCGATTTTCCCGTCCCGGCCGGTGGTCGTCGTCGACAACTCCGGCCACGGTCTGTACTTCAACAGCGAGACGGTCAAACTGCTGGGTTGGGCGGACGGAAAGCCGCCGGCCGACCCGGTCGGCGGAAGCTTCGGCCGGCAGGCCGACGGAACCAGCGACGGGACGGCTTTCGAGTCCGGCGCGATCATGATGGTGATCGCCGACGTGCTGCCCAAGGCGATCCCGCACCCGCTGCACTCCGGTGCGCTGTTCTACAAATTGATGGCGCAGTGCGGCATCACCTCGACATCCGAGCACACCTACAACTCGCGCCAGTACGCCGCCTACGCCGGACTGGCGTCGGTGCCGGGCTGCCCGCTGCGCATGCACATGTACCACATGTCCATCGAGCCCGACGCCGGAGCCGACATCACCTTCCCCAACCCGGAGCTGGCGCGCAAGGTCGGCATCAAGCTGTGGGCCGACGGTTCGCCGTGGATCGGCAACGTCGCGATTTCCTTTGAATACCTGGACAACCCGACCACCCGCACCGCGCAGATGGAACTGGGTCCGCGCGGCGAGGCCGAGATGAACTACACCCGCGCCCAGCTCGACGCGATTCTCGACGAGCTGGTGCCGACCGGTTACCAGATCGCCTTCCACTGCAACGGCGACGTCGGGTTCGACGTGGTGCTCGACGCCTACGCGCGCGCCCTGGTGAAGTTCAACCTGCTCGGCTCCGATCACCGCTGGCGCGTCGAGCACCTCGGGGCAGCCCGCCGGGATCAGTTCGAGCGGGCGGCGGCGCTGGGCGTCACCTGCTCGCTGAGCCCCTTCCAATACATCTACTGGGGCGACCTGCTCGACGGGACGATGTTCGAGTCGCAGTACGGGTCGCAGTGGCAGCGCATCCGCGACGCCTTCGAGGCCGGTGTGACCCCCAGCTACCACAACGACGGCTCGGTGTGCCCGCCGCACCAGTTGCTCAACGTCCAGCACACCGTGATGCGGACAACCATCAACGGCACCGTGCACGGCGCCAATCAGGCTGTCGCCCTTGATGATGCGCTCAAGGCCATCACCATCAACGGCGCCTACCAACTCAAACGCGACCACGAGATCGGGTCGCTGGCGGTCGGCAAGTATGCCGACCTGGTGGAACTGTCCGCCGATATCTACACCGTGCCGGTCGACCAGATCGTCGACAAGGTCACGGTGCTGGGCACCTGGATCGGCGGGAAGAAGGTCGACATCGACGCCTACATCGCCGCCGTCAAGGCGATGGATCCCACCGAGCACCAGGCCCTGGCGGCCGAGGCGGCGAAGCCCAAGTGCTGCTAGCCGGCTCAGACCGGCATCACCCCGGCGCGGCAACTGCGCCGTGTTCACCTGTTGTTCTTGCTATGTTCACCCGGTGGAAGTCGGGCTGATCGTCGCGATCGGCTTCGCCATCACCTTCGCCCTCACCAACGGCTTCCACGACGCCTCCAACGCCATCGCCACCCTGGTGGCCACCCGGGGCGCGACCCCGGGGCAGGCGGTCCTCCTCTCGGCGGTGTTCAACATGGCCGGTGCGGTGCTGCTGGGCACCGCCGTCGCCGACACCATCGGCAAGATCGTCACCGTGCCGCAGGGCCAGATGGTGGCCGTCGTCGGCGCCGGCCTGGCGGGAGCGACGGCGTGGAACCTGCTGACCTGGTGGCTCGGCCTGCCGTCGTCCTCGGGGCACGCCCTCGTCGGTGGCCTGGTCGGCTCCGCCGTCGCCGACGGAATCCTGTCGGGCTCGGGCGGACTGGGGTCGGTGCACTGGGGCGGCTTCGAGGGTTGGCACCCGACCGGCGTGATCGGCGTCCTGGTCGCGCTGTTCATCTCCCCGCCACTGGGCTTCGCCGTCGCGTTCGGGCTGCTCCGCCTGATGCGGATGCTGTCCCGGCGCTGGACCACCCGGTGGTCCGCACCGGTGCGGGGCGGGGGATGGATTGCGGCAGCGGGACTTTCGTTCAGCCACGGCGGCAACGACGCGCAGAAGTCGATGGGCGTCATCGCCGCCCTGCTGCTGGCCTCCGGGCACACCAGCACCATGACCGTCCCGCTGTGGGCGAAGGTTGTCACCGGTGTCGCACTGACCATGGGAACCGCACTGGGCGGCTGGCGGATCGTCAAAACCATCGGCCGGCTGATCTTCAGCCTCACCCCGCTGGACTCCTTCACCAGCCAGGCCACCTCCACCGCGGTGATCCTCGGTGCATCGCTGATCGGGGCCCCGGTGAGCACCACCCAGGTGGTGGCCTCCTCGGTCGTCGGCGTGGGCGGCGGCCGGCGCCGGTGGAAGCACGTGCGCTGGCAGATCGTCCGGGAGATGGGTGTGGCATGGCTGACCACCATCCCCGCGGCCGCGCTGCTCGCGGTTGTCGTCCTACTCGTCTGGAGAGCAACAACATGAGTCCGTCGACACGCTGGTTCCTCCCGGAGACCCCCGACCTCATCGGCATGCTGCAGAAGCAGTCAGCGATCACGGTGCGCGGTATGGACGCCTTCGCCGAGTGGGCGGCCGGCGACGCCGCACGCGCCGAGGAGGTGCGCGCCGCGGAGCACGACTGCGACGCCGTCCGCCGCGAATTGGTCGACGCGGTCAGCGAGGCCTTCACCACGCCGATGCAACCGGAGGACCTCTTCCAGCTCTCGCGCGACCTCGACAAGGTGATCAACGGCGCCAAGAACACGGTGCGCGAGTCCGAGGCCATGAACTTCCCGCCCGACGACGCGACCGCCCGGATGGCTGCACTGCTCGCCGAGGGCACCGGCCACATCCACGCGGCGTTCGGCGCCATCGACGACCGGAAGGGCCGCCCGTCGGGCTCGGCCACCGAGGCCGCCGACGCCGCGGTCAAGTCGCAGCGCAACCTCGAACGCGTCTACCGTGAGGCCGCCGGGGATCTGCTCGAGGTCACCGACATCAGTGTGGTCACCGCCCGCCGCGAGTTCTACCGCCGCATCTCGGCGATCTCCGACGACATCGTCGCGGTCGCCGACCGGATCTGGTACGCCGAGGTCAAGGAGTCCTGAGGGGAGGGAGATGGTCAGGGCGATTCTCACCGCCGTAATGGTGACGGCGCTGACGGCCTGCGGTTCCGGGTCGACGCCCGCCCCGCCGGCCCTGCCCGGAGCGGCCACCACCGATGTGACCGCGGCCCCGTCGGGCGATATGGCGCATCTGACCGAGGTGCGGCTCACCCCGGGGGACGGCTACGACCGACTCGAACTTCGGTTCGCCGACCGGGTGCCGGGCTACGCGATCGGTTACCGGCCGCTGCCGGCCCACGCCGACGGCTCCGGATTCGAGATCCCGCTGCCCGGCGCGGCCGCCCTGGTCGAGATCACGCTGAACCCCGCCACCGGCGAGGGGTGGGGCGGCGGGCCGCCCACCTACCTCGGGCCGCCCGCGGTGAGCGCCGGTACGACCTCGGTCACCGAGGCCAAGGCGGCGGGGGATTTCGAGGCCGTGCTCACCTGGGTGGCAGGGCTTCGTACCGCGGTGCCGTTCCGTGTCGAGGTGCTCGGCTCACCGCCGCGCCTGGTCGTCGACTTCGCCCACTGACCCGCACACCGACTGGTCTCGGTTCGCTCTCGGTTGGCTCCCGGTTCGGCCGCGATGCCTTTTCGCGGCTCCGGAACAGCGTCGATGCCCCGATACGATGAGCGGCGACTACGCAAGGGGTGTGACGTGAACCTGTTGAAGAGAACGTTGAAGACGAAGACAACGTTGAAGACAACGGCCGCGGGCGGCCTGGCCCTGCTGTGCCTGCCGTTGGCCGCGCCCGCAGCCGCCGCGCCCACACCCGCCCCCGCTCCGGCGGCCCAGTCCAGCCAGTGGATCGTCGTCGGCGTTCCCGCCGCCGACGCGACCAGCGGAACGCTGACCGCGTTCCAGAAGGTCGGCGGGCAGTGGAAGGTCGTGCTCGGCCCGACCAAGGCGATGGTCGGCGATGTCGGCGTCGGCGCCGGCGCCGACGGCGTGCACCGCAC
Source organism: Mycobacteriaceae bacterium (assembly GCA_029979305.1). Classification (GTDB taxonomy): domain Bacteria; phylum Actinomycetota; class Actinomycetes; order Mycobacteriales; family Mycobacteriaceae; genus Mycobacterium. The sequence continues at coordinate 770 of JAPOHV010000165.1, read as the reverse complement.
CCCGGTCGGGACCTTCAACTTCGACCAGGCCTTCGGCCGCGAACCCAACCCCGGCACCAAGATGCCGTATTTCCAGGCGACTCAGCAGGACTGGTGGGACGAGGACGCCAGTTCGCCGACCTACAACACCCACGTCCGCTCGGTGAACAACCCCTCGGGCATCACCGAGAATCTCTACGACTCCGGGCCGGTCTACGACTACGCGGTCAACATCGCGGTGAACCCGCAGCGCATCCCCGGAAAGGTGTCCGGGATCTTCCTGCACGTCACCGACGGCAGCCCGACCTGGGGCTGCGTGGCCATCGGCCGCAACGAGATGAAGCAGGTGCTCACCTGGCTCGACCCGGCCCAGTCGCCGCAGATCACCATCGGTGTCGGCGAACCATCGCTGGTGACGAATAGGTCCTGACCGGGCCGCGCGGATACCCTGAAGCAGTGCCGCGAGACGCTTCACGACGCGACGTCCTCAAGTACGCTCTCGCGGCGGTCGCCGGCGCGGGCGCGCTGAGCGCGGCGACGGCAACCCCCCGCGCCCGCGGCGAGGGCCTGATGCTGATCGACTTCGCCACCCGGCTGGTGTCGCCGGCCCAGATCAAGGCGGCCGGCTACGACGGCGCGCTGGTGTACGTCTCGCAACTGCGGCCCGGGGCCACCTTCGACTTCAAACCGGCGACCCGCGAGTTCACCGACGGGATGCAGGCGCTGGGCCTGCGCGTGGTCAGCATCTACCAGTACGGCAAGCCGGGCTGGGTCAACTCACCGCCAGACTT
>JAPOHV010000105.1 GCA_029979305.1 Mycobacteriaceae bacterium | reverse complement strand
CGCATCCAGGAGGGCGTGGTCTCGCTCGGGCTCTACGGCGAGATCTTCCAGCGCAACGTGCACGCCTCCGGTGTCATCCCGCAGATCTCGCTGATCATGGGCGCCGCAGCCGGCGGGCACGTCTACTCCCCCGCGCTGACCGACTTCGTGATCATGGTCGACCAGACCAGCCAGATGTTCATCACCGGGCCCGACGTCATCAAGACCGTCACCGGTGAGGACGTCACGATGGAGGAACTCGGCGGCGCCCACACCCACATGGGCAAATCCGGGACCGCGCACTATGTCGCCTCCGGCGAGCAGGACGCCTTCGACTTCGTCCGCGATCTGCTGAGCTACCTGCCGCCGAACAACCACGCCGAGCCGCCCCGCTATCCGGCACCGCCGCATCCCGGCGCGATCGAGGACAACCTCACCGAGGAGGACCTCGAGCTCGACACGCTGATCCCCGATTCGGCCAACCAGCCCTACGACATGCACGAGGTGATCACCCGGATCCTCGACGACGACGAGTTCCTCGAGATCCAGGCCGGTTACGCGCAGAACATCATCGTCGGCTTCGGCCGCATCGACGGCCGTGCGGTGGGCATCGTCGCCAATCAGCCCACCCAGTTCGCCGGCTGCCTGGACATCAACGCCTCGGAGAAGGCCGCACGGTTCGTGCGCACCTGCGATTGCTTCAACATCCCGATCGTGATGCTGGTCGACGTGCCGGGTTTCCTGCCGGGCACCGAGCAGGAGTACAACGGCATCATCCGGCGCGGCGCGAAACTGCTGTACGCCTACGGCGAGGCCACCGTCGCCAAGATCACCGTCATCACCCGCAAGGCCTACGGCGGCGCCTACTGCGTCATGGGCTCCAAGGACATGGGCTGCGACGTCAACCTCGCCTGGCCGACAGCCCAGATCGCGGTGATGGGAGCCTCCGGCGCGGTCGGATTCGTCTACCGCAAGCAGCTCACCGACGCCGCCAAGGCCGGCGAGGACGTCGAGACGCTGCGGCTGGAGTTGCAACGCGACTACGAGGACACCCTGGTCAACCCGTACGTCGCAGCGGAGCGCGGCTTCGTCGACGCGGTCATCCCGCCGTCGCACACCCGGGGCTACATCGCGACGTCGCTGCGGCTGCTGGAGCGAAAGATCGTGCAGACACCGCCCAAGAAGCACGGGAACATCCCGCTGTGAGCACTCCCGCAGGAGCCTGACCGTGCGACACGAGGACATCACCGAAGTCAGCGACCCGCATCAGCTGACCATCGACGAACCCGAGCACGGGATGCCGGAAATCCATGTGCTCAAAGGGAATCCGACCGACGCCGAGCTGGCCGCGGCGGTCTCGGTGCTGACGGCGCTGCGCGGTGCAGCGGGCCATCCCGGTCCGCAGGAGCTCAACCTGTGGGGCCACCCGGTGGACAAGCTGCGCTACGGCTTCGCAAGCTGGCAACTCGTGACGCTGCGGGACCGGACGCACGTCCGCCGATGACCGCCCGGTGCCGCCGATGACGGCCCGGTGACCCGCGTCGTTCTGGCGTCGGCCTCGACCGGCCGGCTCACAGTGCTGCGCAGCGCGGGAATCGACCCGCTGGTGTCGGTGTCCGGCGTCGACGAGGACGCCGTCGCGCAGCGGCTGGGACAAGACGCCGACCCGGCGGAGGTGGTGGCGGCGCTGGCCGAGGCGAAGGCCCACGCGGTGGCCGGCGAACTGGACGCCGGGGTGAGCGCCGACTGCGTGGTGATCGGCTGCGACTCGATGCTCTACGTCGACGGGACGCTGAGCGGGAAGCCGGGAAGCCCCGCCGAGGCACGCCGGTACTGGGCGAGGATGGCCGGCCGGGAAGGGCGCCTGTTCACCGGGCACTGCGCGCTGCGGATGCGGGGCGGGACCGTGTCGGCCGCCGCGACCACCGCCGAAACCACCACCGTCCGGTTCGGGGTACCCACCGCCGACGAACTGGAGGCCTACATCGCCAGCGGCGAACCGCTCGGGGTGGCGGGGGGATTCACCCTCGACGGGCTGGGCGGCTGGTTCGTCGACGGGGTCGACGGCGATCCCTGGAACGTGGTCGGCCTGGGGCTTGCAACCACCCGGCGCCTGTTCGAACAACTCGGGCTGGCGATTGGCGAGCTTTGGCGGGCGAACCCACCATCGTGATCGGTAGGCTCGTGACGTGCCCTTACCGCCGGATCCCACGCCGTCCCTGCAGCATTACGCCCATCCGGAGCGGCTGGTCACCGGCGACTGGCTGTCCGAACATCTGGGCACCCCGGGACTGGTGGTCGTGGAGTCGGACGAGGACGTGCTGCTCTACGACGTCGGCCACATCCCCGGCGCGGTGAAGATCGACTGGCACACCGACCTCAACGATCCCCACGTTCGCGACTACATCACCGGCGAACAGTTTGCCGACCTGATGAACCGCAAGGGAATCTCCCGCGACGACACCGTGGTGATCTACGGCGACAAGAGCAACTGGTGGGCCGCCTACGCGCTGTGGGTGTTCACGCTGTTCGGCCACCCCGACGTCAGGCTGCTCAACGGGGGCCGCGACCTGTGGCTGGCGGAGGGGCGTGACACCAACCTCGAAGTCCCTGCGAAGACCACAACCGGCTATCCGGTGGTCAAGCGCAACGACAAACCCATTCGCGCCTACCGCGACGACGTACTGGCCGCGCTCGGCACGCAGACCCTGATCGACGTGCGCTCGCCGCAGGAGTACACCGGCGAGCGCACCCACATGCCGGACTATCCCGAGGAGGGCGCACTGCGCGCCGGCCACATTCCCACCGCGGTGTCGGTGCCGTGGGCCAGGGCCGCCGACGAGCAGGGCCGGTTCCGCAGCCGAGCCGAACTCGACGAGCTCTACTCGTTCGTCGATGCCGACGGACCCGGGACCATCGCCTACTGCCGGATCGGCGAACGCTCCAGCCACACCTGGTTCGTGCTGACCTACCTGCTGGGTATTCCGGGGGTGCGCAACTACGACGGCTCGTGGACCGAATGGGGCAACACCGTGCGGGTTCCGGTGGTCGCCGGCGATGAGCCCGGCTCGGTGACCACACTCCCGTGAGTCTGCCCGCACCGCTGGCCGAAGTGGTGGCGGAGTTCGCCGAGGTCACCGGCCAGGACAAGCTCGCCCTGCTGCTGGAGTTCGCCAACGACTTGCCCCCGCTTCCCGCCGATCTGGAGGAGGCGGCCATGGAGCCGGTGCCGGAGTGCCAGTCGCCGCTGTTCCTGCATGTCGACGCCGGCAACCGCGAGCATGTACGGCTGTACTTCAGCGCGCCGGCCGAGGCACCCACCACCCGTGGGTTCGCCTCGATCCTGGCCACCGGACTGGACGGTCAGTCCGCCGACGCCATCCTCACGGTGCCCGACGACTTCTACGCCGAACTGGGACTGGCCGCGCTGATCAGCCCGCTGCGCCTGCGTGGCATGTCGGCCATGCTGACCCGGATCAAACGCCGGCTGCGCTGAGACGAGCGCGCGAACTACGCTCGCGCACATGAGGACCATCGTTCTGTGCGCGGCCCTGACGGGTGCCGTGGCTCTGGCCCCGGCAGCCGTCGGCGATCCCGACAACGACCCCGGCTCATGGCCGACGGCTGATCACAGCGGATACACCTCACCCGGCGATCCGGGCTGGGTCTTCTTCCGGGCCTACTCCGAAAACGGGCAGGGCTGCGGGATCGGCCCCGATGGCACTGTCGGCTGCGACATCATGGTGTCCCGCAATGCCGACGGGACGGCCCGGAGCGACTTCGGGACATCCGCCGTCCCCGGCTCCTACGCGTGCAACCCGCCGGGGGAAGACAAGTACTCCTGTCCGCTCCCCGCCCCCGGAGCGAACCAGGTTGTCGCCGATCCACGGAATCCGGCCCACTACGTCGAGTCCACCGTGCAGACCTTCACCAGGGATGTCGATGTCCTACCGGCGGGCGTCCGGCTCGTCAACGGCGACGCCTGGTGTTATGTGTCACCGGCATCGCCGGGTGGAATCAATTGCAGGACAGCCGATAACGGTTTCCTGTGGTCGTCGTGGGGCGGCATCATCGGCGGTCTTTCCTAGCCGGCCACATTGAAAACGGCGGCTGGTCTGCCGCCCGGCGCGCCCCATTGAGGGCGCTCTCGGGCGACGCGGGTGGCGGCCATCGCGGTCAGCGGCGCCGGTCCGTTCAGGGTGTCGAACATACGGTCGATATTGCGAGTGCAGACCGACAAGAATCTCCGAACAACCACGCTCTAGACTTCTCGCGGATCCTATTCTTAAGCCGGTTCTTAGAGTCCCCCCACAGGAGGCACAGTGCCCACCATCTCCAAGGTCCTCGTCGCCAACCGTGGTGAGATCGCGGTCCGGGTGATCCGAGCGGCCAAGGACGCCGGTCTGGCCAGTGTCGCGGTGTACGCCGAACCCGATGCCGACGCGCCGCACGTGCGCCTTGCCGACGAGGCGTTCGCACTGGGCGGGCAGACCTCCGCGGAGTCCTACCTGGACTTCGGCAAGCTTCTCGACGCCGCCGCCAAGTCCGGCGCCAACGCGATCCATCCGGGCTACGGATTCCTTTCCGAGAACGCCGATTTCGCGCAGGCCGTCATCGACGCCGGGCTGATCTGGATCGGACCGAGCCCGCAGGCCATCCGCGCCCTCGGCGACAAGGTCCCCGCCCGCCATATCGCGGCACGGGCCCAGGCGCCGCTGGTTCCGGGCACCCCCGACCCGGTCAAGGACGCCGACGAGGTGGTCGCCTTCGCCCGCGAGTACGGGGTGCCGATCGCCATCAAGGCGGCCTTCGGCGGCGGCGGACGCGGCATGAAGGTGGCGCGCACCATCGAGGAGATCCCCGAACTCTTCGATTCCGCCACCCGTGAGGCCATCGCGGCGTTCGGCCGCGGCGAGTGCTTCGTCGAGCGCTACCTCGACAAGCCGCGCCACGTCGAGGCCCAGGTGATCGCCGACCAGCACGGCAACGTCGTCGTCGCGGGAACCCGGGACTGCTCGCTGCAGCGACGCTTCCAGAAACTGGTGGAGGAGGCGCCCGCGCCGTTCCTCACCGAGGCCCAGCGCTCGGAGATCCACGAGTCGGCCAAGCGGATCTGCAAGGAGGCCTGCTACTACGGCGCCGGCACCGTCGAGTACCTGGTCGGCCAGGACGGGCTCATCTCCTTCCTGGAGGTCAACACCCGGCTTCAGGTGGAGCACCCAGTCACCGAGGAGACCTCGGGGCTGGACCTGGTGCGTGAGCAGTTCCGCATTGCCAACGGCGAAAAGCTCGACCTCACAGCCGATCCCACGCCGCGCGGACATTCCATCGAGTTCCGCATCAACGGCGAGGACGCCGGCCGGGGATTCCTGCCCGCCCCGGGACCGGTCAATCGCTTCGACCCGCCGACGGGTCCGGGCGTGCGGCTGGACTCCGGCGTGGAAACCGGTTCGGTGATCGGCGGACAGTTCGACTCGATGCTGGCCAAGCTGATCGTCACCGGTGCCGACCGGGCCCAGGCCATCGAACGGGCACGCCGCGCGCTCGACGAGTTCCACGTCGAGGGGCTGGCCACCGTCATCCCGTTCCACCGCGCCGTACTGCGCGATCCCGCCTTCGTCGGCGACGCCGACGGGTTCACCGTCCACACCCGCTGGATCGAGACCGAGTGGGACAACACCATCGAGCCGTTCACCGGCGGCGGCGCGGTCGACGCCGAAGAGGAGCAGCCCCGCCAGACCGTGGTCGTGGAGGTGGGCGGCCGACGGCTGGAGGTGTCGCTGCCCGGCGACTTCGCTGTGGGCAACGGCGGCGGAGCCGCGCCCGGGGTGATCCGCAAGAAGCCCAAGCCGCGCAAGCGTGGCGCCAAAGTCGGCGCAGCCGCCTCGGGCGACGCCGTGACCGCGCCGATGCAGGGCACCGTGGTCAAGGTCGCCGTGGCCGAGGGCCAGACCGTCGCGGTCGGCGAACTCGTCGTGGTGCTGGAGGCGATGAAGATGGAGAACCCGGTGACGGCCCACAAGGACGGCGTCATCACGGGTCTGGCGGTGGAGGCCGGCGCCGCGATCACCCAGGGCACCGTTCTCGCCGAGATCAAATAGTCCCGTCCGGTGACTTCGGACGGTCCGGACATCAACGCCGGAGCCTGGTACCTGACCGCGGCCGGGGAACGCTGCTGGGAGGTCCGCGAACCGGTCACCGGGGAGGTGCGGGCCCGGGTCAGCGCCACCGGTGACGCGGCCGCCGCCGCCGCCGGCGCTGAGGCGGTCGGGCGGTACCTACTGCAACTGGTAGCGGAGCCGGGCCAGCGATGATGTTTGGCCCCGCCCAGGGCCGGGTAGAGGAACGGTATGCAGAACACCGCCATCCGCGTCCGGTGCGACGAGCCCCGCTCGTTCGCGTTCGGGCCGAGCCGTTCGTGCGCCTACGAGGGCTGGACGGTCGTCGAACTCAAGATGAGGGCCAAGCAGCTGGGAATCTCCGGCTACTCGGGACTGAGCAAGGAAAGGCTCATCTCGCTGATCCGCACCTACTGACGGTTCAGCGGTCGGACATCTCCCACACGCTGGCCGACATGCGGTCGGCCAGCCTGGTCACGGTGTCACGGCCGGAGTCCGCGCCACGGCAGCCCATCGCCTGCAGGACGACGTTGCCGCGCAGCCGCGCCTCACCGTGGCACACCCAAGTCATCGGAATGCCGAGTTGCTGTTTGCGCCAGCGGACCGTGTCGGCGTCGATCGCCGGGACGGTGAAGCTCCAGGCGGCGTCGCCGCCGGTACTCAGCGCCCGCTGACCGTCGCAGGCGCGCGCGGCTCCGGTCGCGGCGGCGAAGACCGATCCCGCAGCTGCGGAGTCGGGGTAGACGGCGACGGCCTCGGCCACCACCTGATCGTGGCGGTCTCCGTCGGTGAACAGTCGCATGCGAAATCCGGTCCAGGATTCCCCGACGAAGGCCGACATCCCGACTGCGTCGAGCGCTGAGCAGGCCGGCGCCGCCGAGCCGCCCGTGATCGGCCGGGAGCGGTCGGCGTCGAGCTGGAGTGTGACCCCGACGGTGTCGCTGACCTCGGCGGTGGCCGGCAGCACCCGCTCAGCGTCGGCCGGGCGCAGGCCGGCGACGGCCTGCGCCGGGCTGAAGGTCGCCGCCCCGGTCACGGTGTGCGAGCAGCCGGCCAGCACCACCGGGAGCGCCACCGCACCCAGGAGAGCCCGCAGCCGCATGGCACCCGATGCTAGACCGCATTCCCGCCGCGCTGAGCCCCGTTGAAGAAGGTCCGCACGTCCTCGACGAACAGCTCCGGCTGCTCGAAGGCGGCGAAATGGCCACCGCGCGGCATATCCGTCCAGTGCGTCACGTTGTAGGCCGCCTCGCACCAACGGCGCGGCGCCTTGACGATCTCCTTGGGAAAGTGGGCGACCCCCGTCGGCACCTCGACCTTCCCGCCGCCGGTGAACGCGCCGAAACTCTCCCAGTACAGCCGGGCCGAAGAGGCGCCCGAGTTGGTCGCCCAGTACATCATCACGTCATCGAGCATCTCGTCGCGGCTGAAGACGTTCTCCGGGTGTCCGTCACAGTCGCTCCACGCGTAGAGCTTCTCCACGATCCACGCCAGCTGGCCCGCCGGGGAATCGGCCAGCCCGTAGCCGACCGTCTGCGGGCGGGTGGCCTGCTGCTTGGAATAGCCGGCCTCCCACCGCTGGTAGTGGTCCAACGCCGCCAGCGCCTCAATCTCGTCCGGCGACGGATCGCTCAGGTCTCCGACGGGTGCCGCGATCGGCATATTGATGTGTATCGCGATGCAGCCCTGGCCGTTCCGGCCGATCTGGGTGGTGACCGCCGCACCCCAGTCGCCGCCCTGGGCGCCGTATCGGTGGTAGCCGAGCCGCTTCATCAGGGTGTCCCAGGCCAGCGCGATCCGTTCAACCGTCCAGCCGGCGGCGGTCGGTTTTCCGGAGAAGCCGAAACCGGGCAGTGACGGGCACACCAGGTGGTAGTCCCGATTGAGTGGCCCGATCACCTTGGCGAACTCCACGATCGACCCCGGCCAGCCGTGAGTGATCAGCAGCGGGAACGCATCCGGGTCGGCACTGCGCTGATGGATGAAATGAATGTCCACGCCGTCGATCTCGGTGACGAACTGATCGAAGGCATTGAGCCGGGCCTCCCGGGCCCGCCAGTCGTAATCGCCGGCCCAGTAGGCCGCCAGATCCCGCACATAGTCCAGCGGAATGCCCTGGCTCCAGTCCGAAACGCATTCCCGGTCCGGCCATCGGGTGCGGCCCAGCCGATCGCGCAGGTCGGCGATTTCCTCGTCGGGCACGGCGATGCGGAACGGACGAATGTCTGTCATGCCCGCCAATGTTGCCACGCGCGCTACTACTCTCAGTGCCCATGCGTCTCGTTGTCGATCTGAACAAATGTCAGGGCTATGCCCAATGCGTGCCGTTGGCACCTGAGGTGCTCAAACTCAACGGGGAGGAGGCTCTGGCCTACGACCCCAACCCCGACGAATCACAGCGTCAGCAGGTCCTGCGCGCGGTGGCGTCCTGCCCAGTGCAGGCCATCATTCTGGAATTGGATCCGCCGGCCGATCGAGACACGCTGTGACGGGCACCTACTCGTTCCAGGAGATCCTCCAGCAGTTTCGCGCCAAGGGCCGCATCGTCATCGTCGGCGCCTCGCTGGCGGGCTTGCGTGCCGCGGAAGCTCTGCGGGAGAAGGGTTTCGAGGGTTCACTGACCATCATCGGTGACGAGCCGCACGAGCCGTACGACCGGCCGCCGCTCTCCAAGGCGGTCCTCAAGGGCTGGGTGCCGGCCGATCACACCAAGCTGCCGCGGCTGCGCCGGGTCGACGCCGACTGGAAACTGGGCGTCGCCGCGGTGGGCCTGGACCGCGTCAACCATCTGGTGAAACTGGGCAACGGCGAGGAGGTCGGCTACGACCGGTTGCTGATCGCCACCGGAACCCGGGCCCGGCCGTGGGCAAACCCCGAAGAGGCGGCGTTGCAGGGTGTCTTCACGGTGCGCACCGTCGAGGATTCCACCGGCCTGGCCGCGGCCCTGCAGGCCAAGCCGCGCCGCGTACTGATCATCGGTTCGGGCTTCGTCGGCTCGGAGATCGCCTCGGTCTGCCGCGAACTCGACCTGCCGGTGACGGTCACCGAACGCGGCAGCGGGCCGCTCAAGGGCGCCCTCGGCGGGGTGATCAGCGACATCGTTTCGGACATGATGCGCGACGCCGGCGTCGACCTGCGTACCGGGGTTTCGGTGAAGTCGCTGCACGGCGACGACGCGGGCCACGTCCGCTCGGCGACGCTGTCCGACGGCACCGTCCTGGACGTCGATGTCGTCATCCCGTCGCAGGGTTCGGTCCGCAACGTCGAGTGGCTCGATGGCGCCGGCCTGGCGGCCGGACAGTGGGGCGTCGGCTGTGACGCAGGCTGCCGGGCGTTCGACATCAACGGGGTGGTGACCGACCACATCTTCGTCGCCGGCGACGTCGCCCGCGCCCCGCATGTGCTCTATGGCTACGAGTTTCTGGCCCTCGAGCACTGGGACAACGCGGTTCTCGGCGCCGAGGTGGCCGCGAACAACATCCTCAACCTGGAGATCGGGCGCAGGGCCCACCTGCCGCTGCCGTCCTTCTGGTCCGCCCAGTTCGGGGTCAACATCAAAAGTGTCGGGGTGTGCTCCTTCGGCGACGAGATCGTCTTCACCCAGGGCTCACCGCAGGAGCGCCGCTTCGCCGCGGCCTACGGGAAGAACGGCCGCATCGTCGGGGCGGTGACCTTCAACCACGGCAAGTGGCTGCCCTACTACGCGGACCTGATCGAGCGCTCCGGGCCGTTCCCACCGCCACCGCCCGGCTTCGACCAGCCCGCCAACCACGAGGTGATGCCAGCCCGGTTCCCCGATCCGCGGGAACCCTCCGGCAATCCCGACGTGGTGCTCACCGGACACGATCCCACCGACCGGCACGCCGAATTCCGGCCACGCAGCCGCTAGCAGGAGCAGACGACGATGGATGCAGCAACCGCCTGGGCCGAGGCGATGAAGTTCGCCAACCGCCCGAACCCCTACCCCTACTTTGATGAACTGCGCAAGACGCCCGTCGCCAAGGTCTCCGAGAAGACCTACGTCGTCACCGGATACGACGAGGTGGTCGCGCTGACGCACGACCCGCGGATCAGTTCCGATGTGAATCGTTCGCCGGCCGGGCTGTTCGGCGAGAAGTCGGAAGACCAGATCAAGGCCCTCGCCGACGGCGCGGCCCCCGGCAGTTTCATCGGCACCGACCCCGCCGTCCACGACAGGATGCGCCGCCAGTGCATGCGGCACTTCGGGCCGCCGCACACCCCTGACCTGATTCCGAGCATGGAGCCGTATGTCGTGGATATGGCCAACGACCTGCTCGACGCGGTCAAAGCCCGCGGCGGGGGTCGAATGGATATGGTCGACGAATTCGCTTACCCCATCCCGGTTTCGGTGGCCTGCAAGAT
>JAPOHV010000117.1 GCA_029979305.1 Mycobacteriaceae bacterium | reverse complement strand
GTGACGTTTTGTGGTAGACCGGGCGGGGCAAAGCGGAATGGAGCCCGGGGGGCTTCCTCCGGGTTTTCCTACACAAACGGCGGCCGGCAGCCACCGTCGAGACGCAGTCGGGTCGAATGGCTTGCGGCCCGTTGGACCAGCCCCGCCGCGAATGGCGATCTTGGCAAGTGGGGGTGGTGTCCGGACACAGCCGTCAGAACCGGACGGGCCGTCTGGACCGGACGCAACAATCGGCCATGCGCCATTCGCCCAGCGTCCCGTTTTGCCGATAAGCCACATTATGTCAGTTCAACCAAACCGGGCCATGACCGGGCTCCACCCCCGCTGAACAGCTATTTCGCTCAGCGCGCGAGAGTGACGCCACGCTTGCGCGCCTCGTCCGCCAGGACGGTGTCGAACGTTGCGAGCGTCGCCCGATTGCGGATCGCCACATCAAGCACGCAGCAGTCCGGCAACTTCAGGCCGGTGCTCATCCGTAGCTCGGCGAGCCGCAACGGCTCGTCGTCGTCGGACGGCGCGACCACGATGCCGGCGGAATGCAGATCGTCTCGCATCGACGCGCCCTGCCCTATCCTTACGCCGCCGACGAGAACTTCGGCCATCGTCATGGTGTGGACAAGCATTCGTCCGGGTGTGCCGCCGAGCAGGATTTCAGTTGCGGCCTTATGGTGCGGATCGGCCCGTTTCAGATGGGCGATGATGACGCTCGCATCGAGCGCGATCACTCGGGCCAATCCCCTCTCAGATCCGTCAAATAGTCCGGTCCGAACGCCGTGTCATAGCGGCCGGCGCAGGCCATCACGGCCGTCTGATGCGCCTCGGAATCCCCTTGCTCCTGATGTTCCAGAGCGTGAGCGCCCAAGCCGACCAGGCGCAGCAGCAGCTTCGACCGGGCTTCGCCCGGCCACCTTTTGGCAGCCCGATCCAACGCAGCGGTTATCGCCGGCGTTTCGGTTACCTGGTAACGGGGACGCGTGGTGGGCACCAAGCAAGTGTACCACTGACGGTAAAAGTGGTACACCTATTCCCGCCTCGTCAACGCGGAAGAGCACCGGTGGTTGCGACCTCCTTGGCCCAGCGGTAATCGGCCTTGCCCGACGGTGAGCGCAGGACCTTGTCCACGTGGATGAATGCCTTCGGGATCTTGTATTTGGCGATGTGTTGCGCGCACGCCTCGCGCAGTTCGGCGTCGGTGGCGGATTTGCCCTCGGCGAACTGCACGATCGCGACGACCTCGCTTCCCCATCGTTCGGACGGTCTTCCGGCGACCACCACGTCGTAGACGGCGGGATGGCTCGCGACTGCGCGCTCGACCTCCTCGGCGTAGATCTTCTCGCCACCGGAGTTGATGGTCACCGAGTCCCGGCCCAGCAGTTCGATCCGGCCGTCAGCCAGGAACCTGGCCCGGTCGCCGGGGATCGACCACTGCACCCCGTCGATGATCGGGAACGTGCGGGCGGTCTTGTCGGCGTCGCCCAGGTAGCCCAACGGAACCCAGCCCCGCCGCGCAAGCCATCCTTCGCCGTCGCCGGGTTTCAAAACCGTGGTGCAGTCGGCGGAGACCACCGCGGTGCCGGGTTCCGGGGTGAAGATCGCGGAGTCGCCGGAATCTGCGGCCTCTCTGGTCGTGATCATCGCCAACAGAACCCCAGACTCCGAGGAACCGACGGAGTCAAGCACGATGATCTGCGGCAGCAGCCTCAACAGTCGTTCGCGCACTGTCGGCGACAGGGGGGCGCCGCCATTGCTGAATGCGAAAACCGCGGTCAAGTCGAATTGGCCGGCCTCATAGGCGTCGAGCAGTGGACGAACCATCACGTCGCCCACCACCGGGATGGTGAAAATCCGCTCGCGCTCGACCAGGCGCAGAACGGCGTCGGCGTCGAACCGGACCACGTCGTCAGGGATGGCGAGCAAACCGCCGGTGCTGATGGTGTTGAAGCCACCCCACTGCGCGGCGCCGTGCATCAGCGGTGGAATCAAGACCATGGAGCGTGTACCGCGGATCTCCCGCACCTGTGCGACGAGTTCGTCGTAAGACTCCAGATCTTTTTGCGCGCCGAACGGCCTGCCGCCCATCGCCGACATGAAGATGTCGTTCTGCCGCCACAGCACACCTTTGGGCATGCCGGTGGTGCCGCCGGTATAGAGCAGATATACGTCGTCATCGCTGGGCGTCGGCATGCCGCCCGCAGGTTCCGCCGTGCCGATGACGGATTCGTAGTCCACCGCGCCGGGCAACAGTGGATTACCGGAACCATCGTCGACCTGGATCAGTACCTCAAGATTGGGCAATCTGTTCCGGATGGACTGCACCTGCGGTGCGAACTCGCCGGCGTAGACCAAGGCGCGGGCGTTTGCGTCGGTCATCAGATAGATCAACTCCTGCTCGACATAGCGGTAGTTGATGTTGAACGGCGCCACTCTGGCGCGGTAAGCGCCTATCCATGCCTCGAGGTGCTCGTTGCCGTTGCGCAGGTAGAGCCCCATGTGGTCCTGCCCGGACTGGTGCCCCGCCAGGTCGGCCCGCTCGGTGTGGCAGCCCAGGCCTCGCTCCGCAAGATAGCGGGCAACTCCGTCGATACGGGTGTTCGCTTCGGCGTAGGTGAACCGACGATCGCGCCAGACGATGGCAGCCTGGTCGGGCACAGTGGCGGCAACCGTCCCGAAGATGGTTGACAGGTTGAAGCCCATCGGCCGAACTGTAGCGGCCGGATCGCTCGCGCAGAGGGGGTTGCCCCGGAATCCTCCCCGGAACGGCGCTGTAGCGTTGGCGCCGTGATCGCATCCCGTCTGACCTCAGCTCTCATCCTCGCCGCCTGCGCAGCCTCGCTGGCCGCCTGCGGTTCAAAGTCCGACACAGCCTCGGAGCCTGCCTCGGCGCCGGCGGTCAAGTCGGCCGGCGAAACCTGCCCCACCGCGGCTCCGGCTGCCGACACCGCGCCCGAGTGGACGCTGCCGGGGGCCACCGGCAGCGTCTCGGTCGCCGGGTCCACCGACACCGCGGCTCCCCTGGTCACCGTGACCACCCCTTTCAGCGTCACCGACACCCAGGTGCGCACCCTCACCGCGGGCGACGGGCCTGTGGTCGCGCCGGCCGCGACGGTCAAGGTCTGCTACATGGGCGTCGACGGTCGCGACGGTTCGGTGTTCGACAGCAGCTACGAGCGCGGCGCCCCGGTGGAGTTCGGTCTCAACCGCGTGGTCCCGGGCTTCCAGAAGGCCATCGCCGGGCAGAAGGTGGGCTCCACCGTCGCCGTCGCGATGACCTCCGCCGACGGCTACCCCAACGGCGAGCCCCGAGCCGGAATCCAGCCGGGCGACACGCTGGTCTTCGCGATCAAGATCCTCGGGTCCTCGGGCTAACGGCTCATTTCGGGCGGGTGCCCACTTCCAGGCCCGCCAGTTCCGAGGTTCCGTCGAACAACAGCCGGCCGCGCTCGCGGACCGTGCAGCGCAACCGGCCACCGAGGTGTTCGAAGTCGGTGTCGATGTTGCGCTTCTCCCCCGGCAGCGGCACCGGCAGCACGTGCGGGGGCAGATGGCGGCCGTCGCCCTGCAACTCGATCTCGTAACGGGGCGAGCGGCCGCGCAGCATCCACTGGTTGTCACCGACCTGTGAGCGCACCAGCACCGGCGGGGTCATCCGGATCACCTTCCGGCCCACCCGCACGACGATCCCGTTGACGTCGCGGGCGATAGGCCCCAGCGACAGCAGCCCGCCGGAGAACGCCACGCACACGTCGTCAGCGCCGAAGTCATGGGCCTGGCCCCACCACCAGCGCAGCGGGAATCCGGCCCCCCAGTTGCGCTCGGCATAGAGCTTGGCGCCGTCGAAGCTCCAGGACTCATCGCCGTACTCGACTGTGCCGCTTGCCCTTCCGCCCAGATAATAGGGATGCCAGTACTGGTTCAGGAACGGAATCGCCGAGAAGATGCCGCCGCCGCCGAAGGCCTTCGGCCACCGCACGGGGTCGGTGAATTCCATGCTCAGACGAAGATCGCCCAGCTCGAAGCGGACCCGGTCGGTGCCGACGGTGAAGCTGCCCGACTGGTCACCGGCGCTGACCTGAAACGGCGCGTCCTGTGCCCGCGCCCCACCCAGCGCGCCGGCGCGTACTGCGAGTCCGGGGTGCACCCCGACCGCCGCGGTGGACCAGTCCCCTCCGGGATGGCGGTTGACGCTGCACAGTGCGATCAGCGCGCGGCCACTGGCCTCGTCGGAGACCCGCCAGAACCAGCCCTCCATCTCGGTGCCGTGCGACGGCAGCGGGTTGCCGAAGGGGACGTCGGCGCCGGTCCGGCGGTACAGGTCGATCAGATTGAGGGCCATCTCCTCCAACCTATCGGCAACGGCGGGCCGGCACCCGCTAGCCCTGATGACCTTTCAGTGACCCGTCGAGGTACCCGGTCCGGGCGGCACGGCGGGCCAGTTTGCCGCTGGTTGTCCGCGGTATCGACCCGGCGGGCAGGATTCGGATATCGGCCGGGGTCAGGCCGTGGCGCCGTGACACCGCGGCCCGGATCGCCTCGATCGCCGGGCCAGGCTCGGAACGGCTTGTCCCGGTTGCTCTTTCGGCGACGATCACCAGCTGCTCTTCGCCGTTCGTGGCCGGTGCGCTGAACGCCGCCACGTAGCCGCGGCGAACCAGGGCGGCGGCGTCGGCGACCGTCGCCTCGATCTGCTGCGGATAGAAGTTGCGGCCGCCCAGGGTGATCAGATCCACGATCCGGCCCGTGACGTAGAGCTCTCCGCCGAAGAACATGCCCAGGTCACCGGTGCGCAGCCAGTCGGCATCCGGGCCGATGCCCTCGGCGCGGCTCCCGGCGGGCAACCGGGCGGCCAGGTGCGCGCCGAAAACCAGCCGGGTCGCCTCGGGGTTACGCCAGTAGCCGCGGCCGACGTTGTCGCCGTGCAGCCAGAACTCCCCCACCGATCCGTCGGGCAGTTCCGCTCCGGTTTCGGGGTCGACGACGACGGCGCGCAGGCTTCGGGCCACTACGCCGCAGGACACGTGCCCGACCGCCCCGGGCGCAGCGGGCGGCACCTCCTCGGCCCTCCCGGCGGCCAGCGCGTCACCGCCGAAGTAGGTCATCGCGGCGCACGCATCCGGGGCGATGTTGGCGATGAACAGCGTGGCCTCGGCGATGCCGTAGGACGGCTTGATCGCCGTCGGCGGCAGTCCGTACGGGGCGAAGGCGGCGTTGAAGGCGTCGATCGCGGTCATGCTCACCGGTTCCGAACCGATGATCATGATCACGTTGGCCAGGTCGATATCCTCCCCCGGCTCCGGAACGCCACGCTCGGCCGCCCACTCGTAGGCGAAGTTGGGCGCCGCGGTGACCACCCTGCCCTCGGCCGAGGCGTCGGACAGCGCGCGGATCCAGCGTTGTGGGCGGCGGACGAACGCGCTGGGTGCCATCAGCGTGGAGTGCCCGCCGTAGGTGGCGGGAAAGCCGATCATCGACAGCCCCATGTCGTGGTAAAGCGGTAACCAGCTGAGCCCGTGGGTGTTTCGGTTCAGCAGGTCGATCGAGAGGATCATCTGCGCCAGGTTCGTGCAGAAGGCGCGATGGGTGATCTCAACGCCCGCCGGCGGGCGGGTGGCTCCGGAGGTGTACTGCAGATGCGAGACGTCGTCGGGCTCGATGTCGACTGGAACGAACTCGGCGGCAACCGAATCGGCGATCCCGTCGACGACGAGAACCGGCGCCGCGGTCAGCCCCGGCGTCTTGCGCAGGAACCCGTCGACGGCCCCGAGCGCACCCGAGGTGGTCAGCAGCACGGCCGGTTCGGCGTCGGCCAGCGCCACCTCGAGTCGCTCGGCGTGCCCGGGCAATTCCGGTGCGAAAAGCGGAACCGCGACCATGCCGGCCTTGAGTGCCGCGAAGAACGCGGCGACGTAGTCCAGACCCTGTGGCGCCAGGATCGCGACCCGCTCACCGTCGGCTGCCGCCTGCTGGATCCGTGCGGCGATGGCCCGCATCCGGATGTCCAACTGCGCCCAGGTCAACTCGAGGCGCTCCCCCTCGGAGCGGGAGAAATCGAGGAACCGGTAGGCCACCGTCTGCCCCACGTTGGCGACGTTGCGCTCGATCAGCGACACCAGGGTGGTGCCCGGCGGCAGCACGATCTCGCCGCGGGAATCCACGCAGTCCTCGATCCTGAGCAGGCCCTCGGGTGCGTCGAAACCCTGCGTCATGACCGGTGAGTTTAGATACGCCGATATCGTGAGGCCCACCCCGACCGCCGCCGGACCTGGAGGACCATGCCGAGCTGGATCGCCGACCTGGTGCGCCTCGACGGCAGCGGTGACACCTTCCGCACCTCCAACGCGCTGGGGGCCGGGCCGCGGCTGTTCGGCGGCCTTATCGCCGCACAGGCCCTCGCCGCCGCCGGCGCCACCGTCAGCCCCGACCGGGTGCCGCAGTCTCTGCACGCGTATTTCATCAAGGGCGGAAAGGTGGGCGTCGACGTCGACTACACCGTCGAGAACACCAGGGACGGAAAATCTTTCAACACCCGCAGGGTCACCGCCGGCCAGCAGGGCGAACCGATCTTCGAGATGCTGACCTCCTTTCATCGGCCCGAGACCACGGTGGACTGGCAACGTCCCGCGAAGCCCCGGCTGGCTCTGGCCGACGCCACCACCGTCGTCACTCCCCCGGAACGGTGGGCGGACTTTTTCGAGACCCGGGTGGCGGCCGGCGAATCCCGCGAGTGGCCGCTGCAACCGTTCTGGTTCCGCTCCCGCGAGCCCATCGAGGACTCACCCCTGCTGCGGGCCTGCGCGCTGACCTTCGTCTCCGACCTGGGCCTGGTCAGCACCGGCCGGCCGCCGGGTACCGACCAGCCCGGCCCGGGCGGGGCCGCCAGCCTCGACCACGCACTGTGGCTGCACCGGCCCGCCGACCCCAACGACTGGCTGTGTTACGACGCTCTCGGCGTCAGCCACAGCGACGCCCGGGGTCTGGCGTTCGGGTCGATCCACGACCGGGCGGGGATCCTGGTGGCGTCGGTCGCCCAGGAGTCGCTCTGGCGGGTTTGAACACCGGTCGTTTCGGGGAATAACAGCGCATCCGGCCACTGCCGCTTGGGGACACGCAGTGGCCCACCGAACGGACCCGGGAGGAACCATGACCGTTGACTATGACGCACCGCGCCGCGTAACGGCTGACCGAGAGGAGCCGATCGACGAGCTGGCGAGGCGGCGCGAGACACCCGCGACCGCCGTGCTCGACGTCGATGAGGGCGAGGCACCGGACTTCTACGCCCTACCGGGGGCCGATTTCCTCGACGAGGACCTCGTCGTGCGGGTGATACCCAAGCAGGCCGACGAGTTCACCTGCGGCAGTTGCTTCCTGGTTCACCACCGAAGCAGACTGGCCCGCGGCTGCGACGGACAGTCGATCTGCACCGACTGCGCGTAGCGGCCGCGGGCCTGCTGCTGCGGGATTCCGGCTAGGCGATGATCCGGACCAGGTAGGGCGCCATGCCCTCGGTCCGCACCGGCGAGACCTTCACGCCGGCGTCGGTGACCTCCAGCATCTGGTTGTTGCCGAGGAACATCGTCACGGTCTCGGAGCCGTCGGGGCCGTAGAAGATCAGGTCGGCCGGCAGTGCCTGCTCCGCGGTGACCCGCTGCCCCACGTTGTACATCGCCCCCGACGAGCGCGGCAGTTTGGCACCGACACCGGCGTAGACGTACTGGATCAGGCCCGAGGAGTCGAAGCCGACGGTGGAGGCGCCGTCGCCGGTACCCACACTCGGACCGTCGATCCCGCCGCCGCCCCACGAATACGGAACCCCGCGGGCGGCGAGACCCCGCGCGATCACGAGATTGACCGCCTGGTCCCGGGTCACCGGGGCGGCGGTGGCCGTAGCGCCCGGGCCCATCGCAGCCAGGATCAGAAGCACCAGGCCGACGATCAACTTCTGAGCCGCACCGATGCGCTTCATGTTTTTCCCACCTCTCCGGGCCGTGGCCGGTATCTCCGGCGGGGCCCCTCGCTGACTTTCACATCAGTCACTACAACCACTTCTACAACAAGCGATTGCCCACCACTACCCCTCGGCGGATCACCGCAGGGGGTGTTGTCGAACCGTGATTCAACGGTGTCGTGTCGGCACCCGACCGTGGCCGAACGGTTGCCGTCCGGGCCGCCGCTCACGGCCCCGGCGCGGCCTGCACCGGCCGGTAAGCTCTGCGGTCATGACCACCACCGAAACGTCGCTGCCCAACGGTCAGGACCTGGACGCCGCCATAGCCGAAGGCCGCCACGCCTACGAGCTCGACCGCCGGCACGTGTTCCATTCCTGGTCCGCGCAGGCGCAGATCACGCCGATGACGATCATCGCCGCTGACGGCGCCTACGTCTGGGACGGCGACGGCAACAAGCTGCTGGACTTCTCCGGTCAGCTGGTCTTCACCAACATCGGCCATCAGCACCCCAAGGTCGTCGCTGCCATCGCAGAGCAGGCCGCCAAGCTGTGCACCATCGCCCCGCAGCACGTCAACGCGGCCCGTTCCGAGGCGGCCCGGCTGATCGCCGAGCGCACCCTGGGCGACCTCAATCACGTCTTCTTCACCAACGGCGGCGCTGATGCCGTCGAGCACGCGGTGCGGATGGCCCGGTTGCACACCGGCCGGCGCAAGGTGCTCTCCCGCTACCGCTCCTATCACGGTGGCACCGACACCGCGATCAACCTCACCGGCGCCCCCCGGCGCTACCCGAACGACTACGGCGCAGCCGGCGTCGTGCACTTCAACGG
>JAPOHV010000070.1 GCA_029979305.1 Mycobacteriaceae bacterium | reverse complement strand
CTGCCGGTGCGCTACACCTTCGACAACCGCTACTTCAACGACACCTACGAGGGCCTGCCGGTCGACGGCTACACCGCCTGGCTGCAGAACATGGCCGCCGACGATCGCATCGAGGTGCTCCTGGACCTCGACTGGTTCGACGTGTGCGACCAGTTCCGCGCCGAGAGTCCCGGCGCCCCGGTGGTCTACACCGGACCGCTGGATCGCTACTTCGACTACGTGGAGGGCCGGCTGGGCTGGCGCACACTGGATTTCGAGGTCGAAGTGCTGCCGACGGGCGACTTCCAGGGCACCCCGGTGATGAACTACAACGACCTCGACGTGCCCTACACCCGCATCCACGAGTTCCGGCACTTCCACCCCGAACGGGACTATCCGACCGACAAGACCGTGATCATGCGGGAGTACTCCCGGTTCGCCGACGACGACGACGAGCCCTACTACCCGATCAACACCGACGCCGACCGCGCTATCCTGGCTGCCTACCGGGCCCGCGCCAAGGCCGAAACCGCCTCCGCAGGCGTGCTTTTCGGCGGCCGGCTGGGCACCTACCAGTACCTCGACATGCATATGGCCATCGCCAGCGCCCTGAGCATGTACGACAACATTCTGGCGCCGCATCTGCGTGACGGTGCGCCGCTGAGCGCCGACGATGAGGAAAGCAGCACAGCATGAGCGAGATCCCCTCCGGCCCGATCACCTCGGGTGAGTCGCGCGCGGTCAGCCTGCTCTCGAGGGTCATCCTGCCGCGCCCGGGCGAACCGCTCGACGTGCGCAAGCTCTACATCGAGGAGTCCGACACCAACGCCCGCCGGGCGCACGCCGCCACCCGCACCACGCTGCAGATCGGCGCGGAGTCGGAGGTGTCCTTCGCCACCTACTTCAACGCCTTCCCGGCCAGCTACTGGCGGCGCTGGTCGACGCTGGAGTCGGTGGTGCTGCGGGTGGAACTCACCGGTTCCGCCCGGGTGGACGTCTACCGCTCCAAGGCCACCGGCGCCCGGATCAGTGTGGGTGGCGCCGAGATCATCAGCAACGGGTCGACGCCGGCCGCCGCCGAGTTCGAGATCGAGCTGGCTCCCTTCGAGGACGGCGGCTGGATCTGGTTCGACATCACCACCGACACCAAGACGACCGTGCACAGCGCAGCCTGGTACGCGCCGGTGCCCGCCCCCGGCCGGGCCAACATCGCCGTCGGTATCCCGACGTTCAACCGTCCCGCCGACTGCGTCAACGCGCTGCGGGCGCTGACGTCGGACCCGTTGGTGGACAACGTGATCGGTTCGGTCATCGTGGTCGATCAGGGCAACGACAAGACTAAGGACCACCCCGGTTTCGACGCGGCCGCCGCCGCGCTCGCCGGCCGGCTGTCGATTCACAACCAGCCCAACCTCGGCGGCTCCGGCGGTTACAGCCGCGCCATGTACGAGGCGCTGAAGAACACCGACTGCGAACAGATCCTGTTCATGGACGACGATATCCGCATCGAGCCCGACTCGATCCTGCGGGCGCTGGCGCTGAGCCGGTTCGCCAAGCACCCCACCCTGATCGGCGGCCAGATGCTCAACCTGCAGGAGCCTTCCCATCTGCACGTGATGGGCGAGGTGGTCAACCGCGCCAACTTCATGTGGACCAACGCCCCGCACACCGAGTACGACCACGACTTCGCCAAGTACCCGCTCGACGGCGAGGACGAGGCGGGCCGCAGCCAGCTGCTGCACCGCCGCATCGACGTCGACTACAACGGCTGGTGGATGTGCATGATCCCGCGGCAGGTGGCCGAGGAACTCGGCCAGCCGCTGCCGTTGTTCATCAAGTGGGACGACGCCGACTACGGGCTGCGCGCCGGCGAGCACGGGTACGGCACCGTCACCATGCCGGGCACCGCGATCTGGCACATGGCCTGGAGCGACAAGGACGACGCCATCGACTGGCAGGCCTACTTTCATCTACGCAACCGGCTGGTGGTCTCGGCGCTGCACTGGGACGCCCCGGTCGGCGGCCTGATCAAGAGCTCGCTGAAAGCGACCTTCAAACACCTGCTCTGCCTTGAGTATTCGACGGTGGCCATCCAGAACAAGGCGATCGCCGACTTCCTGGCCGGCCCGGAGCACATCTTCTCCATCCTGGAGTCCGCGCTGCCCGAGGTGCGCGCCATGCGCCAGGAATACCCCGACGCCGTGGTACTGCCGGGGGCGACATCGCTGCCGGCGCCCAGCGGCCGCACCAAGGTGCCCCGCCCGCCGGTGGCGCTGCCGGTCATCGGTGCGCGGCTGGCCCGCGGCGTACTGCCCCAGTTGCGCAGGGCCGCCCCCGCCCCCCACCGGCGGCCGCAACTCAACGTCGCCACCCAGGACGCCCGCTGGTTCCTGCTGTGCAATGTCGACGGGGTGACCGTGACCACCGCCGACGGCCGCGGCGTGGTCTACCGCCAGCGTGACCGCGACAAGATGTTCGCTCTGCTCAAAGCCTCGCTGCGCCAGCACGTTGCGCTCGCCCGCCGCTACAACCACATGCGCCGGGTCTACCGCGAGGCGCTGCCGGTGCTGTCCAGCAAGCAGAAGTGGGAGAGCGTGCTGCTCGACCAGACGGCCATCAATGCCTGACCCCACCGGAGAAGTCGCCGCCCTGGTCGGTGTGCAGTCCAGGCTGGCCGCACCCCCCGTCATCACGGCGGCCCGCGGCATGTCGCACTTCGGCGAGCACGCCGCCGGCTGGATGGCACTCTCGGCGGCCGGTGCGGTGGCCTTCCCCGGGCGGCGGCGCGACTGGCTGCTGGTCGGCGTCGGAGCCGTCGCCGCGCACGCCGCTGCCATCGTCATCAAGCTCGCGGTGCGCCGCCGCCGCCCGAACCACCCCGATATCGCCGTCAACGTCGGCACCCCCAGCACGCTGAGCTTCCCCTCGGCGCACGCCACCTCCAGCACCGCCGCGGCTATGCTGCTGTGCCGGGCCACCCGGTCGCCGCTGCCGCTGGCCGTGGTGCCGCTGATGGCGCTCTCGCGCCTGGTGCTCGGCGTGCACTACCCCACCGACGTGCTCGCCGGGATGGCCGTCGGCGCGGCGGTGGCCCGCGGCACCACCCGCCTCGGCGGCCAGAAGGGAAGCGACTGACGACGATGAGCAGCGACACCACGGTCACCGGTCCGCCGAGCAACCTGTTCGCCGCCGTGATCAAGGCGATCCGGCCGCGGCAGTGGGTCAAGAACCTGCTGGTGTTCGCCGCACCGCTGGCCGCACTCGGCGGCGGCGCCCACTTCGACTACCGCGAGGTCGTCTCCAAAGTCTCGATCGCCTTCGTGGTGTTCTGCATGGCGGCCTCGTCGATCTATCTGGTCAACGACGCCCGCGACGTCGAGGCCGACCGCGCGCACCCCACCAAGCGGTACCGGCCGATCGCGGCGGGGGTGCTGCCGGTCGGCATGGCCTACGGGATAGCCACCGTGCTCGCCGTCGGCTGCCTGGCGATCTCGTGGTGGGTCACCCCGAAGCTCGCCGTGGTGATGGCGGTCTATCTGGTGATCCAGCTGGCGTACTGCTTCGGGCTGAAACATCAAGCGGTACTGGACATCTGCATCCTGTCCTCGGGTTTCCTCATCCGGGCGATCGCCGGCGGTGTGGCGGCGGGGATTCCGCTGTCGCAGTGGTTCCTGCTGGTGATGGCGTTCGGCTCGTTGTTCATGGCTGCCGGCAAGCGCTACGCCGAACTGCAGTTGGCCGAGCGCACCGGCGCCAAGATCCGCAAGTCGCTGGAGAGCTACACCAGCACCTATCTGACCTTCGTGTGGACGTTGTCGGCCACCGCGGTGGTGCTCTGCTACGGGCTGTGGGCCTTTGAGCGTGACCGCAATTCGCCGTCGTGGTTCGTCATCTCGATGATCCCGTTCACCATCGCGATCCTGCGTTACGCGGTCGACGTCGACGGCGGCATGGCGGGGGAGCCGGAGGAGATCGCGCTGCGCGACCGGGTGCTGCAGCTGCTGGCACTGGCCTGGATCGGAACCGTCATTGCCGCCGCCCTCCTCTCCTAGTGTCGCGGTCCTCCGTGCGGCGAGCCTTCCGTACCGGGCCCTGACCCGGCTCAGCCTGTGGGCCACCGTGGCGGTGGTCTCGGCGCTGTGGGCGTGGGGTGCCTGGGAGCGGCGCTGGATCGCCGACGACGGGCTGATCGTGTTGCGGACCGTCCGAAACCTGTTGGCCGGCAACGGCCCGGTGTTCAACGCCGGCGAACGGGTGGAGTCCAACACCTCCACCGCATGGACCTACCTGGTGTACCTGGGCAGCCTGGTCGGCGGCCCGCTGCGGCTGGAGTACGTCGCGCTGGCGCTGGCGCTGTTCTTCAGCGTCGCCGGGGTGGCGATGGTGATGCTGGGCACCGCTCGGCTGTGGGCGCCGGCGCTGCGCGGACGGCGTGCGCTGATCCTGCCGGCCGGGGTGCTGGTCTACATCGCCGTGCCGCCCGCCCGTGACTTCGCCACCTCGGGCCTGGAGAACGGTCTGGTGACCGCCTGGCTGGGCGGGCTGTGGTGGCTGATGGTCCGCTGGTCGCAGGACAGCGCTGCCGAGTCGGGCCGCCGCCCGGGCGCGCCGTTCCTGGCCGCACTGGCCTTCGTCGCCGGGTTGAGCGTGCTGGTCCGCCCGGAGTTCGCCCTCATCGGAGGCCTGGCCCTGGTGATGATGCTCATCGCCGAACCGGGCTGGGGCAACCGTGCACTGATCGTGGCGGCCGGCGGCCTGCTGCCGGTGGGCTACCAGATCTTCCGGATGGGTTACTACGGCCTGCTGGTCCCGCAGACCGCGCTGGCCAAGGACGCCTCCGGCAGCAAGTGGGACCAGGGCACGGTGTACCTGCGCAACCTCACCGGGCCCTATGCGCTGTGGCTGCCGGCCGTGCTGCTGCTCGCCCTCGGCGCGGTGCTGCTGGCCGGCCGGCGCGGCGCCCGCCCGCCCGCCCCGCGGGGCGGATCCCGCTGGGCAGCCCGGGTGCGAACGCCGGCCGCCGTGGTGGCCTTCATGCTTCTCAGCGGTGTGATCCAGGCGCTGTACTGGATCCGGCAGGGCGGCGACTTCATGCACGGACGGGTGTTGCTGGCGCCGCTGTTCTGCCTGCTGGCACCGATCGCGGTGATCCCGGTGATACTGCCCGGGCAGGCAATCCGGCCCGCCCGGGGCAGCGGCGCCGTGCTCGGCGGCGCGGTCGCCGCGCTGTGGCTGGCGCTGGCCGGCTGGGCGCTGTGGGCGGCCAACTCTCCCGGCATGGGGCGTGACGCCACCCGGGTCACCTATTCGGGCATCGTCGACGAGCGCAGGTTCTACTCGCAGGCCACCGGCCACGCCCACCCGCTGACGGCGGCCGACTACCTCGACTACCCGCGGATGCGCGCGGTGCTGGTGGCTATCAACAACACCCCCGACGGGGCGCTGCTGCTGCCGTCGGGCAACTGGGACGTCTGGGACGTGGTGCCGCAGATGCCGCCGATCGAGCCGCCGCCGCCCGGGGTGTCGCCGGAGCAGTGGCGCCGTGAACATGCCACGCACACAGTCTTTTTCACCAACCTCGGCATGCTTGGCATGAACGTCGGCCTCAGCACCCGAGTGATCGACCAGATCGGGCTTGCCAACCCGTTGGCCGCGCACACCGCGCGGTTGGAGGACGGTCGGATCGGCCACGACAAGAACCTCTTCCCGGACTGGGCGGTCGCCGAGGGGCCGTGGCTCAAGGAGCGGCCGTGGATACCGGAGTACCTCGATGAGGGCTGGGTCGAGCAGGCGCAGGCCGCACTCGGCTGCCCGGAAACCGTCGAGATGCTCAAGGCGATCCGCGACCCGATGACCCGGCCCCGGTTCATCGGCAACCTCAACCGGGCCTTCGAACTCACCCGCTACCGCATCGACCGGGTGCCCCGGTATGACCTGGCGCGCTGCGGGATCCCCGAGCCGCCGGCGAAGAAGCCGCCCTACACCGGGCTACCGGCCACCGGTCCTTAGCCGAACTACCGGGTTAGCCGGGCGCGTAACGCCGGGGGCCGGCGGCGGCGATAGACGATTCAAGCCCGGCGGCCCGGCTGTGGTTGACTACCGGGGCGCCGCGGCCAGGAACCACCGCACGCGGTGCGGCAATCACAACAGGACGGGTAGTCGATGAGTTTCGTTGGCAAGTTGCGTTCCGGATGGCTGCGCCGTGCGGCCGCCGCCGTCGGCCTCGCGGTGGTGCTGCCGGGCCTGGTCGGTGTCACCGGCGGCTCGGCGACCGCGGCGGCGTTCTCCCGCGGCGGTCTTCCGGTGGAATACCTCGACGTTCCCTCGGCCGGGATGGGCCGCAACATCCGGGTGCAGTTCCAGAGTGGCGGCGCCAACTCCCCGGCGGTCTATCTGCTCGACGGCCTGCGCGCCCAGGACGACTTCAACGGCTGGGACATCAACACCCCGGCCTTCGAGTGGTACCTGGACTCCGGGCTGTCGGTCATCATGCCCGTCGGCGGGCAGTCCAGCTTCTACAGCGACTGGTACAAACCGGCCTGCGGCAAGGCGGGCTGCCAGACCTACAAGTGGGAGACCTTCCTGACCAGCGAGCTGCCCGCCTGGCTGGCTGCCAACCGGCAGGTCAAACCCACCGGCAGCGCGGCCGTCGGCCTGTCGATGGCCGGGTCGGCGGCGCTGACCTTGGCGATCTGGCACCCCCAGCAGTTCGTCTACGCGGCGTCGCTGTCGGGCTTCCTCAACCTCTCCGAGGGCTGGTGGCCCAGGCTGGTGGGCCTGGCGATGGGCGACGCCGGCGGCTTCAAGCCCGACGATATGTGGGGCCCGGGCGGCAACGCCACCTGGCAGCGCAACGACCCGATGGTCAACATCGGCAAGCTGGTGGCCAACAACACCCGTGTCTGGGTGTACTGCGGCGACGGCAACCCCTCCGATCTCGACGCCGGGGCCAGTGCGGGCAACCTTTTCAACGCCAAGTTCCTCGAAGGGCTGACGCTGCGGACCAACAAGACATTCCGCGACACCTATCTGAAGGCCGGCGGCAGCAACGGGGTGTTCAACTTCCCGGCCAACGGCACCCACAGCTGGGGGTACTGGGGCCAGCAGCTCCAGCAGATGAAACCCGATATCCAGCGGGTGCTCGGTGCCACCCCGCAGCCGTCCCCGGCCCCGCCCGCGGCGGCCCCGGTGGCGGCGCCGGAAGCTGCGGCACCCGCGCCGGCCAACTGACCCCTCCCGCCGCCGGTGTATCGGGGCGAATCCCGAAGCCGCAGGCTGGTGGGTGTGATTCACTGAACTCCCACCGCGAAGGCGGGGGACTAATCGACGTGAGGTGGGTATGAGCCGTCTGGTGAAGCTGTTCCGCGCTGTCAGTGCCGTCGTCGTGGCGGCGGGGTTGTGGGGCGCGACGGCGCCGACGGCCGCCGCCGGGGTGGAGACCGTGATGGTTCCCTCGGCGGCGATGGGCCGCGACATCCCGGTGTCGTTCCAGGGCGGCGGCCCGCACGTCGTGGTGCTGCTGGACGCGTTCAACGCCGGTCCGGACGTCAGCAACTGGGTGACCGTGGGCAACGCAATGGGCAGCCTGGCCGGCAGCGGGTTCTCGGTGGCCGCACCGGCCGGCGGCGCCTACAGCATGTACACCAACTGGGAGGCCAACGGCAGCAAGCAGTGGGAGACCTTCCTGGCCGACGAGCTGCCGAACTGGCTGTCCGCCAACCGCGGAGTCGCTCCCGGCGGCAACGCGATCGTCGGGGTGTCCCAGGGCGGCACGGCCGCGGTGACGATGGCCGCCTTCCACCCGAACCGCTACGGCTACGCCGGCTCGCTGTCGGGCTTCCTCAACCCGTCCGACACCCAGACCAACGGCGTCATCTCCAACGCCATCAACATCGGCGACAACATCGACGCCATGTGGGGCGCCCCCCAGCTGGGGCGGTGGAAGTGGCACGACCCCAACGTCCACGCCAACCTGCTGGTCGCCAACAACACCCGGCTGTGGGTGTTCAGCCCGGCGACGCTGAGCTGCGGTGACCCGGCCGCCATGGGCGGCGGCGACTGCAGCGTCGCACAGGGCAGCAACCGCATCTTCTACGCGCACTACCGCTCGCTGGGCGGCCGCAACGGCCACTTCGACATCACCGGCGGCGGCGGGCACGACTGGGGCAACTGGGCGGGTCAGCTGGGGGCCATGGCCGGTGACATGGCGGCGGCGCTGAACTGACTCGTTCGTGGCGGCAATCCGTTAAGGATCCGCAACCCGCGACCCATTGAGCACTACCGCGAAACAGGTACTGTTGTCTGTGTGCGCCGTCACGTCTCTGGATCGCCCAGCAAACTATGGGGTGCGGGTCGGCTGACCCCGAACCGGCTGCTGGCGGCTGGCGTGATGGCACCGGCGGCCTGGCTGCTGGCCGGCTGTTCGTCGGGCGGAAGTGACCTGATCAGCACGGTCGCCCTGCCGTCGATGCAGTCCGTCGAGGCCTCCGGGGCGGTAGGCGGGCTGGACGTGTCGGCCTCCCCGGGAGCCGACCGGATGGGGGCCCCGGCCAACGTGACTCCGGCCCAGCGCGGCTACCTCGACGCGTTACTCGCCGCGGGGGTGCGACCCTCCAGGGATCTGCACGCCCTGAGCATCGGCGCCTACGTGTGCCAGGCCCGTGCCGCCGGTCAGAGCGACCAGGCGATCTGGGACGCGGTGGCCCCGATGGTGCGCAGCGATGTCGCCGAGGCGAACTCCGGGAAGGCCACCGAACCCGCCGCCATCGACCCGGTGATCGGGAACTACATCGGCATCGCCACGCAGCGACTCTGCTAACCGATGACCCGCAGTAACCCCAGCAAGAAAAGCAGTCCCAGGAAGAAGACCAACCGCCGCCGCCACCGCATCCTGGCACTGATCGCCGCCGGCGCCGTCGCCCTGGTCGTAGGGCTGATCGTGGCGATCATCGTCATCGTGGTCCGCCGCCCCGCCTCCCCGCCGCCGATCGCCGGACCGCCGACAGCGGTGCCGCCCACCAGCGTCCCGGGCAAGAAGCCGCGACCGGCTTTCCAGGACGCCAGCTGCCCGGACGTCGACATGATCGCCATCCCCGGCACCTGGGAGTCATCCCCGACCGACGATCCGCTCAACCCCGGTCAGTTCCCGATTGCGTTGCTGCTCAACGTGACTCGCCCGATTCAGCAGCAGTTCCCCCCCGACCGTGTTCAGGTCTATACCGTTCCCTATACCGCGCAGTTCCACAATCCGCTGACCGCCGACAAGCAGATGTCCTACAACGACAGCCGTGCCGAGGGCACCAGTGCCGCCGCGCGCGCGATGGCCGAGATGAACAACCGCTGCCCGCTCACCAGCTATGTGCTGGTCGGGTTCTCCCAGGGCGCGGTGATCGCCGGCGACATCGCCAGCGACATCGGCAACGGCCGGGGCCCGGTCGACGAGGACCTGGTACTGGGCGTCACGCTGATCGCCGACGGCCGCCGCCAGCCTGGTGTGGGTCAGATCGTCGGGCCGACTCCGCCCGGTGAGGGAGCCGAGATCACCCTCAAGGAGGTTCCCACGCTGTCCACGCTCGGCCTGACCATGAGCGGGGAGCGTCCGGGCGGCTTTGGCGCACTGAACAACCGCACCAACCAGATCTGCGCACCCGGTGACCTGATCTGTTCGGCGCCGGAGTCGGCGTTCAACATCGCCAACCTGCCGCGCACCCTCGAGGTCCTCGCCAGCGGGGCCGGCCAGCCGATCCACGCGATGTACGCCACCCCGCAGTTCTGGAGCGTCGACGGACTGACCGCTACCACCTGGACGCTGGAGTGGGCCCGCGGCCTGATCTCCAACGCCCCCCGCCCGCCGCACGGCTGATATGACGCGCGGGGAAATGATTTGGCTCAGGCGGCTAGAACCCCTAACATTAAGAAATAAATAAGGGCAGAAAGACAGCCGTATCGGCGCGGTCCGGCTATCCGGTCCGGGTCGGACTGCCGCGGCCCTATTCTCGGTACCATCTGTGGGGCTCGGGCAGGCGAACGGTGGTGCGGCGCGGGGGTGTCGGGGGCTGGCACGAATGTCTGACAGGAGAGTGGTATGCCGTTCCATAACCCGTTCATCAAGGACGGACGGATCACCTTCCCCGAGGGCGCCAGCCTGGTCAAACACGTCGAACGCTGGGCCAAGGTGCGCGGCGACAAGCTCGCCTACCGATTCCTGGATTTCTCCTCCGAGCGCGACGGCGTCGCGCGTGATCTGCACTGGGCCGATTTCGGCACCCGGAACCGCGCGGTCGGCGCCCGGCTGCAGCAGGTCACCCAGCCCGGCGACCGGGTCGCCATCCTGTGCCCGCAGAACCTGGAATACCTGGTGGCGTTCTTCGGGACGCTGTACTCCGGGCGCATCGCGGTGCCGCTGTTCGATCCGTCCGAGCCGGGCCACGTGGGCCGGCTGCACGCGGTCCTCGACGACTGCCAGCCCTCGGCGATCCTGACCACCACAGATGCCGCCGAGGGAGTGCGCAAGTTCTTCCGGTCCCGGCCGGCCAAGGACCGTCCGCGCGTCATCGCCGTGGACGCGGTTCCTGACGAGGTCGGATCGACCTGGGAGCACATCGACACCGTCAACGAAGACACCATCGCCTACCTGCAGTACACCTCGGGGTCCACTCGCATCCCGACCGGCGTTCAGATCACCCACCTCAACCTCGCCACCAACGTGGTTCAGGTGATCGAGGCGCTTGAGGGCGAGGAGGGCGACCGCGGCGTCACCTGGCTGCCGTTCTTCCACGACATGGGACTCATCACCGCGCTGCTCTCGCCGATGATCGGCCACTACGTGACGTTCATGACCCCGGCGGCGTTCGTCCGCCGCCCCGGCCGCTGGCTCCGGGAACTGGCCCGCCACCCCGGCGACACCGGCGGCACCATCTCGGTGGCACCCAACTTCGCCTTCGATCACGCCGCGTCTCGCGGTGTGCCGAAGGAGGGTGAGCCGCCGATGGATCTGTCCAACGTCAAGGCGATCCTGAACGGCAGCGAGCCGATCTCGGCGGCCACGGTGCGCCGGTTCAACGAGGCCTTCGGGCCGCTGGGTTTTCAGCCCAAGGCCATCAAGCCGTCCTACGGCCTGGCCGAGGCGACCTTGTTCGTGTCGACGACGCCGTCGTCGGAGGAGCCGACGATCATCTCCGTCGACCGCGACGAACTCAACGCCGGCCGGTTCGTGCCGGTGCCCGACGACTCGCCCAAGGCCGTCGCACAGGCCGGCGCGGGCAAGGTCGGCGTCGGCGAGTGGGCGGTGATCGTCGACTACGACACCGCCAGCGAGTTGCCGGACGGCCAGATCGGTGAGATCTGGATCAGCGGCCAGAACATGGGGACCGGCTACTGGAACAAGCCGGAGGAGACCATCGCGACGTTCCAGAACATCCTCAAGTCGCGGACCAGCCCGTCGCACGCCGAAGGCGCCGCCGACGACGCCACCTGGGTTCGCACCGGTGACCTCGGTGCCTACCACGACGGCGAGCTCTACATCACCGGCCGCACAAAGGATCTCGTCATCATCGACGGCCGTAACCACTATCCGCAGGACCTCGAGTACTCCGCCCAGGAGGCCAGCAAGGCATTGCGCACCGGGTTCGTCGCGGCCTTCTCGGTGCCCGCCAACCAGCTGCCCGACGAGGTCTTCGCCAACGCCCACTCCGGTCTCAAGCGCGACCCGAACGACACCTCCGAGCAACTGGTCATCGTCGGTGAGCGGGCGGCCGGTTCGCACAAGATGGACCTCGAACCGGTGGCCGATGCCATCCGCGCGGCGGTGGCGGTGCGCCACGGGGTGACCGTGCGCGACGTGCTGCTGACCCCGGCCGGCGCGATCCCGCGCACCTCCAGCGGCAAGATCGGGCGCCGGGCCTGCCGGTCGGCCTACCTCGACGGCAGCCTGCGGTCGGGGAAGGTGGCCAACGCCTTCCCCGACGAGGCGTTGTGACGATGTCCGACACGGATACCCCGGAACCCACCCAGCAGCACGACGACATCGTGCTGGCCCCCGAGCCCGACCTCGCCGCCCCCCGCACCGACATGTCGGTGTCGGATATGCGCGAGTGGCTGCGCAACTGGGTGGCCAACGCCACCGGCCAGCCCGCCGGTTCGATCGACGAGTCCGTTCCGATGGTCGAGTTGGGGCTGTCCTCCCGCGACGCGGTGGCGATGGCCTCCGACATCGAGGACCTGACCGGGGTGACGCTGACGGCGACGATCGCCTTCCGCCACCCCACCATCGAAGCGCTCGCGACGGTGATCATCGAGGGCGAGCCCGAGCTCGAGATCGACGACTCCTCTGACGA
The DNA here is from genome assembly GCA_029979305.1 of Mycobacteriaceae bacterium. Lineage (GTDB taxonomy): Bacteria > Actinomycetota > Actinomycetes > Mycobacteriales > Mycobacteriaceae > Mycobacterium. The sequence goes on along the minus strand of JAPOHV010000070.1, from coordinate 1,349 downwards.
CTGGACCCGCGACCGCTACGTCGAGGACATCGCGATCGTGGGAATCGCCACCCGCTTCCCCGGGGACATGAACACCCCCGACGAGATGTGGCAGGCACTGCTGGAGGGACGCGACGCCATCACCGACCTGCCCGAGGGCCGCTGGTCGGAGTTCATGGAGGAACCCCGGCTTGCCGAGCGGATTCACAAGGCGCGCACCCGCGGTGGCTATCTGAGCGACATCAAGGGATTCGATGCCGAGTTCTTCGCGCTGTCGAAGATGGAAGCCGACAACATCGACCCGCAGCAGCGCATGGCGCTGGAGCTGACCTGGGAGGCGCTGGAGAACGCGCGTATCCCGGCATCGGCCCTGCGCGGCGGCAACGTCGGGGTGTTCGTCGGCAGTTCCACCAACGACTACAGCTACCTGGCGATGATGGATCCGCGTACCGCGCACCCGTATGCCATCACCGGTACCGCGAGTTCCATTATCGCCAACCGTGTTTCGTACTTCTACGACTTCCGCGGTCCGTCGGTGGCCGTCGACACGGCATGCTCATCATCGCTCGTTGCCGTGCACTCCGGCGTACAGGCACTGCGGGCCGGTGAAGCAGACGTGGTGCTGGCCGGCGGCGTGAACGCCCTTGTCACGCCCGCGGTCACGCTCGGCTTCGACGAGGTCGGCGGGGTGCTGGCGCCGGACGGCCGGATCAAGTCGTTCTCCTCCGACGCCGACGGCTATGCCCGATCCGAGGGCGGCGGGATGCTGGTGCTCAAGCGCCTGACCGATGCCCGCCGAGACGGCGACCAGATCCTGGCCGTCATCGCCGGCAGCGCGATCAACCACGACGGCCGCTCCAACGGGATGCTCGCCCCCAACCCGGACGCGCAGGCCGACGTGCTGCGCAAGGCCTATCGCGATGCCGGCATCAACCCGCGCACCGTCGACTACATCGAGGCGCACGGCACCGGCACCATCCTCGGTGACCCGATCGAGGCCGACGCCCTGGGGCGCGTCGTCGGGCGGGGCCGGCCCGCCGATCAGCCCGCGCTGCTGGGGGCGGTGAAGTCCAACCTCGGCCACCTGGAGTCCGCGGCCGGGGCGGCCAGCCTGGCCAAGGTGGCACTGGCGTTGCACAACAACAAGATTCCGCCGTCGATCAACTACGCCGGCCCCAACCCCTACATCGACTTCGACGCTGCGCACCTCAAGGTGGCCGACTCCGTCAGCGACTGGCCGCGCTACAGCGGCCACGCGATCGCCGGCGTCTCCGGATTCGGATTCGGCGGCGCCAACGCCCACCTGGTGCTGCGCGAGGTGCTGGCCGAGGACCTCGTAGAGCCCGAGCCCGAGCCGGAACCCGAGGCCG
>JAPOHV010000202.1 GCA_029979305.1 Mycobacteriaceae bacterium | reverse complement strand
TGACGATCGGCCTCGGCAGGCTCGGCTGGGTCGGCGACTTCCTGTCCCGGCCGGGGATGATCGGCTTCTTCGGCGGTATCGCGGGGATCATCATCGTCAACCAGTTGCCCGGCGTCCTGGGCGTACCCGAGGGCCACGGCCGCACGCTGCGCAAGATCATCGAACTCGTCAAACACCTGCCGGAGACCAACCACGCGTCGGCGATCCTGGGCTTCACCTCGCTGGCGCTGCTGCTGGGGATTTCCCGGATCAGCCGGCGGATCCCGGGCGCCTTGATCGTGCTGACCCTCGCGACGGCCGCCGTGGTCATCCTGGACCTCAAGAATCACGGCGTCGAGGTTCTGGGACCGCTCGAGCGCGGGCTGCCCTCCCTTGAGCTGCCGCCTTTCTCGCTGGACTCCATCGAGGCGGTGGTGACCACCGCGCTCGTCGTCGGGATCTTCTGCCTGGCGCAGACCGCAGCGACCACCCGGTCGGCCTCGAACCTGGGCGGCTTCGACACCGACATCAACGCCGACTTCCGGGCGCTGGGGCTGGCCAACATCGCCTCCAGCCTGGTGGGGTCTTTCACCATCAACGCCAGCCCGCCGTCGACGACGATCATCGCCGAGTCCCGCGCCCGCAGCCAGCTGGCGTCGCTGGTCGCCTCGGTGCTCGCCGTGGTGGTGCTGTTCTTCAGTCAGCTCATCGAGAACCTGCCGATGGCGACACTGTCGGCGGTGCTGATCTACATCGCGATCAAGATCTTCCGCGTCGACCAGATGCGGGCCACCAAGCAGTACTCCTGGCGCGCGTTCGCACTGATGCTGATCTCGCTGATCGGCACGGTGCTGCTGGGCATCGTCTACGGGGTGCTGTTCGCGGTGCTGGTGTCGTTCATCTACCAGGCGTCGCGCACCGCCCGCCCGGAACTGCTGCGGCTGGGGCGCTCCCCACAGGGGACCTGGCTGCCGCTGACCGACGAGCGCGCGACGGCCGTGCCCGGTATCGCCGCGTTCGCGTTGAACGGGCCACTGTGGTTCGGCAACGCCAGCTGGTTCCGGATGCAACTCATCGACGTGCTGCCCGAGACCGGCGAGAGTCCCGACGACGAGGACATGCCGGAGGACGAGGACGAGACCGACCTGCTGGTGCTCGACGCCCGGCGCATCGACGACATCGACTTCACCGGCTTCGAGGCGCTGTCCGACGTGGCCGAGATCGCCGCGCTGCGCGATGTGCCGTTCCTGGTGGTTGTGCAGGAGGGCAGGACGCAGAAGGCGTTCCGGGGCAGCGGCTTCTCTGAGTTGTTGGGTCGCTCGCGGTTCTTCGACACGATTCCGCTGGCGATCGCGGCGTACCCGAATCTGCGGGCCAACCGCGACGCCCGCAGCGATCCCGACGCCGTACGCTGAGGCGCATCCACCCGCCGAAGCATGAGACGTTCGACCTCGTCGCGCGCACCAACACCGACCCGAAGGGGATCGTGCGCGCGGTCGACGAGTACCGGCTGCGGCCGTGGGGCCTCTACATGGCCCGGCCGACCCCCGGCCGGGACCAGTTCCACTACCTGGAGTCGTGGCTGCTGCCCACGGTCGGGCTGCGCGCCAACGTCTTTCACTTCAACCCCGGCTACGAGCGCGACCAGGACTACTACCTCGACGTCGGCCCGATCAGTACCGGACCGCAGCACTGGCGGACCGAGGACCACTATCTGGACCTGGTGGTGCGGACCGGCCGGGGCACCGAACTGGTCGACCTCGACGAGTTGCTCGAGGCACACCGCAACGGGCTGCTGAACACCGGTGCCGCCGGCCGGGCGCTGCAGACCGCGGTGGCCGCGGTGACCGGCCTGGCCACTCACGACCACGACCTGAACGCCTGGCTGGCCAGCACCGGAATGGAGCTGAGCTGGCGATAGGCGTACGCTCGTCCACCGTGGGAGCCATGGGACGGACGGTGACGCTGGGGACTGCGGTGGCCCTTGCCGTGGCGCCGCTGCCCGCCGCCGGGACCGCCGCCGCCGACACGCTGCAGCACAACATCACCTACCGGACCCGGATCGACGGACTCGCCCGTGGCGCGCTGGTCACCTACCGGATCAGCGATGAGCAGGTGAAGACCGCCGACCCCACGATGCTGCCCGGCCGGACGTTCGAGACGACCGCGGTGCTGACCGACCCGAAAGAGGCTGGCATGCGGATCTCGATCGAGTGGCCGTACTCGGCGAATCTGCACTGCGAGATCCTGGTCGACGACCAGCTGGTGGTGGCGGCCGACCAGTTCATCAGCCCGCGGATAACGCCGGCGCGCAACGACCCGAACTACGGGGTGATGACGTGCGGCGCACCGCTGGGCAACGCCTACGGCAGCGCACCGAGCCCGGCTTCGGCCGACCTGCCGGCCGGGCCGAACCTGCCCGGGCCGCCGGTCGTCGTGCCCGCCGACGATCTCGGTGCCCCGGCCGGCTGATCAACCGACCGGTCGCGGCGACCAGCCGGCGCCGTCCGCCCAGGCGCGGGCCCGCGGGTATGCCGCGGCCAGCCAGCCGGTGAGGTCTGCGCCGGCACGCTTGGCGTCGAGGTAGTCGGCGCGCACCCCGGGGTTGGCGTTGAGCCAGTCGACGAACAGCAGCGCGAACCGCTGATTGGGCTCGCCGTCGACCCGGAGGTGGATATGCGTCGGACGGCCCGGATCAGCGGAGGCGTGGAAGCGCTTGGGCCACAGGCCTTCCTGGTTGTCGAATCGGTGGTCAGCGGTGATCGACCCGACCCGCGGATAGCCCGCCTCCAGCAGGGCGCCGGCGAGTTCGTCGGCGGTCTCCATCGAGGCGACGCTGACCTGGATGTCGATGATGTCCCGCGCGTCGAGGCCCGCGACCGCCGTCGACCCGATGTGGTCGATACGCACGGCCCGGTGCCCGCAGGCGGTGTTGAGCCGGGCGACGACGCGGGCGGCCTGTTCGGGCCAGGTCGGGTCGGCCGGCACCAGCGGGTGCGGGCCGGCCGCCGGGGTCCGGGCGGCGAGGTTGCGGGCGAACGGCAGGATCCGGCCGAACCACAGTTCCCGGGCCCGTTCGACCAGCGCGCCCTCGGTGCCGGAGTTGTCCAGCCAGACGTCGGCGACCCGGCGGCGCTGCTCCTCGGTCGCCTGGGCGGCGATCCGGGCCCGGGCGTCGGCCTCGTCCATCCCCCGCTGTTCGGTAAGCCGCCGCAGCCGCTCGTCGGCGTCGGCGTGCACCACGACGACCAGTGGGAACAACGGGGCCATCCCCGATTCGACCAGCAGCGGGATGTCCTCGACCACCACCTCGTCATCGGAGGCCGCGGCCACCAGTTCGGCGCGGCGGCGTGCCACCAGCGGATGCACGATGGCGTTGAGGCGGGCGCGCTGCTGCTCGTCGACGAAGGCCCTGGCGGCCAGCGCGGGACGGTTCAAAGCGCCGTCGGGCAGCAGGATGTCGGCGCCGAAATGATCGACGAGCGCGGCAAGGCCCTCGGTTCCCGGCTGGACGACCTCCCGGGAGATCACATCGCCGTCGACGATCCCCCCGCCGCAGCCGGCGAAGGTCGACGACACGGTGGACTTACCGGCGCCGATCCCCCCGGTCAGGCCGATGCGCAGCATGGTCCGCCAGGTTCTCCAGCGCCCCGGTCAGGTTCCGGCGTTATGCGTTGCCGGCCAGCTTCTCGCGCAGCGCCGCAAGCTGGGCGTCGCTGGCCAGCGAGCCTCCCGACTCCTCGGCACCGGGCGAGCTCGACGTGGTGGTCCCGGAGGCCGGGCGATCCTCGGCGGCGGCGGCAGCGTCGGCAGCGGCGAACTTCTCCATCTGCGTGGTGTGCATCTTGTGCCGGCGTTCGGCCTCGGCGTAGCGGGACTCCCACTCGGCGCGCTGGGAGTCGAAGCCCTCCAGCCACTCGTTGGTCTCCGAGTCGAAGCCCTCCGGGAAGATGTAGTTGCCCTGCTCGTCGTAGCTGTCGGCCATGCCGTACTTCGACGGGTCGAACTCCTCGGTGTAGTCCTCGTTGGCCTGCTTGAGGCTCAGCGAGATGCGGCGGCGCTCCAGATCGATGTCGATGACCTTGACCATGGCGTCGTCTCCGACTGCCACCACCTGGTCGGGCACCTCGACATGGCGCTCGGCCAGTTCCGAGATGTGCACCAAGCCCTCGA
>JAPOHV010000065.1 GCA_029979305.1 Mycobacteriaceae bacterium | reverse complement strand
GCCGCGGGACCCGGCAACCGTGGGGACTTGGCGGCGGATCTCGGGGCGCTGCCTGACGGCCGGGAGTCCGGGCGGGCCTGCTCGGCAGCCGCGGACGCGTCGGCGGCGCCGGTGTCGGCGGCGGCGACGGCCAGCGTGCCCGGGACCCCCAGCGACATTCCGAGCGCCACCGCGACCGCGCCGAGCTGGGCGGCGTGGCTGGCGGGCGAGCCCGGACGCAGCGATCCGTGCGGCGACAGCCTCGGCATAGCAAACCCCAGTCTTACGCGATTGCGCAGGTCAATGTGTGTCGAATCTAGACGTCGGGCGAACCCACCGTCAACACGGCCACGCCGTGCGGACCGATCCGGGAGAACGGCAAACCACCGGCGCGCCGGCAGCGCAGCGCGTAGATTTCCACGCGTCACTCAGCCGGGAGGTCGCAGGTGAAGACCGAGAACATCAACCACGCGTTCCTCGACGGGGTGCTCGACGGGAGCCATCAGGACGTGTACTACCACTTCGGCATCGCGTCCTCCGACCCCGTGCTCGAGAAGCTGCGCGACGTCAAGGCCGTCATCCTGGCCGGGTCCGGCGGCCGCATCTCCGAATTCGCCGAGCGGTGGAGCGCGATGTCGGGCGGCGCCGAGATCGTCGCCTTCCCCAAGGAGGACCGGTTCGTCACCCGCTACACCGGTGGTGTGCTGTTCGCCTCGCACGGCATGGGTATGCCGAGTGCCTCGATCGCCCTGCAGGAACTCATGCGACTGGTGTTCTTCCTCAAACGCGGAAACCTCGCCGCCATGGATGAGGTGTTCTGGTGCCGGGTGGGCACCAGCGGCGGTGTCGGCCTGCCCGCCGGAACCGTGGTGGTCACCTCCGAGGGGCTGATGGCCGACCTCAAGCCCTACCGGCTGCTCAAGGGCGGCGCCGGGGAGTACCGCTTCGACGGCCGCTTCCCGGCGGCGGTCTATGACGCGATCATCGCCGCCAACGACCACGCCGACTTCGACATCGTGTCGGGAAAGACGGTGGCCGGCAACGAGTTCTTCCTCGAGCAGTTCCGCCTCGACGGGGCGCTGTGCTTCGAGACCCCGGAGACGAAGATGGCGTGGCTGCGCTGGCTCGATCAGAACGGGGTGCGCAACATCGAGATGGAGGGAGCGATGCTCGCGGGCTACCTCAACCACTGGGGTTTCCCACGTTTCGGGATGATCTGCTGCACCCTGCTCAACCGGCTGGAAGGTGACCAGGTGACCGCCACGCCCGAGCAGTTGCACAAATTCAGCGAGGACTCCGGAGTCGCGCTGTTCAACTACCTCACGACCACCCTGCTCGACGGCTGAGCGCACGACCAATCCCAAGGAGAGCACCGTGAACACCTACGTGGCCGACTATTCGGCGCTGTTCAACCGCGCCAACGAGGCGGTGACCGCCGCGCTGGGCTCCGCTCCGGACGGAGTCGAGGTGCCCGACGTGCTGCGCACCTCGGAGAACCTCGCCGGACGTATCGACCACACGCTGCTCAAGGCCGACGCCACCCTGACGGCGATCCAGACGCTGTGCGACGAGGCCCGCGAGCACCGGTTCGCCTCGGTGTGCGTCAACACCCGGTGGGTGCCCACCGCGGCTGAACGGCTGGCAGGGTCCGGCGTCATGGTCTGCACGGTGGTCGGATTTCCGCTCGGCGCGATGACCAGGCTGGCCAAGGCCGAGGAGGCCCGCATCACGGTGGCCGAGGGCGCCGACGAAGTGGACATGGTGCTCGACATCGGCGGCCTGCTCTCCGGCGACCTCGCCGCGGTCTACGACGACATGCTCGGCGTGGTGGGAGCGGCCCGGCCGGCGCCGGTCAAGGTGATCCTGGAGACCAGCATGCTCAACGACGACCAGAAGGCGATCGCCTGCCTGATCGCGCTGCGCTCCGGAGCGGCCTACGTCAAGACCTCCACCGGGTTCGGCGGCGGCGGAGCCAACGCCCACGACATCGCCCTGATGCGGGCGATGGTGGGTGACACCCTCGGTGTGAAGGCATCCGGCGCGGTGCGCTCCCGGGAGGACGCCCGGGCGATGATCAAGGCGGGCGCCGACCGGATCGGGGCCTCGGCGTCGGTGGCGATCGTGTCCGGTGGCGAGGCCGCGGCGGGGGACTACTGATGACGCCCGGCGGCACCCTGTTCGCGACGGCCCGGGCATGGCTGGCCGAGGATCCAGACCCCGCCACCGTCGCCGAACTCTCGCAGTTGCTCGCCAAAGCCGAATCGGGAGAACAGGATGCGCTGACCGAGCTTGCCGACGCCTTCGACGGCACGCTGCAGTTCGGCACCGCGGGACTGCGCGGCCGACTGGGGCCCGGCAGCAACCGGATGAACCGGGTGGTGGTGGCGCGGGCCGCGGCGGGCCTGGCGGCGTACCTGATCAAGGCCGGTCGCAACTCGCCGGAGGGACGGCTGCGGGTCGTGGTGGGGTACGACGCCCGGCGCAACTCCGACGTGTTCGCCCGTGACACCGCCCGGATCATGGCCGGGGCCGGGATCATCGCCATGGTGCTCCCGAAGGCGCTGCCCACCCCGGTACTGGCGTTCGCGATTCGCGAACTCGATTGCGCAGCAGGGGTGATGGTCACCGCCTCGCACAACCCGCCCGATGACAACGGCTACAAGGTGTATCTGGGCGACGGCAGCCAGATCGTCCCGCCGGCTGATTCGGAGATCTCGGCCTGCATCGCCGCGGTGGGTCCGCTCGGTTCGATCGCGCAGTCCGGCGACTACCGGACCCTGGACGATGCGGTGCTGGATGCCTATGTGGCCCGGGCGGTTTCGCTGCTCGGGGACGGCCCACGCGAGGTTTCGGCGGTCTACACCGCCATGCACGGCGTGGGTGGCGAGGTGTTCATGCGCGCGGTCGAGCAGGCCGGCTTCGGCGCGCCCACCGCGGTCGCGGCGCAGTTCGCCCCGGACGGCCGGTTCCCGACGGTGAGCTTCCCGAACCCCGAAGAGCCCGGGGCGATGGACCTTTCGCTGGCCGACGCCCGGGCCCAGGGCGCCGACGTGATCATCGCCAACGATCCCGACGCCGACCGCTGCGCCGCCGGTATCCGGTCCGGTGACGACTACCGGATGCTCACCGGCGACGAGGTGGGTGCGCTGCTGGGCTGGTGGATCGCCGAACGGGGGCGGCGTGACGGTCGGCCTGTCGAGGGTGTGTACGCCCAGTCGATCGTCTCCGGGACGCTGCTGGAACGAATCGCCTCCGACGCCGGCCTCGGCTACGCCACCACGCTGACCGGTTTCAAATGGATCTCCAAGGTGCCGGACCTGCGGTTCGGCTACGAAGAGGCGCTGGGCTACTGCTGCGACCCGGAGGCGGTCAAGGACAAGGACGGCATCACCGCCTCGCTGCTGATGCTGGAGATGGTCGCCGCGCTCAAGGCCGAGGGGCGCAGCCCGCAGGACGTCCTCGACGATCTGGCCCGCCGGCACGGCCTGTACGCGACGAGCCAACTGTCGGTGCGGGTTTCGGACCTCTCGCTGATCTCCGATGCGATGGCACGGCTTCGCGCCGCCCCGCCGACCATGCTCGGCGGCCGGGCGGTGGAGCGGATGGACGACCTGGAGAAGGGCGCCGACGGACTGCCGCCCACCGACGGTCTGCGGTTCGGTCTCTCCGGCGCGCGGGTCATCATCCGCCCGAGTGGTACCGAGCCCAAACTCAAGTGCTACCTGCAGGTGGTGGTTCCCGTGGATGCCGGCATCGAGGCAGCCAGGGCCACCGCTGCGTCCGGACTGGATGCGCTGCGGACCAGCGTTTCCGAGGCGCTCGCCCTGTAGCGGGGTCAGCGTGACCACCGCGGAGCATGATCGTCTCGACGAAGTCCGGGCGGGCTTCGCCGACTGGCGGCGATGGGGCACCTATCTGAGCGAACGTGCCTGGGGCACGGTCCGGGAGGACTACAGCGCCGACGGCGACGCCTGGGGGTACTTCCCGTTCGAGCAGGCGCGAAGCCGGGCCTACCGCTGGAACGAGGACGGACTTGCCGGCTGGTGCGACCGTGACCAGATCATCTGCCTGGGTCTGGCGCTGTGGAACGGTAAGGATCCGATACTCAAGGAGCGGCCCTACGGGCTGTCCAACGGGCAGGGCAACCACGGTGAGGACGTCAAGGACTACTGGTTCTACACCGACAACCTGCCCACCCACGCCTACGCGGCAATGATCTACAAGTACCCGCAGGCCGCCTTCCCCTACGAGGACCTGCTGCGCACCAACCTCGGCCGCGGACCCGACCAGGACGAGTACGAACTGTTCGACGCACTGCGCGGGGACTGGCTGGCCCAGCGCTACTTCGACGTCCGTGTCGAGTACGCCAAGGCCACGCCGGAGGACCTGGTGTGGCGCATCACGGTCGTCAACCGGGGACCCGAGGCGGCGCCGGTCCACGTGCTGCCCCAACTGTGGTACCGCAACACCTGGTCGTGGGACGACCGCCGGGTCGCTCCGCGGATCGTCAAGTCGGGCAACGGTTCGGCGCGAACCGAACACCCCGCCCTCGGGCGGCGCTGGTTCTTCGTCGAGGCATCGAGCGGCGACATACCCGCGATGCTGTTCTGCGAGAACGAGACCAACAACGCGTTGCTGTTCTGCTCGTCGAACTCGTCGGCGACCGCGAAGGACGGGATCAACGACTACGTGGTCGGCGGTGACGCTTCGGCGGTCAGCGCCACCGAAGGCAGCAAGGTCGCCGCACACGTGACGGCGACGGTGGAATCCGGCGCGAGCCTCACCGTGACGGTCCGGTTCTCGACGGCCGAACTGCAGCTGCCGTTCGACGACGCCGCGGCGGTGCTGGATGCGCGGCGAGCCGAGGCCGACCAGTTCTTCGACGCGGTGGCGGCGCCGGACCTGTCCGACGACGAACGCGCCGTACAGCGTCAGGCCCTGGCCGGGCTGCTGTGGTGCAAGCAGTTCTACAACTACCGGGTTCGGCGCTGGCTCAAAGGCGACCCCGCCCAACCGGTTCCGCCAGCGCAGCGCTGGGCGGGCCGCAACAGCGACTGGCAGCATTTCGTGCTCACCGATGTCGTGCTGATGCCCGACGCCTGGGAGTACCCCTGGTTCGCCGCCTGGGACCTCGCGTTCCACTGCGTGGCGCTGGCGCTGATCGACCCGGACCTGGCCAAGGAGCAGGTTCTGCTGCTGCTGCGATCGACCACCCAGCATCCGCACGGCCAGATCCCGGCCTACGAGTGGTCCTTCGGCGACACCAACCCGCCGGTGCACGCCTGGGCTGCCTGGCAGGTCTACCGACTCGACCGGATGCATACCGGCACAGCGGATCTCGGGTTCCTGGCCGCGGTGTACCGCTCAGTGAGCCTGCACGTCATGTGGTGGCTCAACCAGAAGGACGACAGGGACCGGGGAGTGTTCGGCGGCGGGTTCCTGGGCATGGACAACATCGGGGTCTTCGACCGCGATCAGCCACTCCCGACCGGCGGCTCACTGGCCCAGGTGGACGGCACATCGTGGATGGCGGCCCTGGTCTTCCACCTGCTGGAGATCACCGTCGAGTTGTCCCAGCGTGACCCCGGCTACCTGCAGATGTTCGGCCGCTGGGTCTGGGACGCCTGGCTGGTGGCCAACGCACTGGAGAAGGGCACCGGAGGAGTCGGCTTCTGGAACGAGCGAACCGGTTTCTACCACGACGTCGTCGAACTGGACGATGGCTCCTGCCGGCCACTGGAGGTCTTCTCGCTGCAGGCCATCGTCCCGCTGTTCGCCGGGATCGCGGTGCCGTTGAGCTCCGCGGAAGCGGTCGGGACGATGACCCGGCTGCTCGACGAACTGTCCACGGTCTACGAGCACACCGCGCGCGACGTGCACATCCGGTTACCGGGCGGTGACGGCACCCACCTGATGCTGGCGGTGGTCGGACCCGACCGGCTCGCCGACATCCTGGACAGGATCCTCGACCCCGAGCAGTTCCTTTCCCCGTACGGCATCCGGTCGCTGTCGCGCTACCACCGCGAGCACCCCTATGTCTACGAGGCCGACGGGCGCCGGTTCAGCATCGGCTACGCGCCCGCCGAGTCGCAGACCCGGATGTTCGGCGGAAACTCCAACTGGCGCGGCCCCATCTGGCTGCCGATGAATTTCCTGTTCGTGCAGTCACTGAATTCCTACGCCCGTTTCCTCGGGGACACCTTCGACGTGCCCGACCCGGCCGACCCGACCGGGAGGGTGTCACTGCACACCGCTGCCGAACGGATGTCCCGTCGGCTCACCGGGCTGTTCGTCCGGGGCGCCGACGGTCGCCGCCCGGTGCTGGGCGACAACGAGTACTTCCAGACCGACCCGCACTGGCGCGATCTGGTGCCGTTCTACGAATACTTCGACGGCGACACCGGCCGCGGCCTCGGTGCCAGCCACCAGACCGGGTGGACGGCGACGGTGGCGCTGCTGCTGCAGTTCCGCGGCGATCTACGGTTCGACGGGCGCTGAGGCTCAGACCTCCGCCGCGTGCGTCATCTGGATATGGTCGGGAGTGCGCCGGCGGCCGATGACCACCCAGGCGAAGATCGCGCCGGCCAGTGCGACCGCGGCCAGCACCAGCATCGAGGTGGTGATGGCTCCCGAACTGGCCGCGACGACGGCGTTCTTCACCGCGGTCACGGAATCCTGGGGGAGCCCGGCCAGGAGGCCGTCGGCGCGGGCCATGTCGCCGTCCTGGACGGCGTCGGCATAGCGGGCCGCCGTCTCGCGCAGATCGGCACCCAGGCCCGGTCCGATCTTCGAGGTCGTGAGGCCGCCGATGATCGAGGTGACCAGCCCGACGCCCAGCGCCGCCGGAATGTTGAACGTCATCTGCATCAGGCCCGATCCCATACCGGCGCGTTCGGCGTCGACGGCGCACATGCCGGCGGTGTTGCAGGCCGGCAGTGAGATCCCGACGCCGATTCCCATGAGCGCCAGCGGAATCACCATCTGGGCCAGCGTGGTGGAGGGGCTGAAGAACAACCCCATCCAGGCCAGCGCGGCCGCCTGCATCAGCAGCGCGACGGTGATCGGCAGGCCCGGGCCGACCTTGTCGACCCAGCGGCCGGCGGGCGGCTCGAACACCATGCAGATGCCGGTGGTGATCAGGATGACGTTGGCCGCCTTCGCGGGGCTGTACCCCAGGACATTGATGAAGTACAGCGATCCGACGAAGACCAGGAAGGGGATGTAGACGAACCCGACGGCGCTCTCGGCGAAGAACCCGCCGGAGAACAGCCGCTCCTTCCACAGGCCGAAGTCCACCAGCGGGTGGGCGATCCGGGTCTCGAACACCCCGAATGCCGCCAGCAGCCCGAGGCCCGCGGCGATGGTTCCCCAGGTTCCGGTGGCGGTCCAGCTCACCGACGAGTTCTGCAGGCCGTAGGTCAGCAGGGTGATCCCGGTGGCCCCGAGTATCAGACCCACCCAGTCGTACTTGCCGGTGGCGATGACGCTGCGGTAGCCGCGCGTGGCGGCGAGTGTCACCGCGATCACCGCAGCGGTCAGCGGCAGGGCGACCCAGAACACCCAGCGCCAGCTGGCGATGTCCATCATCCACGCGGCGAACAGCGGGCCCAGCAACAGACCGAACCCGTGCGCGAATCCCCAGACACCGACCGCCAACCCGCGTTGCCGCAGCGGGAACGAGTTGACGACGATGGAAAGCGTTGCGGGCGCCGAGATCCCGATGCCGATACCCTGAACGGCACGGCCGCTGATCATCAGCGGCCCGCCGACGGCGATTGCCGACATCAGCAGGCCGCCACCGAAGATGACGAACCCGATGACGATCATCTTGACCTCACCGACGAGGTCGCCCATCCGGCCGCCGGCCACCAGAGCGGCGCCGAAGGCGAGGCTGTAGGCGGTGATCGTCCAGGTCTGCGCCGACAGGCCCAGGCCGAGATCCTCCTTGATGGTCGGCAGCGCCGGTCCGATCACCGTGCTGAACATCTGGGCGATCAGGGCCCCGAACCCCATGGCGGCCAGGATGGCCCACGCCGCCTTGCTGGCTTTCTGGCTGCCGGTTCCGGCGGCCGTCGCTGTCTCACCGGCCATCGCTCGGTCTCCTTTCCACGAGGTCCCAGGGCCCGAACGCCTGGGGGAGTATCTGCGCCATCGTCTGCACCCCCTGCGGTGTCATCACCGCAAGATCGGGACCGCCGTGCTCGTAGAGCAGCTGGCGGCACCGTCCGCAGGGCATCAGCGCGTCGCCGTTACCGTCCACGCAATAGACCGCGGTGAGCCGGCCGCCGCCGGTGGCGTATAGCGCGGAGACCATCGAGCATTCGGCGCACAGCGTGATCCCGTAGGAGGCGTTCTCGACGTTGGCGCCCGACACCACCCGGCCGTCGTCGGCGAATCCGGCCACCCCCACAGCGAAATTCGAGTACGGCGAGTAGGAGTTCGCGGTGGCGGCCACGGCCGCCTCGTGCAGCGTCTCCCAGTCCACGTCCCCCTCGGCCCGACCCGTCACCCGCGCCTCCCGTGTGCCCGTTACCCGGCCTCGATGGCCCGGCTGACCGCGTCAACGTAGCACCGGCGGAAACCGCGAATGCCCGGAATCGGCCGCCCCGAAAACCCTGTGCGGCGCTCGCCGCATCGGCGGTGGCCTGCCGGTTTCCCGGCGTAGGGTGGCCGGATGATTCCCGGTGAGCCCGATCCGCTCGAGAAGGATCTGCTGCACTACTACAACCAGGGCCACCACGACGGGCCCATCGTGGTGAAGGACTGGGCGGGCGGCATCCGGCAGATACCGGCGGAGATACCGTCGGTGCGAGTCGGCCGGCGCTGGTTTTCCACGCTGTGGCTGGTACCGCTGGGCATCGTCGCGCTCGTGCTGTCCATCGCCGTAGTGCGCGAGATGGCTCAGCAGCCGTGGTTCCGGGAGTTCATCACCCGCTACCCGGGCACATCGACCGAGTACGTCCAACCGGTCACCAGCGGGTTCCCGTGGTGGCTGCGCTGGCAGCACTTCCTGAACCTGCTGTTCATGATGTTCATCATCCGGGCGGGACTGCAGATCCTCGCCGACCATCCGCGGCTGTACCTGAACTCGGGCTGCCGCCCGGACTCGGAATGGCTGCGGCTACGCGGGCCGGTTCCCGCCGACCGCCGCGACAGCGAGGCCGCCGCCACGGTGTGGACGGCGAAGGAGGACTCGGTCGCGTTGCCCAAACACCTTGGCATTCCGGGCTTTCGCCATTCGGTCGGACTGGCGCGGTGGTGGCATTTCTCGTTCGACCTGTTGTGGGTGGTCAACGGTGTGCTGTTCTACGTGCTGCTGTTCGCCACCGACGAGTGGAAGCGGCTGGTTCCCACCTCGCTGGAGGTGTTCCCCAACGCGCTGTCGACGGCCCTGCAGTACCTGTCGCTGGAACTGCCGCAGAACGCCGGCTTCAGCACCTACAACGCGCTGCAGTTGCTCGCCTACTTCATCACCGTGTTCATCGCGGCGCCGGTGGCTCTGGTGACCGGACTGCTGCAGGCGCCGTCGATCGCGGGCCGGTTCGGCACCGGTGCGGGTCCGCTCAACCGGCAGGTGGCCCGGAGTCTGCACTTCGCCGTCCTGGTCTGGATGCTGGTGTTCATCGCGATCCACACGCTGATGATCTTCGTGACCGGGTTCGTCGGCAATGTCAACCACATGACGCTGGGCACCGATACGAACTCGTGGGTGGGGGTGGCGCTGTACGCGGCGTGGATGGCCGTCGTCGTGGCCTTCTGGCTGGTGGCCTCACCGCTGACGACCAAGCATCCGCGGGCGATCCAGCGGGCCGGCCGGTTCATGATCGGATGGATCAAAGGAGCGCTGGAGCGGACGAATCCCACTGCGCAGTATGACGATTCGGATATCTCGCCGTACTTCTGGACCAACGGGGAGCGGCCGCAGTCGCAGGAGTACGCCCGACTGCAGGCCGGCGGCTGGGCCGACTATGCGCTGCGGGTGGACGGGCTGGTGGAGAACCCGGCGCGGCTCAGTTACCGGCAGCTGCTGGCGATGCCGCGCCAGGAGCAGATCACCCAGCACTTCTGCATCCAGGGCTGGTCGGGGGTGGCCAAATGGGCCGGCGTGCCGATGCGGGAGATCTGCGAACTGGTGCGGCCGTCCCCGAACGCCAAGTGGGTGGTCTTCTACTCGTTCGCCGACGGGTCGGTGGGCGGGCGCTACTACGACTGCCATCCGATCGACAGCATGTATCACGACCTGACGATCCTCGCCTACGAGATGAACGGCGCTCCGCTCAACGAGTCCCACGGTGCGCCGCTGCGGCTGCGTGACGAGGTGGAACTCGGTTTCAAACAGGTCAAATGGATCGAGGCGATCGAGTTCGTCGAGTCCTTCGAGCATCTCGGCGCCGGCCAGGGCGGGTACAACGAGGACCAGGAGTTCTACGGCAACCGGATGCCGATCTGAACCTCAGCCCGGCGACGGCACCGCGGTGAGCGGGATATACACCGTGCCCTGGCAGTCGCCGCTTCCGATGTTGGTGGCGAAGGTGCCGGTGAGCGAACCGTCCGGTTGCGGTGAGTAGGTCGTCACCGAGCTGGCCGGTTCAAAGGTGATGGTCCGGTCCGGCAACAGGCAGTCCCACCGCCAGTTGTTGGTCCGCGACCACTGCGAGCCGGTCCACGTGAACGAGGTCGTCTTCGTCACGTTGTCCTTGGTGGCCGGGCCGTCCACCACGGAGGCGACGCAGCTGCCGCTCGAGCAGTCCGTGGCGAACTTGTAGGAGACGGTGTACGGCTCCTCGGGCTGCTTGGCGGCCAGGCTGGTGCCGGATTTCTGGTCGGTGTGGAAGGTGATCCGGTACCAGCCGTTCCAGCTGGCCGGGTCGGCCGCGGCCGGCCCGGCGCCCGCCACAGCAACGGCCGCCGTTGCGGCGGCCAGCGCCGCTACCCTCATCCGACTCAGCGGACGCAGACGCCGTTGACCAGTTGCTGGCAGACCGCGCCCGGCTGGCGGGCGGTCACCGTGGGGCTGAAGGAGTTGGTCATACCCGGGCCGACCGCCTTCTCGCTGGGAGTGAGGTTGGTCGACGTCGACGCGGGCGCCGAGGTTGCCGACGGCGCCGGTGTGGTGGAACTCGACGGCGCTTCCTTCTCCGTGGTCGGGCTGCATGCGGTCAAGACCCCCATGGCCGCCAGTGCGGCGCCGGCGGCGGCGACGGCGATCCGGCGCGTGAAAAGGCCAGAATTCATGATGCGTCCTGTCTGTCAGTGGATCCCCTTGCCCACCGAAACCCGGGGGCTTTCCTGATTCCATGGTAGCCCTCGGTGACCCAACGCGCCCGTGCGCCCGGGTCAGGGTGCGGTGAAGCCCTGCTTCTTGTGCGCGCCGTCACAGAACGGCTTGTTCTCCGAGTGGCCGCAGCGGCACAGGAAGCTCTTGCTGGTCTGCTTGACCAGGGAGCCGTCCGAGGCGAGGATTTCGACCTCGCCGGAAACCTCGAGAGGACCGTCGGTGAGGGTTTTTATTGTGACTTCGCTCATGGTTGGCATTGTGCCGCCCGCCGAGCAGCGACGCCCCGGCGGGTGCTAATCGGTCATCAGGTGGGGGATCCCGACCAGTGACTGAATACCGTCGCGGGCGAAATAGAGCAGGAAGCCCGCGGCGACCACCCAGAGCAGCGGGCTGATGGTGCGGGCCTTGCCGGCCGCCGAGCGCAGCACCGCCCAGCTGATGAAGCCCACCCCGATGCCGTTGGCGATCGAGTAGCTCATCGGCATCACCGCGACGGTGAGTACCACCGGCAGGGCGACCGAGAACTCCGCGATGTCGATATGCCGCAGGTGGGAGAACATCATCGCGCCGACGATGACCAGCGCGGCGGCCGCCACCTCGATCGGGACGATCGAGCTGAGCGGGGTGACGAACATCGCGGCCAGGAACAGCGCCCCGGTGACCAGGTTGGCCAGTCCGGTGCGGGCGCCTTCCTCGACGCCCGACCCGGACTCGATGAACACCGTGTTCGACGACGCCGAGGTCGCTCCGCCGACGACGGCGCCGGCACCCTCCACGATCAGCGCGGCCGGCAGCCGCGGGAACGTGCCGGCGGCGTCGGCCAGTCCGGCCTGCCGGGACAGCCCGGTGAGCGTGCCGAGCGCATCGAAGAAGTTGGTGAAGACCAGGGTGAACACCAGCACGGTCGCCGCCAACATGCCGATCCGGCCGAAACTGTTCAGGCTGAACGAGCCGACCAGGGACAGGTCCGGGACCGCAACGGGCGAGCCGGTCAGCACCGGCACCGACAGCCGCCAGCCGCCAGGATTGTCGACCGCCGACCCCAGGTGCCAGATCGCCTCGATGACCGCCGCCGCAACGGTGCCGGCGGTGAGACCGATCAGGATGCCGCCACGCACCCCGCGGGCGACCAGGATCCCGGTCAGCAACAGGGTCGCTACGAACACCACCGCCGGCACGGTGGAGATCGATCCGTCGCCCGCGCTGCCCAGGCCCACCGGCGGCGACGGCCGGCCGGTCGAACCGACGAAACCGGCATCGACCAGTCCGATGAACAGAAGAAACAGCCCGATACCCGCGGTGATGGCCAGCTTGAGCTCAATCGGGACGGCGTCGAACACCAACCGCCGCAACCCCGAGGCGGCCAGCGCGACGATCACCAGTCCGTTGATGACCACCAGGCCCATCGCCTCCGGCCAGGTGCAGGTGCCGACGACCGAGGTGGCGAGAAACGAGTTGATGCCCAGGCCGGCGGCGAACGCGAAGGGCAGCCTGGCGATCACGCCGAACAGGATCGTCATCAGCCCCGCGGTCAGCGCCGTCACCGCCGAAACCTGGCCGAACTGAAGCTGATTGCCCGCGACGTCCTTGGGGCCGGCCAGGATGATCGGGTTCAGCACCATGATGTAGGCCATCGCGATGAACGTGACCAGCCCGCCGCGGATCTCGGCGCCGACGGTCGATCCGCGGGCGGTGATCTCGAAGAAGCGATCCAGGGCGCTCACCGGATGTCCACCGACGCGACTGCCTCAGCGCAGTGGTGTCGGTTCGACGACGCCGATCTCGGCGGGGTTGGTGACCGCGGCCGGCAGGAACTTCTCGATGCAGAACACGAAGAGTGCACCGCCGACGAGCCCGCCGATGATCGGGGCGACGATGGGAACCCAGAAGTACAACTGCGGACCGTTCGCGGAGAACCAGGCTTCGTGGTAGCCGGTGATGAACGATGCCAGCCGGGGGCCGAAGTCGCGGGCCGGGTTGATGGCGTACCCGGCGTTGGCGCCCCAGCCCAGCCCGATGGCCACCACCAGCAGGCCGATGATCAGCGGCCCCGTGTTCGCCAGCGGCGGGTTGTTGACCGCACTGGTGAGCGCGAAGATGACCGCCACCAGGATCGCGGTCCCGATCATCTGGTCGGTGAAGGCGGTGAGTATCGACACGTTCGCGTCCGGGGAGGTGGAGAAGATCCCCTGGGTGGCCTTGGTGTGGTCGGGGTCGACATTGTGGATGAGATCGCTGTAGTTGAACCGCACCACCAATGCCCCCGCGAATGCTCCGGCCACCTGGGCGGCGATGTAGGGCGCGATCTTGCGGGCCGGAAAGCCCTTGAAGGCCGCCAGCGCGACGGTCACCGCGGGGTTGAGATGCGCGCCGCTGAGCCGCCCCGCGACGTACACCGCCATGGCCACGCCGAGACCCCAACCCCAGGCGATGGAGTTGTAGTCCCCGGTCGACCCGGGGTCTGTTCCCAGCTTGCCGCCGCCGGTGACGACCTGCGCGACCACCCCGCACCCGAACAGAATGAGGATCATCGTTCCGAAGAATTCGGCCGAGCACTCGCCGAGCAAAGGAGTTCGCGTCACGTCAGGGCCGCCTTCCCGTGAAAAGTGATGGACGGCAACGTAGCAACGTCACCGATGCGGGCGTGCGGCTTTGGCCAACCTTGGTCGGCCGGACTACCGCGGCGGCTGCCGGTACGGGACCGGTTGAAAGATCCGAATCCGGCAATTTTCCGTGTTCACTGTGATAACTCTTGCACCACGCACACCGGGCGTGGCGGTGCCGGGTCCGGCCGGGAATGGGAAAGGGCGGTAACTGCCATGACTGCTGGAAAGTTTGTCGGCCGGGTCGGGGGCCTGGCAGTAGCACTGGGCGTCGGTGTCGTCGGCTACGGCGGCGGCGCGATCGCGTCGGCGGATACCGCGGGTTCGGACAGCGGCGCGAGTTCGGCGCAGTCCCCGGCCGCGGGGCACGCCAAGCGCGGCCCGGCGCGATCCGCCCGCCCGGGCACGGCCGCCGCGCCGCGGAGCACCGCTCGAACGAAGTCCTCAGCCGCCAGGACCCCGGCGCCGGCCGCG
>JAPOHV010000233.1 GCA_029979305.1 Mycobacteriaceae bacterium | reverse complement strand
CAGGTCCTGATGATCGCCCGGGGTCTCGGTCTCGACGACGTCTACCGGAAGCTGTAGGGCCATGTTGCGCATCGCTGTCCCCAACAAGGGGGCGTTGTCGGAGTCCGCCGCCGAGATCCTGTCGGAGGCCGGCTACCGGCGCCGCAGTGATCCCAAGGACCTGACCGTCATCGACCCGGTCAACGGCGTCGAGTTCTTCTTCCTGCGGCCCAAGGACATCGCGATCTATGTGGGTTCGGGGGATCTCGACCTGGGCATCACCGGCCGCGACCTGGCTGCCGAGTCGGGAGCCCCGGTGCGCGAACGGCTGGCGCTGGGCTTCGGGTCCTCCAGTTTCCGCTATGCGGCGCCGACCGGGAGGGCCTGGACGGTGGCCGACCTCGCCGGCCGGCGGGTGGCCACCGCATACCCGAACCTGGTCCGAAAGGACCTGGCCGCCAGGGGCATCGAAGCGACCGTCATCCGTCTCGACGGAGCGGTGGAGATCTCGGTTCAACTCGGCGTCGCCGACGCCATCGCCGACGTCGTCGGCTCCGGGCGAACCCTGGCCATGCACGACCTGGCCGCGTTCGGGGAGCCGCTGTGCGATTCGGAGGCCGTCCTGATCGAACGCGACGGCGGAGCCGAGGTCAACCGGGCCGCCCGCGACCAGCTGGCGGCCCGGGTGCAGGGCGTGGTGTTCGGCCAGCAGTACCTGATGCTCGACTACGACTGCCCGCGCGAGGTCCTCGACCGGGCCACCGCGATCACCCCGGGCCTGGAGTCGCCGACCATCGCGCCGCTGGCCGATCCGGACTGGGTCGCGGTGCGGGCACTGGTGCCGCGCCGGGACGTCAACGCCATCATGGACGAACTGGCCGGGATCGGCGCCAAGGCGATCCTGGCCTCCGACGTCAGGTTCTGCCGCTTCTGAGAGCCCCGTGCTAGCGTCCCGGTGACCGCCCAACCACCGGAGGACGCCATGACGCATGCGCTCGTCTTGCTGCTGGCCCTGCTGATCGGTGTGGTCGCCGGTCTGCGTGCCTTCACCGCGCCGGCCGTGATGGCGTGGGCGGCGATGCTGCACTGGATCAACCTCGACGGCACCTGGGCGTCCTGGATGGCCCACCCGGTCACCGTGGGCGTCCTCACCGTCATCGCGGTGGCGGAACTCGTCAGCGACAAGATGCCCACTCTGCCCAGCCGCAAGACCGCGCCGCAGTTTCTGGTTCGGCTCGCCACCGGTGCCTTCTCCGGGGCGGTGCTCGGAACCGCCTGGGGTTACCGGTGGGGCAGCCTCGGGGCCGCGCTGATCGGGGCGGTACTCGGCACCATCGGCGGCTACGAGGTGCGCACCCGGCTGGTGGCCGCCAACGGGGGCCGCGACCGGCCGGTCGCCCTCGGCGAGGACGTCGTCGCGGCCGTCGGCGGTGTTGCCGTGGCGTTACTCACCAGTGTTCTCTGAGCCTGGGGAATTGCGGATTCGGCGTGCGCCGTCGCGCCGCCTGCCGATAATCGTCGGATGATCGCGGATGTGAAAGCGGCCCTCAGCCGGTTCGGCGCCGCCCTGGGATGCGGCGCGCTGGCCCTGGCCGCTACCGTGACCGGGCCTGCGCACGCCGACAGCGCGGCTCCGTCGCTGCCGGTCTTCGTCCCGTACCCCTCGGGGTGGCAGCCCAACTACACGGTCTTCCCGTACAACATGTGGCAGACCCGCGTCACCCCCGAGATGGTCACCGCCGAACGCGATGCGTGCCAGTGGTTCAACGCCCAGTACGACACCCTGAGCGGGCAGGCCTTCGGGTTCCAGCACGCGCTGCGCGACAACTTCGACGTGTGGTCGGCCGTCGGCGGGGCGGGCGACGTGCTGAAGGCCAACCTGGACCAGTCCGCGGCGTTCCTGGACCCGCGGGTGCACACCCTCTACATCACGAACTACCCCGACCAGAGCGAGTACTCCCCGCTGTACAACGGCGATTCGTTCTATCGCCTGTGGTTCCAGCTCACCCAGATCAGCGACAAGATCGCGCGGCGGCTGCCGTCCGGGGTGATCAACGCCAACACCGCCACGATGAACGTCTACGGCACGGTGATCCGCGAGTCGGGAGTGTGCAACGGGGCCTAGCCTCTGGCAGGCTCAACGGCTGTGACCGACCAGCCAGCCCGTCCGACCGGGCCGTTCGCCGTCGGGGACCGGGTTCAGCTCACCGACGCCAAGGGCCGGCACTACACGATGATCCTCAAACCCGGCGGGGAGTTCCACACCCACCGCGGCATCGTCGCCCACGACGAGGTCATCGGCGCGCCGGAGGGCAGCGTGGTCAAGGCCACCAACGGCGACGCCTTCCTGGTGCTGCGTCCGCTGCTGATCGACTACGTCATGTCGATGCCGCGCGGCGCCCAGGTGATCTACCCCAAGGACGCCGCGCAGATCGTCCATGAGGGCGATATCTTTCCGGGTGCCCGAGTGCTGGAGGCCGGTGCTGGGTCGGGCGCGCTGACGTGTTCGCTGCTGCGGGCGGGGGGTCCGGCCGGCGGGGTGATCTCCTACGAGGTGCGCGACGCCCACGCCGAGCACGCCCGCCGCAACGTAGAGACGTT
>JAPOHV010000053.1 GCA_029979305.1 Mycobacteriaceae bacterium | reverse complement strand
GCGGCCGCGTCGTTCTTCGCGAAGAACTTCCTGCCACTGCTCACCAGCACCCGCCAGGTGATCGAGGCTGTGGACAACGAGGTCATGGAACTCGACGAAGCCGCTTTCTAGGAACGCTGAAACGGCGGACCCGGGGATTGGCCCCGGGGCCCCCGTCATTTCCGGACCATTAGCTGGACCGCGGCCGGTCATCGCCCGTCCGGCCCGGGCCGAAGAGTGGCGACGACAAAGTGACACCGACGGACATCCGGCAGAAGCAGTCAGAAAAGCGAGTTCTGACTGGGCAAACGTCGCACTCCGGAGCAGCGGTGGGCCGCGGGTGCCGCGATCGGGGAAAGTTCATGACCTAGGTCCCTTCCACTCCGCGCGAGATTTGCTACCGTCGGGGCCGTGACCGCTGTTCAGCGTACGTCGGACCGGGACAAGCCGGCGGCGCCCCGCAACCCGCTGGCGAACATCGCCGGTTCGTTCACCAAGGCGGGCGGCTACTACGCGCGGTCCTGGGGTGCCTACCTGGGCGGGTCCCAGGGCGAGCTGCCGGTGGCCCGGCCCACGCTGTCACTGGCGACGCACGCCCTGCGCGACGAACTGGTCCTGGTGGGCCTGCTGTGGCGACGCCCGCTGAGCGATCCGGCCGCCTACGCCGAGATCAACCGCGAGGTCGACGAAGCGGTGTCCTTCTACGGACGAAAAGGCTGGCTGGCAAAACCGCAGAAGTTCTTCACCGCACCGCCGCCACCCCCCGAGGTGGGGATCCGGTCCCACAACACCCGAAACCGCACCCATGAGCGGGTGACGTTCGAGAGCGGCTACCAACCCCATCCGGGCGAGCCCGGGGCGCAACGATGGTTGAGCTACACCGGCAACCGCCGCGGATACGCGCTGATGCTGCGCCACCCCGAGCCCAGGCCGTGGCTGGTCTGCATCCACGGCACCGAGATGGGACGGGCAGGCCTGGACCTCACGCTGTTCCGGGCCTGGCATCTCCACGAGGACTTCGGCCTCAACGTGATCCTGCCGGTGCTGCCGATGCACGGACCCCGTGCGCGGGGGCTGCCCAAGGGTGCGGTCTTCCCGGGCGAGAACGTCCTGGACGACGTCCACGGCACCGCCCAGTCGGTGTGGGACGTGCGCAGGATGATCGCCTGGATCCGCTCCCAGCAGCCGGGCGCTCGAATCGGCCTGAACGGCATCTCGCTGGGCGGCTACATCGCGGCCCTTGTCGCCAGCCTCGATGACGACCTGACCTGTGCCATCCTGGGTGTGCCGCCGTCGAATCTGGTGGAACTGCTGGGGCGGCACTCGGGCCTGCCCAAGGACGACCCGCGCCGCCAGACCCTCGAGTTGGCCAAGCCGATCGGCAAGATGGTGTCACCGCTGTCGATGCAGCCGAAGGTGCCGGCGGAGGGCCGGTTCATCTACGCCGGCGTGGCCGATCGGATCGTGCACCCGCGCCAGCAGGTCATCCAGCTGTGGGAGCACTGGGGGCGGCCGGACGTCGGCTGGTACCACGGCGGCCACACCGGCTTCTTCCAGTCCAGGCCGGTCCAGCGCTACGTCGACGCCGCGCTGGTGCAGTCCGGCCTGGCCGACGGAAAGCCGTGCCGACCCCGGAAGTGAAAGCGGGAGGCTCCGTGCCGCCGCCGGGTCGGGGGTCTGACGGAAACACGGAGCCTTCCCACCGTGGTTGATACCCGGGTGTCGCCGGGATCAAACAAATTCAGGCTTCGAGAATGGCCGTGACACCCTGCCCGCCGGCGGCGCAGATCGAGATCAGACCGCGCACCGGCCGGGAAGTCCGGGACTTCTTCTCCGCCAGCTGCTTGGCCAGCTGGGCCACGATCCGCCCGCCGGTCGCCGCGAACGGGTGACCGGCGGCCAGCGAGGAGCCGTTGACGTTGAGCCTGGTCATGTCGATGGGACCCAGCGCGGCGTCCAGGCCCAGCCGCTCCTTGCAGTACTCCTCGGACTCCCAGGCCTGCAGATGTGCCAGCACGACCGACGCGAAAGCCTCGTGGATCTCGTAGAAGTCGAAGTCCTGCAGGCTCAGTCCGTTTCGTGCCAGCAGCCTGGGCACCGCATAGGTGGGCGCCATCAGCAGGCCGTCCTCACCGTTGACGTAGTCAACGGCCGCGGTCTCTGCGTCGATGAAGTAGGCCAGCGGGGTCAGCGCGTGCGCCTGGGCCCACTGCTCGCTGGACAGCAGTGCGACCGACGCGCCGTCGGTGAGCGGCGTCGAGTTGCCGGCGGTCATCGTCGCGTCGCCGGCGCGCACCCCGAACACCGGTCGCAGGCTCGCGAGTTTCTCCGCCGTGGAGTCCGGCCGCAGGTTGTTGTCGCGATACAGCCCGAGGAACCCGGTGACGAGATCGTCGAAGAACCCGCGATCGTAGGCGGCGGCCATATTGCGGTGGCTGGCCGCGGCCAGCCGGTCCTGATCGACCCTCTTGATGCCCATCTTCTTGGCGGTGATCGCGGCGTGATCGCCCATCGACAGGCCGGTGCGGGGTTCGCCGTTGGTCGGGATCTCCACCCCCAGTGAGGCGGGCAGTCGGCCGGCCAGTTTCAGCCGGTCCAGATTCGACTTCGAACGGCGCAGTGCCAGCAGCGACCGTCGCAGGTTGTCGCCCAGTCCGATCGGGGCGTCGGAGGTGGTGTCCACCCCGCCCGCGGCGGCCACCTCGTAGCGGCCCGCCGCGATGCCGTCGGCGGCGGCGATCGCCGCCTGCAGACCGGTTCCGCACGCCTGCTGCAGGTCGAAAGCCGGGGTGTACGGCGACAGCGCGGTGCCCAGAACGCATTCGCGCATCAGGTTGAAGTCGCGGCTGTGCTTCAGCACGGCGCCGCCGACGACCGCCCCCAGTCGCTCGCCCTCGAGACCGAACCGGTCCACCAGACCGGTCAGCGCGGCGGTGAACATGTCCTGGTTCGACGCCTCCGCGTAGGCGCTGTCGGAACGCGCGAACGGAATCCGGTTGCCGCCGAGTACGGCGACCCGGCGTCGGGTGGGTGCGGCCACGTCGGTCCTCCACGGTCTGGCGAGAATGGGTGTGCGCCCCATCCTACGGGCTGTTCTTACTCAGGAGTAAGTTCGTTCGCACGTAACTACTGCGCGAGGAGGCGGTCGACGTGGCCACCGACGTTCTGTCCCAGGTGATCAACTCCGTACCGGGGTCGTTCCTGGCCAAACAACTCGGATTGCCGGCACCCGAGGCGCTGCGCCGCTACCGGCCGGGCGATCCGGCGTTGGCCGGCTCGCTGCTCATCGGCGGCGAGGGCCGGCTCGCCGAACCGGTACGGGCCGCGCTGGCCGGCGACTACGAGATCGTGGGCAACAATCTCGGCGGCCGGTGGGCCGACACCTTCGGCGGCCTGGTCTTCGACGCGACCGGTATCGACCGGCCCGAGGCGCTGCGCGGCCTCTACGAGTTCTTCACTCCGCTGCTGCGCAACCTGGGTCCCTCCGCGCGGGTGGTGGTTCTGGGTTCCACCCCCGCGGAACTCACCGACACCGGGGAGCACATCTGCCAGCGGGCGCTGGAGGGGTTCACCCGGTCACTGGGTAAGGAACTGCGCCGCGGGGCGACCGCCTCGCTGGTCTACGTCTCACCCGACGCCCGCCCCGCCGCGACGGGGTGCGAGTCGACGCTGCGGTTCATCCTGTCGGCCAAGTCGGCCTACGTCGACGGGCAAGTGTTCTACGTCGGCGCCGCCGACTCGCACCGCCCGGCGGACTGGAACAAGCCGCTGGCCGGCATGGTCGGCATCGTCACCGGGGCCGCCCGCGGCATCGGCGCCACCATCGCCGAGGTGTTCGCCCGCGACGGCGCCAGCGTGGTGGCGGTCGACGTCGAGCAGGCGGCCGAGGCCCTCGACCGGACGGCGGCGAGGGTCGGGGGCACCGCGCTGGCACTGGATGTGACCGCGCCCGACGCCGTCGAGCGGATCACCGCGCACCTTCGCACCCATCACAGCGGTCGTGCCGACATCCTGGTCAACAATGCCGGCATCACCCGCGACAAGCTGCTGGCCAACATGGACGACGCCCGATGGGACGGGGTGATTGCGGTGAATCTCGTTGCGCCGCTATGTCTCACCGAGGGACTGGTCGGCAACGGCAGCATCGGTGAGGGCGGCCGGGTGATCGGCCTGTCGTCGATGGCGGGCATCGCCGGCAACCGCGGCCAGACCAATTACGCCACGACCAAGGCCGGAATGATCGGGCTGACCCAGGCTCTGGCGCCGCCGCTGGCTCGCAAGGGCATCACCATCAACGCCGTCGCCCCGGGCTTCATCGAGACCGCGATGACCGCGGCGATCCCGCTGGCGACCCGGGAGGTGGGCCGGCGACTCAACTCGCTGTACCAGGGCGGTGAACCGGTCGACGTCGCCGAGACTATCGCCTACTTCGCCAGCCCGGCCTCCAACGCCGTCACCGGCAACGTGATACGGGTGTGCGGCCAAGCCATGCTGGGCGCGTGATGCCGGGCGGACTGGGGGCCATGGCACGCGCCGCGGTGGGCGCGCTGCCGTTCATTCCGCGTGGTGACCGGCTGCCCGATCGGGTCGTCGCGGTCGACGGACTGGCAGTCGACCGCGCGAACGTCGCCGCCTACGCCGCGACGACCGGACTGCGCTACGGCGAACACGTCCCGCTCACCTACCCTTTCGTGCTGACCTTCCCGTCGGTGATGTCGCTGCTCACCGGCTTCGATTTTCCGTTCCCGGCGGTGGGCGCGGTGCATGTGGAGAACCGGATCACCGCACGGCGGCCGATCGCGGTGACCGACACCCTGTCGGTCAGAGTCCATGCCGGCAACCTCCGGGAGCACCGCAAGGGTCTGCTGGTCGACTTCGTCAGCGACGTCTCGGTGGGCAACGAGCCGGCCTGGCACCAGGTCTCGACCTTCCTGCACCAGCAGCGCACCAGCCTCTCCGGCGAGCCCAAGCCGGAACCGGCGCCGCAGCCGAAGCTGCCCTCCCCCAACGGGATTCTGCGGATCACCGCCGGACAGATCCGCCGTTATGCCGCCGTCAGCGGTGATCGCAACCCGATTCACACCAGTTCGGTCGGCGCCAGACTGTTCGGTTTCCCCGCGCCGATCGCCCACGGAATGTTCAGCGCGGCGGCGGTGCTGGCCAACGTCGAAGGCCTCCTGGGAGACCGTGTGCAGTACTCGGTGAAGTTCGGCAAGCCGGTGCTGCTGCCGGCCGCCGCCGGACTCTACGTCGACCGGGCGCCGGGCGGCTGGGACATCGCCCTGCGCAACATGGCCAAGGGCTACCCGTATCTGACCGCATCCGTGCGGGGTCGCTAAACGCTGCGGGCCGCGGCGGGGTCCTTGTCGGCAGGTGAGCCCTTGAGTCCACGCCAGAACAGTTTGGTCAGCAGTTCGGCCGCTTCGTCGACGTCGGTGTCGCCCACGCTGACCCGCGCGGCGACGGCCTCGCCCGCGCCGACCAGCGCCACCGCCATCATGTGGAAATCGTTGTCCGGCTGCGGATTCCGTGTTCCCGCCTCGAGAAGTCTGGCGACCAGGTCGATGATCTTCTCGCGACCTTCACGCACCGTGTGGGCGAAGGTCTGGGAACTGGTGGCCTGGGTGTAGAGCACGATCCACGATGCCCGGTTGGCGTCGATGTAGCTCAGCACCGACGAGATGGTGCGACGCAGGAGTTCGTGCGGACTCTGCCGCAGGTCGATGTCGGCGCGCACCGTCTCGATGAAGCGACCCAGCTCCCGGCTCAGGCAGGCGCCGAACAACTCCTCCTTGGAGCCGTAGTACAGGTAGAGCATCGGTTTGGAGATCTGCGCCTGCGCCGCGATGGCGTCCATGGACGTCTCGTGGTAGCCGTTCACCGAGAACAGCTGTACGGCGGCGTCGAGCATCTGCTGCTCGCGCACCGCGCGCGGCAGCCGCTTGGTGCCACCGGCCGCCATCGCGGATGCCCGCCTAACCGCCGCAGCGCGCGTTGGGACCCTTGGCCATCCGCAGGATCGAACCCTCCACCGCCGGCATCGCCAGTTCCCCGCCGCCGACGGCCTTCTCCAGCCGGTCCAGCACGGCGGGCACCTCGTCGGTGGTGATCCACAGCGCGACGTCCACGCCGGCCTGCAGGGTGCGCAGCACCGCCTCTGCCACGCCGTAGCGCGACGAGATGGCGGCCATGCTGGACAGGTCGTCGCTGAATACCGGGCCGTTGAAGGCCGGGCCGCCGTAGCCGCCGGTGCGCAGCAGGTTCACTGCGGCCCCACTCAGGCTGGCCGGGGTGTCCCCGGTCAGGCCGGGCACCTCGAGATGGCCGATCATCACCGCGACCGGGGCCTCGGCGGTCAGCGTGCGGTAGGGCACCAGGTCGCTCTGCATCAGCTGATCCAGTGGCGGGGTGGTCACCGCACCGGCGGGGTGGGAGTCACCTGAGCCGTGGCCGTGGCCGGGGAAGTGCTTGAGCACGGGCAGCACACCCGCGTCCCGCAGTCCGCGGGCGTACGCGCCGGCGTAGGCGGTGACGGTGGCCGGGTCGTTGGAGAACGACCGGTCGCCGATCACGGTGTTGGCACCCTGATCGGAGACGTCGACCACCGGAGCGAAGTCGACGGTGATCCCCAGGCCGCGCATCTGGCGGCCCCGTCCGAGCGCCAGCTGATAGACCTGGTCGGGAGTATCGGTCTGCGCCAGGGTGCGCGCCGGCGGCTGGGCGCCGATCAGCGACGCCAGCCGGGACACCCGGCCGCCCTCCTCGTCGACACTGACCGCCAACGGCAGCGGCCCGACGTTGGAGATGTCGTTGAGGGTGCCGTCGGTCAGCATGGACAGGTCGGTCCAGCTGCCGATCATGATGCCGCCGACGTGGTAGTTGCTCACCACCGCGCGGGCGTCGGCGGCGTTCTTCACGCCGACCATGAGCAGCTGGGCCAGCTTGTCCCGGGTGGACATCGCGGCGAGCATCGCCGAACCGCTGCCGCAGGCCGGCGGCGCCGGGGCGGCCGGCGGGCTCAGCGGTCCCGACAGCGGGGTGACGCTGGCCGATTCGGGGGCGGTGGTCTCGCCGGCGGACGGCGCTGCGGTGCGCTGCGCGGTCGTCGAGCAGGCGGCCACAACCATCGGCACGGCGGCCAGGGCAACCACGGATCGGGCTGAGAACAGGCGAGTGAGCATCCGCACATGCTGTCATGAACGCCGCCGCAGGGGTGCCGCCACCCCGGATCCCGGGGTCAAACGGAGCGAGCCGGGGCCCGCGGCCCGCGTGCTAGGTTGACCAGCGGGGTTGACCCCGCACAACCGTCGCCGACGAAGGAGTGCCGACCATGACCCGGTTCCTGGTGCCCGCCGCCGCCAGCATCGTGGTCGGCCTGCTGCTCGGCGCGGCATCGGTGTTCGGCGCGACCCTGATGATCCAGCAGGACAACAAGCCGCCGCTGGAACCGGGCGACCCGGCCGCGGCGGTGCTCAACCGCGTCGAGTACGGCAACCGCGGCTAGTCGACAAGCCTGAGCACGCTCTCCGCCCCACCGCCCACGGTCGCCGACGGGCCCGCCTCGGCCCAGCCGGCGCTGTCCCGGCGCTGGCTGGCAGGGGTCTTCGCGACAGCCGTGGTGCTCTGCCTGGTCCAGTCGCCGGGCATGATCGCCCCCGACACCAAGCTCGACCTCACCTTCGACCCGCTGCGATTCCTGGCCCGGGCGGCCAACCTGTGGAACAGCGACCTGCCGTTCGGCCAGGCCCAGAACCAGGCCTACGGCTACCTGTTCCCGCACGGCGCGTTCTTCCTGCTGGGCGACACCATCGGGCTGCCCGGCTGGGTGACCCAACGACTGTGGTGGGCATTGCTGCTGACCGCCGGATTCTGGGGACTGCTGCGGGTGGCCGAGGCCCTCGGCATCGGCACCCGCCCCTCGCGGCTGGTGGCGGCCGCGGCGTTCGCACTGTCTCCACGGGTGCTCACCACCATCGGGTCGATCTCCTCGGAGACGCTGCCGATGATGCTCTCGCCGTGGGTGCTGCTCCCGGTCATCCAGGCGCTGTCCGGCCGACCCCGCAGGCCGCTGCGGGTGCTCGCCGGGCGGGCCGGCGTGGCGCTGGCGCTGATGGGCGCGGTCAACGCCGTCGCCAGCCTGGCCGCATGCCTGCCCGCGGCGATCTGGTGGGCGTGCCATCGGCCCAACCGGCGGTGGTGGCGGTTCACCGGGTGGTGGGTGACGGCCACCGTGCTCGCCGTGGCCTGGTGGGTCGGGGCGCTGGTGCTGCTCGGCCGGATCAGCCCACCGTTCCTGGACTTCATCGAGTCCTCGGGGGTGACGACCCAATGGACCTCGCTGACCGAGGTGCTGCGCGGGACGTCGGGCTGGACGCCGTTCGTCGCACCCAACGCCACCGCGGCGGCCTCGCTGGTCACCCAGCCCGCCATGGTGCTGGCCACCATCCTCGTCGCCGCGGGCGGGCTGGCCGGCCTGACGCTGCGGTCGATGCCGGCCCGGGGCCGGCTGGTGACCATGCTGCTGGCCGGGCTGGTGCTGCTGACCCTGGGGTACTCCGGCGGACTGGGCTCCCCGGTCGCAGAGATCGTCCGGCATTTCCTCGACGGCGCCGGAGCGCCGCTACGCAACGTCCACAAACTTGAGCCGGTCATCCGGATTCCGATCGCCCTCGGCGTGGGCCATCTGCTCGGCCGAATCCCGTTGCCCGGCAGCGCACCCCGGCCGGTGTGGGTCAACGCCTTCGCCCACCCCGAGGATGACCGCCGGGTGGCCGTGGGCATCGTCGTGCTCACCGCCCTGGCGGTGGCCACCTCGCTGGGCTGGACCGGACGGCTCACCCCGCCGGGGTCGTTCCGGGCCATTCCGGACTACTGGCACCAGGCCGCGGAGTGGCTGGCCCGGAACAACGCGAGAGGGCCGACGCCGGGCCGGGTCCTGGTGGCGCCCGGGGCACCCTTCGCCACCCAGGTCTGGGGCAACAGCCACGACGAGCCGCTGCAGGTGCTGGGCGAATTCCCCTGGGGTGTCAGGGACTCCATTCCACTGACCCCGCCGCAGGCCATCCGCGCGCTGGACTCGGTGCAGCGCCTGTTCGCCGCCGGACGCCCGTCGGCCGGCCTGGCCGACACCCTGGTGCGCCAGGGCATCTCGTTCGTGGTGCTGCGTAACGACCTCGACCCGGAGACCTCGCGGTCGGCGCGGCCACTGCTGGTGCACCGCAGCATCGACGGTTCGCCGGGGCTGCGCAAGGTAGCCGAGTTCGGCGAGAAGGTCGGCGCCGGAACCGTCGACGGCTTCATCAGCGACAGCGGCCTGCGGCCCCGGTTCCCGGCGATCGAGATCTACCGGGTCGAGCCCGCCGGGACGCCGCCGGGCAACCCCGGAGCCCCCTACCTCGTCGGCGCCAACGACATGACCCGGGTTGCGGGCGGACCGGAGTCGCTGCTGCGCATCGACGAACGCCGTCGACTGCTCGGCCTTCCGCCACTGGGCCCGATGCTGCTGAGCGCGGACGCCCGGCGGGCGGGGTTGTCGGCGCCGCCGGATCACGGCGTGATCGTCACCGACACACCCGCCGACCGGGAGACCGACTACGGACGCGTCGACGACCACTCGTCGGCCATCCGCGCCGAGGGCGACCGGCGCAACACCTACAACCGGGTGCCCGACTATCCGGTCCCTGATGCCGCTGTCGTGCAAGGGTATTGGACCGGCGGGCGACTCAGCGCCTCGAGTTCCTCCTCGGACGCCACCACCCTGCCCAACGTCTCACCGGCCAGCGGTCCGCTCGCCGCGATCGACAACGACCCGGCCACCGCCTGGGTGTCCAACTCATTGCAGCCGGCCATCGGCCAGTGGCTTCAGATCGACTTCGACCACCCGGTGACCAACGCGGTGCTGACACTGACCCCGAGTGCCACCGCGGTCGGCGCGCAGGTCCGCCGGATTCAGGTTTCCACGGCCAACGGCACCACCACGACGAGCTTCGACCTGCCGGGCAGGCCCCTGGCCGTGGCACTGCCCTACGGCGAAACCCAGTGGGTGCGGATCACCGCGGTAGGCACCGACGACGGCTCCTCAGGGGTGCAGTTCGGCATCACCGATCTGGCGGTGACCCAGTACGACGCCTCCGGATTCGCCCACCCGGTCGACCTCCGCCACACCGTCGTCGTACCCGCCCCGCCGGCCGGGAGCCCGGTGGCCGAGTGGGATCTGGGTTCCGAACTGCTCGGCCGTGACGGCTGCGCCGATTCGCCCGACGGCGTGCACTGCGCGGCGTCGATGTCGGTGGCGCCCGAGGAGCCGGTGACGCTGAGCCGGACCCTCACCGTGCCGACCGCGATGGAGCTGTCATCGACGGTCTGGGTGCGGGCGCGCCAGGGTCCACGGCTGGCCGACCTGATCGCCCAACCCGGCACCGCCAGATCGCAGGGCAACGCCGACCTCATCGACGTCCAGGGCTCGGCCTACGCGGCCACCGACGGCGATCGGCGGACCTCGTGGACGGCGCCACAGGGCGTCGCGCAGCATCAGGCCGCACCCACCCTGACCGTGACACTGCCCCGTCCGGCCGAGGTCGCCGGCCTGCGGATCACGCCCAGCTCGTCGCCGCTGCCCACCCACCCGACCCTGATCGCCGTCGATCTGGGCGACGGCCCCCAGGTGAGGACACTGGGCGACGGCGAGCAGAACATCGCGCTGCACCCGAGGCTCACCGACACCGTCCGGATCAGCCTGCTGGACTGGGACGACGTCATCGACCGCACCGCGCTGTGATTCGATCATCTCAAACCCCCGGGCCTGGCCGAAGTCGCCGCGCTCGACCCGGCCGGTGCACCGATCGCCGCCGGCGACGCGACGGCAAACCTCAAGCGCCGCATCGACGTTCCCTGCGGGCAGGGACCGGTGGTCGGCGTGGCGGGGCGGTTCCTGCAGACCTCGGTGTCGACGACGGTCGCCGACCTGCTGGGTGGCCGGCCGGTTCCGGCGCGGGCCTGCGACACCACACCGATCGCACTGCCGGCCGGAGCCCAGGAGCTGCTGATCAGTCCCGGCCCCGCGTTCATCGCCGACGGCGCCGCGCTGACCGGGCCGCTGGCCAGGGACCTGACCACCGCGGTCACCACCCCGGTCGGGATCGACGGCTGGGAACCCGACCGGCGCTCGGTCACCGTGCCGCGGGCCCCGGTCAGCCGGGTGCTGGTGGTGCCGGAGAGCGTCAATCCCGGCTGGCTCGCCCATAACGCTGACGGGGCGGCGCTGACACCGGTGATCGTCAACGGCTGGCAACAGGGCTGGGTGCTGCCGGCCGGCGAGCAGGGCACCGTGACGCTGAGCTTTCCCTCCAACGGCCCCTACCGAGCGGGCCTGGCCGCCGGGCTGGCGCTGCTGCCCCTGCTGCTGGCGATGGCCCTGATTCCGGCACGGCGGCCGGTGCCGGACTATCCCCCGGCCCGGCCGCGGCAGCCCGGTCCGCTGGGAGTCGCCGCACTGCTGGGTGTCGGCGGCCTGATCGGCGGGGCGGGTGGCCTGGCCGTCTTCGCCGCAGCTATGACCGCCGGCGCGGCGCTGCGCCGGCGGCGCCCCGACTCCGAACGGCTCGCGCTGATCGTCGCCCCGGCCGGCCTCATCCTGGCCGGCGCGCTGCTATCCCGCTATCCGTGGCGATCGGTTGACGGCTACATCGGCTACTCGCCGTGGGTGCAGTTGCCGGCACTGATCTGCCTGGCCGCGCTGGCGGCCTCGCTGCTGCCGGTTCCCCGGCGGCGACGACCCGACCCGCAGTCCACACCGCCGCCGTAGGGTCATGGGCATGACCGTCGAAACCGTCCGCGGCCCGATCCCGACCGGCGCCCTCGGCGTGACACTGATGCATGAGCACGTGTTCGTGCTCTCCCCGGAGATCATCGCCAACTATCCGGAGGGCTGGGGCGACGACGAGGCGCGGGAGCAGGCCGCCGTCGACAAACTCAACGCCCTCAAGGCGGCGGGCGTGGACACCATCGTCGATCCGACAGTGATCGGCCTGGGTCGCTACATCCCGCGCATCGCCCGGATCGCCGAGCGAACCGATCTGCACATCGTGGTGGCCACCGGCGTCTACACCTACAACGACGTCCCGATGTACTTCCACTTCACCGGGCCGGGCACCGCCCTGAACGGCCCCGAGCCGATGGTCGAGATGTTCGTCCGCGACATCACCGAGGGAATCGCCGGAACCGGCGTGAAGGCGGCAATCCTCAAGTGCGCCACCGACGAACCGGGCGTGACCCCCGGGGTGGAGCGGGTGCTGCGGGCGGTCGCCCAGGCGCATCGGGCCACCGGGGTGCCGATCACCACCCATACCCACGCCCATACCCGGCGCGGTCTGGAGCAACAGCGCGTCTTCGCCGAGGAGGGGGTGGACCTGAGCCGGGTCATCATCGGCCACAGCGGCGACACCACCGACCTGGACTACCTGGAGGAACTCATCGCCGCGGGCTCCTATCTCGGGATGGACCGCTTCGGCCTGGACAACATCCTGTCCTTCGACGACCGGGTGGACGTCGTGGCACGGATGTGCGATCGCGGTCACGCCGGAAAGATGGTGCTGGCCCATGACGCGTCGTGCTACATCGACTGGCTGCCCGAGGCCGCACTGCCCGTCGTGCTGCCCAACTGGCACTACCTGCACATCCACAACGACGTGCTGCCGGCACTGCGGCAGCGCGGCGTGACCGAGGAGCAGATCAACACCATGCTGGTGGACAATCCGCGGGACATCTTCAGCCACGGCGGCGCCTACTAGTGGGTACCCGCGGCGAGGTCCCGCCGATCGGAACCCAGATCAGCAGACTGGCGGCGCACGACCCCGACGCCCCGGCCGTCACGCACGGCGGACGGACCATCTCCCGCGGACAGCTGGAATCGGTGACCAACCGGCTTGCCCGCGGGTACGCCGATCTCGGTGTGCGCCAGGGCGACTACGTCACCGTCGCGCTGCCCAACTCGATCGAGTGGGTGCAGGCGGTGGTGGCCACCTGGAAGCTCGGGGCGATTCCCCAGCCGCTCTCCGCCCGGCTTCCCGACGCCGAGTACGGCCACCTGCTCGACCTCCGCGAGCGCGCGCTGCTGATCGGCAGACCCGACCCGCGCGGGGCGGTGCCGTCGGTGCCGGGTGACTTCGACCCCGGGCCCGGCGTCTCGGATGCGCCACTGCCGGAGGCGGTTTCGCCGTCGTTGAAGTCGATGGCTTCGGGTGGCAGCACCGGCCGGCCGAAGCTGATCGAAGCCGGCGGGGACGGCCGCTTCCAGGCCGACGTGGTCGCGGCCATGATGGGCAGCCTGCCGTCGGACACCCAACTGGTGCCGGTCCCGTTGAGCCACAACACCGGGTTCACC
The DNA here is from genome assembly GCA_029979305.1 of Mycobacteriaceae bacterium. Lineage (GTDB taxonomy): Bacteria > Actinomycetota > Actinomycetes > Mycobacteriales > Mycobacteriaceae > Mycobacterium. Next base: position 2,828 of record JAPOHV010000053.1, on the reverse strand, counting down.
TCGGCGACCATCGCATTGGCCAACGGCCAGCACCTGGTGCTGATGAGTCGGTTCGACCCGGACGAATTCCTGCGCCTGATCACCGAGCACCGGGTGAACTACCTGGCGACCGTGCCGACCATCATGCAGCGACTGCTGCCGGTCTACCGGGCCGACCCGGACCGCTACGACCTGTCGTCGGTGCGCCGGTGGTGGCACCTGGCCGCGCCCTGCCCGCCCAATGTCAAGGAGGCCTGGATCGAGATCCTGGGCCCCGAGGTGGTCTGGGAACTGTACGGCGGAACCGAACTGCAGGCGCTGACCTTCATCAGCGGCGCCGAGTGGCTGACCCACCGGGGTTCGGTCGGCCGGGTGGTGAGCGGCGAGATGAAGGTTCTCGACGACGGCGGCGACGAGTGCCCCGCCGGCGAGGTCGGGGAGATCTACATGAGGCCCAGGCCGGGCAGCCGTCCCACCTACCGCTACATCGGCAGCACCGCCAGGAACCGGGACGGCTGGGACTCGCTGGGCGATCTGGGCTGGTTCGACGCCGACGGCTATCTCTACCTGGCCGACCGCCGCGTCGACATGTTCACCGTCGGCGGGCGCAACGTCTACCCGGCCGAGATCGAGAACGCGCTCGCCGAGCACCCCGGCGTGCTGTCCTGCCTGGTCGTCGGGATCCCGCACGCCGACCTGGGCCAGGTGCCGCACGCGCTGGTGCACACCGACTCCGCCGATCTCGACGCCGCCGCGGTGACTGCGTTCGTCGCCGAGCGGCTGGCCGAGTACAAGGTGCCGCGCAGCGTGGAATTCGTCGACACCCCGCTTCGCGACGATGCCGGCAAGGCGCGGCGCACCGCGGTCCGCGACGAGGTGATCGCCCGCCTCGGTGCGCGACCCGGCCCGATGACGCGCGACCTTTAGTGCGCGACCACGGGCTCCGGAGTGTCGGTGACCGAACTGTCCAGCGGGGGCGGCGGCGCCTTGTCCCGGCTGCTGCGCCGGTACTCCCAGCGCCGCAACGCATTCCGGCACGGCGACTCGACCAGCGCGTAGCTCACCGCCGCCATCGCGAATCCCAGCACCGTGGTCAGAACGAACACCACGATCAGGTTGCCGGTGAACATGAACTTGCCCACCATCGGGAACACCATCACCAGGGCGGCCAGATGCCATATGAACAGTCCGTACGACCAGCGGCCCAGGGTGACCATGATCCGGCTGCCCAGGATCCGGTGTGGCGCGTCCGGGGTGTCGAGCACCAGTGGCGCCAGCAGTGCCCAGGCGACGATCGCGCCCATCGAGGTGCGCACCACGAACTGGGCCAGCGTCGCGGGCACCAGATCCTTCGGTCCGGCCAGCGGCGACGCCGAGATGAGGTAGGCCACCAGCGCGACAGCGGTGATGGCGGCGCGGTTGCGGGCCAGCCGGTGCGGCCGGCCCAATCGCCCCTTTTCGACCGGGCTCACGGTCCACTCGGCCAGCAGCATCCCGGCGGCGAACCAGGAGGCATAGGCCGGCGGCCAGTTGAGGAAGTTCACCCCCTCGGCGGTGTGGATCGGCAGCAGCCCCCACCCCAGGCTGGCCAGCGCGACCACCGCGATCGCCGGCACCCGCGCCCGGACCGGCAGCCGGTAGGCCAGTAACGCCAGCAACGGCAGCGCCAGATAGAAGGTCACCTCCACCGACAGGCTCCACATCTGGGTCAGCCCGGCGGTCAGCGTGAGCGGCACGTAGACCTGCGTCAGGGTCAGGTTGGCCAGCCACACGGTGGTGCTGGCGTGGTTGGCCTCCGGCAGCAGGGTCAGGATCACCACCACGGCCACCAGGTAGCCCGGCATGATCCGGACCAGCCGCGAGCGCAGGTAGTGACCGGCCGGGGGGCGATGCCGCAGACCGCGGGCGGCGGCGGCGTGACCCCGCCAGAGCAGGAAGCCCGACAGCGCGAAGAACACCGCGACAGCCAGGTCGAAGCGGTGCAGCAGCCGACCGATCACACCCCCGGAGGTTCCGGTCTGGAACGCCACGTGGGTGAGCACCACACCCATGGCCGCGCAGGCACGCATGCCCTCGACGGCCGGCAGGAAGCCCCGCGTGCCGCCGACCGTTCCGGCCTCCGACGTCATGGGGTCAGTCTGCCGGTCGAGACGGCACCGGCGGTAGCGGGTGGCGGCGGAATCCCTCCGGAGCGGAGTTCGGCTCGGTTTCGGCTGTTAGGGTCAGACCGAAATTCATCAGGACGGAGGCCAGGGCAGCGTGAACCGCGCAAGCATGGTGCGTCTCGCGGCGTGCGGCATCATCGGCCTCGGAGCCGCCCTGCTGATAGCCGCGCTGCTGCTGTCCACCTACACCGCGGGCAAGATCCGCAAGATCCCGCTCGACATCGACCAGACCCTGGTCAGCTCCGGGACCGGCACCGCGCTGGACCCGGCGTCGCTGTCCGGGACGCGGTTCATCATCGACAGGAATGTGCCGCTGGTATCCCAGCAGGCGATGACCGTGGAGACCCCGGCCAACGCCGAGGTGGTGACCTTCCAGGTCGGTACGTCGGTGCGGCGCAACGACAAGCAGAAGGACAACGGCCTGCTGCTGGCCATGGTCGACACCGTCACGCTCAACCGCAGCACCGCCGAGGCGGTGTCCGACGACGACCGGCCGGGCGGTTCGGTGCAGAAGCCCCGCACCATCTCCGACGACAAGCCGGCGACCAACATCGCGCTGCCCCATGAGGGGCTGGCCTACCGGTTCCCCTTCAACACCGAGAAGCAGTCCTAACCCTACTTCGACCCGATCGCGCAGAAGGCCTACGACGCCAACTACGACGGCGAGGACGCCGTCAACGGCCT
>JAPOHV010000085.1 GCA_029979305.1 Mycobacteriaceae bacterium | reverse complement strand
CCTGGCCACCTCGCTGTTCGAGCACGGCCGGATCAAGACCACCGAGCCCAAGGCGCGGGCGTTGCGTCCCTATGCGGAGAAGCTCATCACCCACGCCAAGAAGGGCACGCTGCACAACCGGCGTGAGGTGATGAAGAAGATCCGCGACAAGGACGTGGTCCACGCCCTGTTCGCCGAGATCGGGCCGTTCTTCGCTGACCGCAACGGCGGCTACACCCGCATCATCAAGGTCGAGGCGCGCAAGGGCGACAACGCTCCGATGGCCGTGATCGAGTTGGTCCGGGAGAAGACCGTGGTCTCCGAGGCCAACCGCGCCCGGCGGGCCGCGGCCTCGGCGAAGAAGGCCGGCGAGAAGGCCGCCGAGAAAGCCGTAGTCGCAGAGCCGCCTGCCGCGCCGGAGCCGGAGTCGATCGAGGAGATCAAGGCCGAGGACGAGGCCATCGCCGACGCCCAGACCGCCGAGGCGGCGGCTGAGGAGGCCCCGGCCGAGGAGAAGGCCGAGTCCGACGAATCCTGACGCCGTCGTTCGGCTTCGGCTCGATATCGCCTACGACGGAACGGATTTCACCGGCTGGGCGGTCCAGGATGCCCAGCGCACCGTCGCCGGGGTCCTCGACGAGGCGTTGTCGACGGTGTTCCGTCTGCCGCTTCGGCTGTTCGCGGCGGGTCGAACCGACACCGGGGTGCACGCCACCGGGCAGGTGACCCATCTCGACGTTCCGGTCGAGGCGCTCAGCCGTGCTTATCCGCGGCAGGCCCGCACCGGCGACTCGGAGTTCGCGCCGCTGGTTCGCAGGCTGGCCAAGTTCCTGCCCGAGGACGTCCGGGTGCTGCGGATCTGCCGGGCCCCGGCAGGTTTCGACGCCCGCTTCTCGGCGCTTCGCCGGCACTACGCGTACCGGCTGACGCTGGCGCCCTACGGCGCCGAACCGCAGCAGGCCCGATTCATCACACCGTGGCCGCGAGCCCTCGACGTTGACACGATGGCCGCCGCCTCGGCCACATTGCTGGGTCTGCACGACTTCGCCGGCTTCTGCAGGCACCGGCCCGGCTCGACCACGATCCGGGATCTGCAGCGGCTGGACTGGGTCCGCGATGACGACCTGGTCACCGTGTTCGTCACCGCAGACGCATTCTGTTGGTCCATGGTCCGATCGCTGGTCGGGGCGCTGCTGGCGGTCGGTGAGGGCAGGCGTGAACCAGGTTGGCTTGCAACGCTTTTGGATGCCGGGGAACGATCGAGCGATTTCGCAGCGGCCCCCGCCCGTGGTCTCACGCTGATCGGGGTGGACTACCCACCCGACGAGGAACTGGCGGCCCGGGCGAACGTGACCCGCGACGTGCGCACCCTCGACCCCGGGGGTTGCTAAAGCCTCGCCGCGACGAAAGCCGCTGCCTGATCGACCAGCCCGGAATCGACATAGGCCGCCAGTTGGTGCGCCGACCAGTTACCCGCCCAGGTGTTGGGATCGAGGTTGTCGTTGCAGACCGGGTCGTTATCGGTGCACAGATCGATGGTCTTGTCGCCGTAGAGCGGGCTCAGGTCGGACACCGGTCCCAGCACCTTGCGAGTCCCGTTACCGAACAGCGCCACCGCGGCGACGTGGTCGTCCATCCCGAGCGGAAGCGGATTGGTATAGCCGAAGACCGGCGCCGGCACCGCCACCACGACGTCGGTGACAGCGGCGCCGAGGGAATAGCCACCCAGCACCAGCCGGGTGTTGGGACAGTTGGAAGCCATCGACTGGATGTGTCTGCTCATATCGTTGGCACCCTGGATCACTTCGGTGTCCGCCGGATAGTTGACGGCGTAGACATCGACCGACTTGGCGGTCCGGGCGCGCAGTGCGTCGACGAACGCGCCGCCGACAGCGCCAGTGCCGGGCGGTTCCGTTCGGCCACGGGCGAACACCACTTCGACCTGGGGGCAGGGCGCCGCCGAGGCGGTCGGCAGGCCCGCCGGCGTGAGCAGACCAGTGGCTGTGGCGTACATCACCACAGACACCATTAGGCACATCCGCCTCAGGAGCATCAGGCCATGGTAGCGGCCGGCGCGGCCGGCTGGCCAGACGAGTGGGATCAGAGCAGGCCGGAGACGAAGCCCGCAGCCTGACCGACGAGGTCGGTCTTCTCGTAGCTGGTGTGGGCGAACGGATTGCGGCCCTGCGAGCAGATCGGGTCGCCGTCGTTGCACAGGTCGATGCCTTTGCCCGCGAACGGGGCCACCGCGGCCGAGACGGGATTCCCGAACTTCGTCGCCGGGTTGCCGAACACCGCGACGGCGGCGACCCTGCTGGCCAGGCTCTGCGGCAATGGCGGGGCGGAGCCGACGTCGCCGACCTTCGACCCCAGTGGCGGGATGCCCATCAGCATGTCGACCACCGCGGCGCCCTGTGAGTAGCCGCCCAGGATTATTCGGGTGTTGGGGCAGTCCGCGGCCAGCGAGGCAATCCTGTTGGTCGCGTCCAGCGCGCCGTCCGCGGTCGTCAGGAAGTCGTAGCTCGCCGGGTAGTTCACCGAGTAGACCCCGAGCGAGCGCCCGCCGAGGGTCGCCGACAGCTGGTCGCTGAGAGCCTGGCCGACGCGGCCCAGGCCGGCCGGCTCTCCGGTGCCGCGGGCGAACACCAACTCGGCGTCCGGGCACTGGGCGGCCCGCGCCGGGGCAGCAGTGGGCAGGAAAGCGCACGCAAGCATGCATGCCGACACCACCGGAATCACGCGCATAGGCCAATACTCACATACCGCGGAACCGGCGGCGAAACCGTGGCGTCAGAGCAGGTTCGCAACGAATGCGGCCGCCTGGCCGGCAGATCCGTCCGGACCGTAGCTGCGGTGGGCCACCACGCTGTCGCCGCTCGAGCAGACCGGGTCACCCGGATTGCACAGGTCGATGGCCCGGGTTCCGTAGGCTGCGCTCGAGGTGAGCGGTAGGCCGATCTTGGCCGACGGGTTGCCGAATACGGCAAGCGCGGCGATCCGGCCGCCCGCGTCCGGTGGCAGCGGATTGGTGAACCCGACGACCGGAACCGGCACCGCGCTCAGAACGTCGACGATCGCCGCCCCCTGTGAGTAGCCGCCCAGCACGATTTTGGTGTTCGGGCAGGTGTTCGCCACATTCTGGATGTAGGCGCTCGCGTCGTTGGCGCCGTCGGCCGCGGCCAGGAAGTCGTAGCTCGCGGGGTAGTTGACCCCGTATACCCCGACGCTGCGGTCGCCGACCAAACCGCGCAGATCGCTGACGAACGCCTCGCCCACTCGGCCGATGCCCGGCGGCTCGTTGGTACCGCGGGCGAAGACGACCTCGATGTCGTTGCAGTAAACCGCGTGAGCGAGCGGCGTGGTTGCCGGATTGGCCGATGCTGCGGTCGCGGCGAGAAGGACCGCGGCCGCCCTCGGGAACGGCTTCGAGAGGCGCGATGTCACGGGACCGATTGTTCCAGACGATCGCGGCTTGAGCCGATCTGCGACGTCTGCCTCGTGGTTTCACCCGGGCGGGCGAGCGCGAGTCCTGCCAGGACCACGGCACCGCCGACCGCCTGGACGGCGGAGATGCGCTCGCCGAGCAGCAGCCAGGCGGCCACGACGGCGAACAGCACCTCGGCAAGCCCCATCAATGACGCGAAACTGGGCCTCAACCGCGCCACCCCGCTGATTCCCAGCTGGTAGGCGAGAGCGGTGCATACCACGCCGAGCAGGAGAACCGGGACGATCCACGGCAGCGCCACGCCTGCCACCACCGCCGGTTCGGTGCCGAACCGCAGCGGCATAAGCCCGGAGAGCCCCAGCGCCGCGATGGCCACGGTCGCCACCACGAGGCTGCCCGCTGCGAGGGTGATCGCGTGCAGGCCGGAGCCGTCGGCGGTCACCTCATCGGACATCATGAAATAGCAGACCGCGCAGACGGCTGCCCCGAGACCCCACGCCACCCCGACCGCGTCGATGCGGGCGCCGTGCGCGACATCGAGCACCAGCGTCACACCGACCACGGCCAGACCGACCCCGGCCAGCGTCCGTCCGCGCGGGCGCTGCCCGGTGGTTGCCCACACCCAGGCGATCACAAGCACCGGCGCGGTGTACTCCAGCAACAGGGCCACCCCCACCGACAGGTGCGCGACGGCGTTGTAGTAGCACAGTTGGGCGCCCGCCACCGGGATCAGGCCGTAAACCATCACGGTTCTGGCGTGGGCGCGGGCCTGACTGAGCCAGTCCGGTTTCACGACGGTGGCGACCAAAGCCAGCACCAGGGCGCCGCCCGCGAGGCGCGCGGTGACCGCCGCCGTCGGTGACCAGCCGGCCGCCATCAGGGACTTGGCGAGCGGTCCTGACATCCCGAAGGTGAGCGCCGATCCCGCAGCGAACAGCACGCCGAGCCGAAATTGGCGGTCGCTGTGCGTCGTGGACACCGGACACCTCCGTCATGAGTAAAGTTACTGGATGGTCATGACACTACGTTCCGAGGGGATCATGAGTCAAAATGCTGTTCACTCATGACACGGACCTCACACTGCGCGCCGCGAGTGTCTTGGTTAACAGTGACCGGGCGGGTCCCGATCTGCTGGCCGATCACGCCGCCCTGGACGGATATCTCGGCAGGTACGGGTGGACCGGCCGGCGGGATCGTGACCCGGCCGAGATTGCGGCCGTGCACCGGTTGCGCGTCCGACTGGGCCTGATCTGGGCCGCCGCCGACGACGAGGTGCGCGCCGTCGGCGAGGTCAACGCGCTGCTGGCCGACACCCATGCGGCCCCCTGGCTCACCCGGCATCCCGAGATGCCCGATTGGCACCTGCACCTGGCGTCCAGCGGGGACCCGTTGGCGCAGCGGATGGGTGCCGAGATGGCCATGGCGCTGGCTGATCTGATCCGGGCGGGGGAGTTACGCCGGCTCAAGATCTGCTCCGCGACAGACTGCCGGGCTGTGCTGGTGGACCTGTCTCGCAACCGCTCGAGAATGTTCTGTGACACCGGGAACTGCGGGAACCGTCAGCATGTCGCCGCCTACCGGCAGCGCCGGTCCCGGGCTGTGGATGAGTGCCGCGGGCCGGGCGAATGAGTTTCTAACCTGGCCGGCGTGAGGTTTCGAGTCGGGCCGGGCGCCCTCGCCGCCGCGTCGTTGGCGCTGATGGTCGGTTCGGCCCTGGTCGACCGGACGGGGACTGCCGGGACTGAGGCACTGCGGCCGGGGGCCGCGAGCACCGTCGACGTCGTCGAGGGGCGTTATGCAGTCGCGCTGCCATCGCGGTGGACGGTCACGCGGGTTACCGGCGGACCGGGCTCGCGCCGCCTGCAGGCCACCTCGCCGGACGATCCGGACGTGGCGGTGCACGTCACCGGGTCCTACGCGCCCGAAACGACGCTGGCCGGGGCCGCCAGGATCCTCGCCCGGGCAATCAACGGTCAGCCCGCGGGAGTGTTCGTGGACTTCCGCGCCGATGGCAGGGTCGCAGACCGCCCGGCGATCACCTACCGCGAGGTCCGGCCCGGGCGGGTCGTCGACTGGGCGGTCGTCCTTGACGGGTCCACCCGGATCAGTGTCGGCTGCCAGAACCCGCCGGGCCGCCAGGCGGCGGTGCGAACGGCCTGCGCGGCGGCGGTCGCATCGGCCCGCGAACGCGGAACCGGCGGGGGTCGCTGAACGTCGAACATGATGAGCGTCGACTGTCCGACGTCTCCGCGGTCTCGACGGAGGAGAGCCGTCGGGTCCGCCGAGGTTTCGGACCGCTCCTGTTGCGCCCGGTGCGTTTTGACCTGCACGGATCCTCCCCGGTAAGGTATGGCGCTGGCGTGCGGTGCGCCGCGGTTCGTCCGCGGAGTACAGCGGGACCCCGGGTCAGTGTTGGTCGCCGGGGAAACCATCCCGACCGCTGACGCCCCGACCGGCACCCGGCTTCGACCGGGATCCAAGCCCCGCTGGGGACCGAAAAGAGAGGTACGCGCTGTGCCCACCTACGCGCCGAAGGCTGGTGACACCACGCGCTCGTGGTACGTCATCGACGCCACCGACGTGGTGCTCGGCCGGCTCGCCGTCGCTGCAGCCAATCTGCTGCGCGGCAAGCACAAGCCGACATTCACGCCCAACGTCGACGGCGGTGACTTCGTCATCATCGTCAACGCCGACAAGGTCGCCATCGGAGGCGACAAACTCAACAGCAAGATGGCCTACCGCCACTCCGGTTACCCCGGCGGTCTGAGCTCGCGAACCATCGGCGAACTCATGCAGAAACACCCCGACCGGGTGGTCGAGAAAGCCATCGTCGGCATGCTTCCGCACAACAAGCTGAGCCGCCAGATTCAGCGCAAGCTGAAGGTGTACGCCGGGCCTGAGCACCCGCACACCGCGCAGCAGCCGGTTCCCTTCGAGATCAAGCAGGTGGCGCAGTGACCGACGAAAACTCAGTGAACGAGGAAAGTTCAGTGCCCGGGGACGTCGAGGGCGACGCGGTGGAGACCACCGGCGCCGTCGAGAACGAGACGGTCGAGACCGCTGCGCCGACCGCTGAGGCGGCACCGCGTACGCCGGTCGTCATCGACCGGCCGATACAGACCGTGGGCCGCCGCAAGGAGGCCGTGGTGCGGGTACGGCTGGTGCCCGGCACCGGGAAGTTCCACCTCGACGGTCGCACCCTGGAGGCCTACTTCCCGAACAAGGTGCACCAGCAGCTGATCAAGGCCCCGCTGGTCACCGTCGACCGGCTGGACAGCTTCGACATCCACGCCCACCTCGATGGCGGCGGCCCGTCGGGTCAGGCCGGCGCGCTTCGGCTGGCGATCGCCCGTGCGCTGATCCTGGTTCAGCCGGAGGACCGTCCGGCGCTGAAGAAGGCCGGCTTCCTGACCCGTGACCCGCGTGCCATCGAGCGCAAGAAGTACGGCCTGAAGAAGGCCCGCAAGGCACCGCAGTACAGCAAGCGCTGATCACCACGGCAGAGGACTCGCCGGGCGTACCGGATCGCACGCCCGGCGAGTTTTTTGCGACGCTGGATATCGCATCGGTGGATGTGCCGCTGGCGACGACCGGACAATGACTTTGTGGGAGGTTTGACCACATGGGCCGACTCTTCGGGACGGACGGGGTACGCGGTGTCGCCAACCGGGAACTGACCGCCGAACTCGGGCTGGCGCTCAGCGCAGCGGCTGCCAGGCGGCTCGCCCCGGCCGCCGCAGGACATCGCATCGCCGTCGTGGGACGCGACCCCCGGGCCAGCGGAGAGATGCTGGAGGCCGCGGTTGTCGCGGGACTCACCAGCGAGGGAGTCGACGCCCTGCTCGTCGGGGTACTGCCCACGCCGGCCGTCGCCCACCTGACCGCCGCGTACGGGGCCGATCTCGGCGTGATGATCTCCGCCTCGCACAACCCGATGCCCGACAACGGAATCAAGATCTTCGGTCCGGGCGGTCACAAACTCGACGACGACGCTGAGGACCGCATCGAAGAACTGATCGCCCAGGGCCCGGGGCTGCGTCCGGTCGGCGCCGAAATCGGCCGGGTGCGCCGTGCCGCCGATGCGCTCGACCGATATCTCGACCACCTCCTGGGCGCGACCGGGGCCCGACTCGACGGCCTGACCGTCGTCGTCGACTGCGCCAACGGCGCCGCCTCGGTGGCGGCCCCTCGTGCGTACGCAGCGGCCGGTGCGAGCGTCATCGCGATCAACGACCAACCCGACGGCCTCAATATCAACGACGGCTGCGGATCGACGCACCTGGAGCAGCTGCGGCAGGCGGTCATCGCGCACGGCGCCGACCTCGGCCTGGCCCATGACGGCGATGCCGACCGATGCCTCGCGGTCGACGCCACCGGCCAGGTGGTCGACGGCGACGCCATCATGACGATCCTGGCGCTGGCCATGAAAGAAGCCGGACAGCTCGCCGACGACACCCTGGTCGCCACGGTGATGAGCAACCTGGGACTGCACCTGGCGATGCGGGAGGCCGGAATCACGGTGCGCACCACGGCGGTGGGGGACCGCTACGTTCTCGAGGAGTTGCGCTCGGGCGCCTTCACCCTCGGCGGCGAGCAGTCGGGACACATCGTGCTGCCGGAGTCGGGCACCACGGGCGACGGCATCCTCACCGGTCTGCGTCTGATGGCGCGTATGGCGCGGACCCACGCCCCGCTGGATCGACTCGCGGCGCCGATGCAGTCGCTGCCGCAGGTGCTGATCAACGTCGAGGTCGCCGACAAGACCACCGTGGCCGCCGCGCCTGCGGTTCGCACCGCCGTCGCGGCGGCCGAAGCCGAACTCGGCGACACCGGCCGGATCCTGCTGCGTCCCTCGGGAACCGAGCAGATCGTGCGGGTCATGGTCGAGGCTGCCGACTCGGAGACGGCCCACCAGGTTGCGCAACGGGTCGCGAGGTCGGTCAGCGCCCAGGAGTGATCCGGAACCGGACCGGCGGTGACTGCGTCCTATCCGGTATGGGAACCACTTCGGTCGACCCGCACGCGCTGCGCCTGGCCGCGCAACGACTCGACGCCGCTGCCGATCTGCTCGCCGCAGCGGTCTGCGTGCAACTGCAGGGGCTGCCCGGCTCGGCGGCGCTGGATCGCCTGCTCGGCGATGTCAATGCGTGGCAGCGGGCTGCCCGGGAGACGGCCGCGGCGGTACGCACCGGCGCGGCCGGATACATCGACGTCGAGCAACACGCGGTGCGGAGACTGCGCTGACCCGCGCGTACGACATCGCGGCAGTCGATGCCGAACGCGCGGCACTCACCGCCGCGGTCGCCAACGCCGAAGACGCTCTTGCGCTTCATCACGAGGCGCTGATCCTGATCGCCGAGGGCTGGCGCAGTGAATCGGGCTCGGCGGCAACGGATCTGCTCCATCAGCAGTACGCCGAAGCGGCCGCTCTGGTCGCCGCGCTGCACGAGACGGCGGGAGAGCTCAGATCCCTGCAGGACTCTCTCGAAGCGCCGGGCAGTCCGCGCATCGATGCTGCGGCCTACGACCGGGTGTACGCGGGATTGACCGAACGCCCGACGCCGCGCTTTGCTACTCCCGCATCGGCGGCTCCACCCTCCCAGCCGCCGGTCCCGCCGGAGTCGCAGCTTTCCGCGCAGTCCCAGGCTCAGCAGCTTCCGACCGTGACGCCGGGGGGCTTCTCGCCGCTGAATGTCGGTGCCGCGCTGGCCGGTCTCGCGTTCCAGATCGCCGGACTCGCATCGCAAGCCGATTCCTACGCTGCCGGCGCGGCATCGGGGGTGACCGACAACACCGACCCCGACCCCGTTGAACCTGCTCGCTCCGAAAGGAAACCACCACCGCGCAGGGACCGCGACGCCGCGCGCCACACCGCGCCCGCCGTCCCGCGCGGTACGCCGGTGGCGTTGCAGAAACCGCCCCCGGCGCGGCCCGGGACCCCGGCCGTAGCCGCACCGCCCGAGCCACCCGTAGGCCCGCTGCTGGCGGCTGAGCGGCCTCTCGAACCGCAAGCCGATACCTCTCCCGGGCCCGCGGCCGCTGAGTCACAGCCGGCCCTACAGGCACCCGGCGTGGCCCCGGCACCGGACCCCCGGACTCCCTGCGAGATCGCCGCCGACGAACTGCCTCAGGTGGGGCAGTGAACTACCTGCTCGGTTGCGGCCGTGACCGTCAGGGCAGTAGCTGTTGCAACTGCTCGACGAAGTCGACGTACTCGGCTCCGTCGCCGGTCACCGGAGTGGCCAGCAGTGTGGTCACCCCGGCTTCGGCGAACGCGGAGATGCGCTCCCTGACGTAACCTCTCGGCCCGATCAGTGACACACTGCGGACCAGTTCGTCGGGAACGGCTGCGATCGCCTCGGCCTTGTGGCCGGAAAGGTAGAGGTCCTGAATGCGATCGGCCACCTCGCCGAATCCGTAACGGGTCGCCACATTGTGGTAGAAGTTACGGCCCTTGGCGCCCATGCCGCCGATGTAGAGCGCCAGTTGCGGCTTCGCCCATTGCAGACGGTCCTCGACGTTCTCGCCGATGGCCAGGGAGACGCCGACCATGACGTCGAGATCGCCAAGGGCGCTGTCCCGCTTGGCCTTTCCGGCCCGCAGCGCATCGCCCCAGATGGCGTCGGCGCGTTCGGGGTAGAAGAAAACCGGTTGCCAGCCCTCGGCGATCTCGGCGGTCAACTCGACGTTCTGCGGACCCAGCGATGCGATGGTGATCGGTATGCGCTCCCGAACGGGATGATTGATGATCTTCAGCGCCTTGCCCAGACCCGTTCCGCGTTCGGGAGGTAACGGTATTTGGTAGTGGCGCCCTTGATGGATCAGGCGCTCGCGGCGCCACACCTGGCGGCAGATCTCCACCACCTCGCGGGTGCGGCCCAGTGGCGCGTCGAACGGCACGCCGTGGAAGCCCTCCATCACCTGGGGTCCGGACGTGCCGATGCCAAGCCGGAACCGGCCGTCGGAGACGTAGTCCAGCCCGGCAGCGGTCATCGCCAGCAGTGCCGGCGTTCGGGTGTAGATGGGAACCACCCCCGAGCCCAGTTCGATCGTGGCGGTCCTGGCAGCCAGGTAGCCCAACTGGCTGACCGCATCGAACGAGTAGGCCTCAGCCACCAGAACGAGGTCGACACCCTGCTTCTCCAGCGTGACGACCTGCTCGACGGTCTCCTTGAATCCGCCCGCGTAGGACAGAAAAATGCCTGTGCGCATACCCGATTATCGGAACAGCGCGACGATGCGCTCCTCGGCGGTCACCGGCGGAGCATCCGGATCGGGGATACTGGTGTGCGGCAGATCGGCCTGCGTGTCGGCGAACACCTCGTAGGTGTCGTCGCCGGTCAGGTGAAACAGGAAGAAGCCCGTGATCAGGGCCCGTACCGCCTTCTGGGTGCGATCGCTGGATCCGGGGAAACCGAGCAGACGAGTAACCACGCGTTTCTCCGCCAAACCTGCGGCGTCGGCCTTGTCGACCACGCGCAGCGCCGACCCTTCCCAGGCCCGGGCCACCTCGAGTGCGTCGGTCCGCAGCGATGTGGCGTCATCGGGAGTGGCCAGTACCAGTCCCGGCACCGTCAGCGTGGCCGCAGCCGCTTCGGCGGACGGTTTGGTCACCGCCGGGAACACCGCGGCGACGGCCGCCACCGGGGCCTCGTCGGCCGCGGACAGGACCGCCGCCGCGGCGCCGAAGCCGTGGCCGGCCAGACCCAGCTTGGCCGGGGCGACGCTGATGTCGCCCGCCCCCAGCCGCACTCCGGAGATGACGTCCAAGGTCTCGGCCAGGTCGTGCGCCAGCGTCAGAGCCGACGGCACCGGTCCGGACTGGGTATCGGGAGCCGCCGCGACGATGCCCCAGCTGGCCAGGTGCTCCAGTGTTCCGAGGTAGTGATCGGCCCCGGTCAGCCAGTCGTGCCCGAAAGCCACTCCGGGCAGATGAAAGCCTGACTGCGGCGTGTAGACGACACCGCGGATCCCCGCGAAGCCCAGGTCGCCGCGTAGAACGCGGTGCGGACCGCGACGTGTCAGTGAACTGAACAGCGCGCGGGTCCGGGCCATACCCTGACCGTAGCCGACCCGGCGGCGCCACCGGGCTGGACTACCCTGGTACTTCGTGTGCGGAATCGTGGCGTACGTCGGGCATCGGCCGGCCTGCGGCGTCGTGGTGGATGCGCTTCGCCGCATGGAGTACCGCGGCTACGACTCGGCGGGCCTCGCCGTGCTGGACGGGCGGGGCGGACTGACGGTCCGCCGCCGGGCCGGGCGGCTGGCCAATCTGGAAACGGCCCTGCAGGAGACCGAGGCCGGCGCGCTGGCCGGAACGGCCGGGATCGGGCACACCCGGTGGGCCACCCACGGCCGGCCCACCGACCGTAACGCCCACCCGCACCGGGACGCCTCCGGTGATTTCGCGGTGGTGCACAACGGCATCATCGAGAACTTCGCCGCGCTGCGCCTCGAACTCGAGGCCGACGGCGTGGAGTTCGCCAGCGACACCGACACCGAGGTGGCGGTGCATCTTGTCGCCCGCGCGTATCACGACGGACCGACCGCGAGCGACTTCGTCGCCTCGGTGCTGGCCGTGCTGCGGCGCCTGGAGGGACACTTCACCGTGGTGTTCGCCCACGCGAGTGATCCGGGCACCATCATCGCCGCGCGCCGCTCCACACCGCTGGTGGTGGGCATCGGTGACGGCGAGATGTTCGTCGGCTCCGACGTCGCGGCATTCATCGACTACACCCGCGAGGCCGTCGAACTCGGTCAGGACCAGGCCGTGGTGATCACCGCCGGTGGCTACCGCATCACTGACTTCGACTGCAACGACGCCTCCGCGCACGCGCGTCCCTTCCACATCGACT
>JAPOHV010000039.1 GCA_029979305.1 Mycobacteriaceae bacterium | reverse complement strand
CTCGTCGCCGCCGAGCAGGTTCTGGACCGCGGCGGTGGCGATGATCGTCCGGGGCCACAGGCAGTTGGCGGCGACGCCGTTCTCCTTCTCGTCCTCGGCGAGGCCGAGCGTCAGCATCGACATGCCGAACTTCGCGACCGCGTAGGGGGCAAAGCCGGCCAGCCACTTGCGGTCGGTCGAGAGCGGCGGACTCAGCGTGAGGACGTGGGCGTGGTCGGAGTTGCGCAGGTGGGGGAGACAGGCCTGCGTGACGACGAAGGTGCCGCGGGTGTCGATGTCGGCCATCAGGTCGTACTGCTTGACCGGCAGGCCGCCGATCGGCGAGAGGTTGATCGCCGATGCGTTGTTGATGCAGATGTCGATCCCGCCGAAGTGCTTCGCGGCCTCTTCGACGGCGTCGGCCACGCGGCCCTCGTCGCGGATATCGCCGACCAGCGCGAGCGCCTTGCCACCGGCCGCCTCGATCTCCGCGGCGGCGGTGTGGATCGTGCCCGGAAGCTTGGGGTGGGGCTCGGAGGTCTTGGCGATCATCGCGACGTTGGCGCCCTCCTGGGCGAGCCGTACGGCGATCGCCAGCCCGATGCCGCGGCTTCCGCCCGACATGAAAACGGTCCGTCCTTCAAGTGCGCCCATCCCGAATCTCCTTGGTTCGTGCTTCCGGCCGGAAGCTCAAAGCAGGCTATCGGGGACGAGCACCCCGGCGCCGGTAAGCCGGCCCTCGCGCAGGTCGGCCAGGGCCTCGTTGGCCTGGGAGAGCGGGTGGACGGTGACGTGGGTCTTCACTGGTACCCGGGGCGCCACCTCCAGGAAGGAGATTGCGTCCTGGCGGGTGAGGTTGGCCACCGAGCGGATCTCGCGCTCCTCCCACAGGTCGGCGTAGGGGAACGAGGGGATGTCGCTCATGTGGATCCCGGCGCAGACGACCACGCCGCCGCGGTCGGTGTCCCGCAGGGCCTTGGTCACCAGGGCGCCGACCGGAGCGAAGATGATCGCCGCGTCCAGGGGCCACGGGGGATCGTCCTCGCTCGAGCCGGCCCAGGCCGCGCCGAGCTCCAGCGCCAGCTCCTGGGCGGCGGTGTCGCCTGGGCTGGTGAAGGCGGCGACTTCGCGTCCCTCGTGGACGGCGACCTGGCAGATGATGTGGGCGGCGGCGCCGAAGCCGTAGAGGCCGAGCCGCTTGCCCGGGGCCATTCCGTAGGCGCGGTAGCCGATCAGGCCGCCGCAGAGCAGCGGCGCGACCTCGATGTCGCCGTAGCCGTCGGGCAGGGCGAAGGAGTAGCGGTGGTCGGCGACCGCGTACTCGGCAAAGCCGCCGTCGATGTCGCGGCCGGTGAAGAGCGCGCTCTCGCAGAGGTTCTCGCGCCCGCTGGTGCACCAGCGGCACTCGCCACAGGTCCAGCCCAGCCAGGGGATCCCGACCCGCGTTCCCGGCGCGTGGCCCTCGCCGCCTACGACCTCGCCGACCACCTGGTGGCCGGGGATTCTCGGCGGGTCGGGCACCGGCACCTCGCCGTCGAGGATGTGCAGGTCGGTGCGGCAGATCCCGCAGGCGTGGACCTTCACGAGCACCTGCCCGGGCCCGGGTTCGGGCACCGGCAGCTCCCGGCGCTCGAGCGGCTGGCCCGGGGCGGTGAAGACCATCGCCTCCATGGCGCCGACGCTAGCGGCCCGGATGGAAGCGGCGCAGGCGCAGGGCGTTCAGCACGACGCTGACGCTGGAGAGGGCCATCGCCGCACCGGCGATCATCGGGTCCAGCAGCCCGGCTGCGGCCAGCGGGATGGCGGCGACGTTGTAGCCGAAGGCCCAGGCGAGGTTCTGCTTGATCGTGCGCAGGGTCGCCCGGCTGAGCGAGATCGCGTCGGGCACGCGGCGCAGGTCGCCGCTGACCACGGTGAGGTCGGAGGCCTCGATCGCCACGTCGGTCCCGGTGCCCATCGAGATGCCCAGGTCCGAGAGGGCGAGGGCCGGCGCGTCGTTGACCCCGTCGCCGGCCATCGCGACCACCGCTCCGCCGGCCTGCAGCCGTTCGACCTCCTCGGCCTTCCCGGCGGGGAGCACCTCGGCCACCACGTCGTCGATCCCGACCTCGGCGGCGACCGCCCGTGCGGCGCGCTCGTTGTCGCCGGTGAGCAGCACCGGCGCGAGTCCCAGCGCCCGCAGCCGCGAGACCGCGTCGGCGGCGCCGGGCTTGATCGTGTCGGTCACCGAGACCACGGCAACCGCCTCTCCGTCGACCGCGGCAGCGATCGCCGTACGGCCGAGTGCCTGCGCCTCGTCCATCGCCGCCTCGAGCTCCGCGGGCAGGTTGATTCCCTCCTCGCCGAGCAGTGCGGGGCGTCCGGCGACCAGCCTCTTCGGCGTCGCCGGATGACCGGCTGTTCGGCACCGTGCCGCGGCGCCCGCAGCTGTGATTAAGGTTGCCCTGTCAGATCACGGGCTTCGAGGGGAGACAGGCAATGCGAGTCGTCGCGTTCGCGCCGGCACTGAGCGCCGCGGAGGAGGACGCCGGCGGTGTCGCCGTCAAGGGCTTCCCCATGACGAGCTGCTACGTGAACAATTTCCCGGCGCAGATCACCGTCCCGATTGTGGTGGCGGTGACCGCCCTGGGCGGGGCCGACTACGACCCGGTGAAGGTCATCGTCGCCACCTCACCCGACGGCGAGCGGGTCGGCAGCCTGGAGTTCGGCTGGCACTGGGACGACAACCCCCCGACGCCGGTCAAGTTCCGGGTGTTCACCCAATACCTGCCGATGCGGGTGGAACAAGCCGGGGTGTACTCGCTCGGCCTCTACGACAGCCTCGAGGACACCGAGAGCGAGCACCTATTCCCACTCCCGGTCCTCAAAATGAACCCGCTCATCGGGAACCGCTGAGCCAACCGGTCAAGGAGCATGTGATGGCTGACCCCCGCGCCGACCTGGTCGCCCGCCAGTACGAGAAGTGGACCTACCCGGAGCCGATCCACAACCTCGAGACCTGGCTGAGCAACAACTGGCAGTTGTTCGACCCCAGCCACGCCCACCGGGTGCTGTGGCCCAACCGGCCCTACCAGCCCGACATGGACATCCTGATCGCCGGCTGCGGCACCAACCAGGCGTCGGTGTTCGCCTACACCAACCGTGCGGCGAAGGTCGTGGCCATCGATGTCAGCCAGCCGTCGTTGGATCACAGCCGCTACCTCAAGGACAAGTACTCCCTGAAAAACCTTGAGCTGCACCTTCTCCCGATCGAGGAAGTGGGGAAGCTCGACAAGCAGTTCGACCTGATCGTGTCGACCGGTGTGCTGCATCACCTGGAGAAACCGAAGGTCGGCATGAAGGCGCTGGCCGACTGTCTGCGGCCGGACGGCGTCGCCGCGATCATGCTCTACGCCCGGTACGGCCGGACCGGAGTCGAGTTGATGCAGGGCATCTTCCGCGATCTGGGACTGCGCCAGGACGAGGAGTCGCTGGCGCTGGTCAAGGAGGCGGTGGCCGCGCTGGGGCCGTCTCATCCGTTGCGCAGCTACATGTCGATAGCCCCCGACCTGGAGTTCGACGCCGGCCTGGTGGACACCTTCCTGCACGGCCGCGACCGCAGCTACACCGTGGACGACTGCCTGGATCTGGTGAAGTCGGGCGGGCTGGTGTTCCAGGACTGGTTCCTCAAGACGTCCTACTATCCGCCGACACTGACCGAGCCGGTCAACGACTTCTACAACGCGGTGAACGCGCTTCCGCGCGAGAAGCTCTGGTCGGTCATGGAACGTGTGAAGACGCTCAACGCCTGTCACTTCTTCCTGGCCTGCAAACCGGAACGACCGGAGAACAGCTACCAGATCGACTTCGGTTCCAGCCGGGCGCTCGATTACGTTCCGCTGCTGCGGCTTCGGTGCGGCATCTCCGGAGACGAGATCTTCCGGCCCGGCTGGCGGGTGCGGCTGGATCCGACTCATCCGGCCTTCGCCCAGAACATCGACGGCGACCGCACTATCCGCGAGATCGCCGAACGGGTGGCACTGAGCGGCGTCCTCGGCGGCACCGACCAGACCGCACTGGAGTACACCGCACTGGAACTCTTCGAGGACCTGTGGCGGCTGGACTTCCTGGCGGTGGACCTCAGCCGAGCGGCGTAGTGCGCCGGTAGACCGCGATCCGGCCACCCTTCTTGGGGGTGAAGGCCACGCCGCGGTGGTGCCACTTCTCCCCGGGGGCGGAGGTGGTGCGGATGGTGAAGTGCCGCAGCACCGTTCGCAGTACGACGTCCATCTCCATATTGGCGAAGGCCGCCCCGACACAGCGGCGGGTGCCGCCGCCGAACGGTACCCACGAGTAGGTGCCGGGCTTGTCGTCGAGGAAACGCTGCGGGTCGAACCGTTCCGGATCGGGATAGACGTTTGGATCGCGGTGCAGCATCAGCAGGCTCACCAGGATCGAG
Organism: Mycobacteriaceae bacterium; assembly: GCA_029979305.1. Taxonomy (GTDB): domain Bacteria; phylum Actinomycetota; class Actinomycetes; order Mycobacteriales; family Mycobacteriaceae; genus Mycobacterium. The sequence goes on along the minus strand of JAPOHV010000039.1, from coordinate 12,487 downwards.
AAGCCTTGCGGCAGTGTCCATTCGCCGAGTTCGTAGCTCGGCCCCGCCACGTTACGGCCGGCGAAGTCGATGACGGTCCGATTGCGCTGGACTTCGAAGATGGTGGCCTGCCGGTAGGTGTTGACCTCACCCGCCACCTCGTCGACCATGCGCTCCAAAACCTGCGGGTGCCGGGAGATCCGTTCGAAGGTCCACGCCAGCGTGGAGGCCGTCGTCTCATGCCCGGCGCCGAGCAGAGTGAGGAGTTCGTCGCTGATCTCGCTGCGGGTCATCGCCGTGCCGTCGTCGTAGCTGGATCGCAAGAACAAGGACAGCACGTCGGTGCGGTCGGTGAAATTCGGGTCCTGGCGGGCGCGGGCGATGAGTTCGTCGATCAGTGACTCGTAGGTCTTGCGGTAGGCCGCCAGCCGCGCCCACGGACTCCAGTTGCCCGGTGGGTGGACGACGGTGGGGAACAGCGCGAGCCGCGAACCCAGCGTGACCCACTTGGGCAGCAGTTCGCGCAGCTGCTGCAGTTCGGCCCCGTCGGCGCCGAACACCGCACGCAGGATCACGTTGAGGGTGATCCGCATCATCGGATCCAGGGTGGCGAACTCGGTGCCCTCCGGCCAGGACACCATCTCGCGCATCGTCTCCTCCTCGACGATGCGCTCGTAGCGGGCGATGCTCTTGCCGTGGAACGGCGGGGTCAGCAGCTTGCGGCGGCGGCGGTGTTCGGCACCCTCCAGGCCGAACACCGAACCCTTGCCGAGCAGCCGGCTGAGGTTGGGCTGGATGTTGTGCAGCACTTCGGGATTGGTGGTGAAGACCTGTTTGGCCAACGCGGGGTCGGACACCATCACGGTGTCGCCGAACACCGGAATCCGGATGGTCACCGCCGGCCCGTAGGTGCGGGCCAGCCACATCACGGTGGGCCGTCGCAGGCCGACGAACCCCAGCCCGACCAGGGGACGCGGGGCCCGCGGCGCCGGGGGCAGGTTGATCTCACCGCTGACCCGCACGTCTGCCGTCGGCACCTGCGTCATCGAACCTCCCGGGTGGTGCGGTACCGGCCTGTACCACGCGCTGGTCCTACGGTACTCTCTGGTACCAGGTCCTGACAAGGGAGGATCGTGTGAGCACACCGGTCGCCGACCAGGCCGAGGTCGGCACTGCGGCGGTGTTCCGCCGTCGGTTGCTCGACGGGCTGGCCGCCTCCGTCGACGAACGCGGCTACCGGGAGACCACCGTCGCCGACATCGTCCGGCACGCCCGCACCTCCAAGCGCACGTTCTACGACCATTTCGCCGGCAAGGAGGAGTGCTTCGTCGAGTTGCTCTCGGCCAACAACGAGGACCTGGTGGCGGCGCTGGCCGACGCGGTGGACCCCGATGCCCCATGGCAGCAGCAGGTGCGTCAGGCGGTGACCGCCTACGTGCACCACATCGAGAGCACCCCCGCTGTCACGCTGAGTTGGATCCGCGAACTGCCCGCTCTCGGCGAGGCGGCCCGGCCGACGCTGCGCCGCGACTTCACCAGACTGGCGGCGATGATCACCCAACTCAGCGCCGGCGCGGGCTTTGCGCGGGCCGGTGTGGGCCCGCTGTCGCCGACCGCCGCGGTGATCCTGGTCGGCGGCTTGCGGGAGCTGACCGCGCAGACCGTTGAGGACGGCGCCCCGGTGGCGGGGATGATCGAGCCGGCCGTCTCAGCCTCTATCGCTCTGCTGCGGGCCGAAACCGGCTAGCGCGCAACGGATCTTTGGTCGGGTAGGACGAAGGAGAACGGCCGGGTGAAGCCCAGGCCCGCCAGTCGGGCCTGGCGAACCGCCGCTACCGGCACCGCCACCAGACGGCCGGATGACGGCTCGTAGCAGCTCAGCGTTTCGCCCTCGATCCGGGTCAGCAGCACCCAGTGCCGCGGAATCGTCGAGCCGATGAGCATGGCCACCGGCCAGCCGTCGGCCACCGCCGCGCAGACATCGGTCAGCGGGTCGCGGCGACGGGCCGGGCGCCACCGGTAGGGCACCTTGCTATGGGCGTTCAGCGCCCGCGCCATGCCGGCCGGGGTGGTGCCCAGCGCTCGCGGCCACACCGTGTTGACCGCCCGGTGCACCCTGCCCTGTTCGGCGTCGAACCACTGCTGGGCACGCTCGGCCCGTAGCGGTGCGCCGTACTCGGCATCGAGCAGCGCACCGGCCATCACCGCCACGCTGGGCCCGCAGGTCACCGAGTCCCGCTGACGCAGCCACGCCATGCTCGCCACTCTAACCACCGGGCGTGGGTCCATCGCGGTGCCCGAGCTGGCTGACGGCAACCCGATCCGGATCCTGCGGCCGCCCTAGGCGGCCAGGCGTTGCGTGGCCGCCGGCTGCGGCTTGGCCGGTGCGGGCAGCGCCAGGCGGATGATCTTGCGAACCACGGTGGCGAACTGCTTGGGTAGCGGCCCGCTGTTGTACGGCAGGCCGTAGCGCTCGCAGATCTCGCGCACCCGGGGGGCGATCTCGGCGTACCGGCGGGCCGGCAGATCCGGGAACAGATGGGGGTCGATCTGATGGGACAGGTTGCCGGACAGGATGTGGAACAGCCGACCGCCGGTCAGGTTGGCCGATCCGAGGATCTGCCGGTAGTACCACTGCCCGCGGGTCTCATTGCGGGTCTGTTCGACCGAGAATTCCTCGGTGCCTTCCGGGAAGTGCCCGCAGAAGATGATGGCGTACGCCCATACGTTGCGCACCAGATTCGCGGTGAGGTTGCCGGTGAAGACGAAGGGTGCGAACGGCCCGGCCAGCAGTGGGAATGCGACGTAGTCCTTCAGCACCTGGCGGCGGGTCTTGCGCCAGATCTGTTGCAGCACTTCCCGCTTGTCGCCGAGGCTGATCTCGCCGTCGCGGATGCGCTCGGTCTCCAGTTCGTGAAGCGCGACCCCGTACTGGAAGAGGATCATCAGCAGGAAGGCGTAGACCGGGTTGCCCAGATAGTACGGGCGCCAGGGTTGGTCGTCGCTCATCCGCAGGATGCCGTAGCCGATATCGCGGTCCATACCGACGATGTTGGTGAAGGTGTGGTGGGTGAAGTTGTGCGAGTGCCGCCAGTGCTCGGCCGGGCAGGCGGTGTCCCACTCGAAAGTCTGGCCGGACAGCGCGGGATCGGCGGTCCACTCATACTGGCCGTGCATGACGTTGTGACCGATTTCCATGTTGTCGAGGATCTTCGACACCGACAGCAGTGCGGTGCCGGGCAGCCAGGTCAGCGGGAACCAGACGATCGCCCGGCCGGCGACCTCCATGGCCCGCTGGGCCTTGATGACGCGGCGGATGTAGTCGACGTCAACCTGGCCGAGGTCGGCGACGACCTGCTCCCTGATGGCGTCGAGTTCGCGGCCGAATGCCTCGAGTTGGGCGGGTGTGAGGGTAGGTATGTGAGTCATGTTCTGCTCCTTGGGGATTGGCGGTTGTCAGAGGTCGATGTCGACGTCGCCGACCGGGATGGACACGCAGATCTGCACCGCGTCGTCGTCATCGGTGGAGAGGACGCCGGTTGTCAGGTTGCGCACCACGCCGTGAACCTTGCGCCGGGTGCAGGTATGGCAGATGCCCATCCGGCAGCCGGTCTCCGGCGCCAGGCCGGCCGACTCGGCCTGCTCGAGCAGGGTCCTGCCATCGTCGTCGGTGTCAATACGGCTGCTGCTGAACGTGATCCGCCCGCCACCGGGGCTGTCGGGGATCACCGGCGGTACCGGCGCGAAGGTCTCTGCAACGGCGTCGGGTCGGTGGCGGCGGACCGCGTCGACCAGGGCCGGCGGGCCGCAGACGAGTACGGCCTCGGGATCGGGCATCGCGGCTGCCAGGTGGTCGTTGCCGAAGCGGCCCGCCAGATCGCCGCCCGGCCCACGGGTGTATCCGTACAGTACCCGTGCCGGAGTCGCGGCCAGTTCGGCGCGGTAACAAGCGTCCTCGCGGGTTCGCGTGTAGTGGATGACGGCGACACGGCCGTCGAATCCCTCGTCGGCGAGGGTCCGCACCATCGACATCACCGGGGTGATGCCGCTGCCCCCGGCAATCAGAAGAATCCGGCGCGGCCGCGGGACCGGCAGGACGAAGTCCCCCGCCGGGCCGGACAAGCCGACCGTCATCCCCGGCACTGCCGATCGGTGAAGGTACTCCGAGACTGTGCCGTCGTCGTGGCAGGCGACGGTGATCTCTATCAGTTCAGCTCCCTCGGCGTTGGCCGGCGAGTAGCAGCGGGTGTGGCGACGGCCGTCGATCTCGACCGTGAGGGTGACGAACTGCCCGGCACGATGGCCGGCGACGGGATGGTTGGGCCGCAACCACAGCGTGACGCTGCGGGGGGTGCTGCGGCGGACCCGGACCACGGTGGCACGGTCTTCAGTGGTCCACATCGGGTCGACCAGTTCGGTATATCGGTCGACGCCGTGTGGCCCGGTGAGCAGTCCAAGCAGCCGGGAGCGGAGTCGGGGGCGCGTCTCACTTTTAGTGAACATGTGTACACCGTGCAGCGGGGTTCATCTAATCGTCAAGGTAAAACGGCATGATGTGGTACGGTTCACATCGGTGAATAGTCGTACACCCAATCGTCAGGGCAGATCATCCAGGTCGCGCTCCCGCGATACTCCGACACGCGAGGAGCGCAAGGAAGTCACCCGCCGGGCGATCGTCGCTGCGGCGCTCAAGCTGCTCGACGAGCGCAGCTTCAGCGCGTTGAGCCTTCGGGAGGTGACCCGCGAGGCCGGGATCGTGCCCGCCGCGTTCTACCGGCACTTCGATTCGATGGACGCGCTCGGTCTGGTGCTGATCGACGAGTCGTTCCGGTCGCTGCGCGACATGCTGCGCTCCGCCCGAGCGGGCGACCTGGACTTCAACCGGGTGATCGAGTCCAGCGTGGACATCCTGATCGCGAGTGTGACCGATCGCCGTGAGCACTGGCGGTTCATCAGCCGTGAGCGCTCCAGCGGGGTGACCGTGCTGCGCTACGCGATCCGCACCGAGATCCGGTTGCTGACCTCCGAGCTCGCCACCGATCTGGCGCGCTTCCCCGGGCTGAACTCGTGGAGCACCGAGGACCTCAACATCCTCGCCAGCCTGATCGTCAACTCGATGATCATCATCGCCGAGGCCGTCGAGGACGCACCCGACCCCGCCGCGGTGGACGAGATCAAGCGGACCGCGGTACGCCAGTTGCGGATGATCGCGGTCGGTATCGAAGGATGGCGCAGCGAACGCCCATCGCCGTCGACAAACGAGCGCAGCGACTAGCCTTCGACGCAGTCCACCCAGGAGGTGCGATGCGAAACCCGCACGCCGGCGAGCCGTTCAGCGACTCCGACGCCGAGATCACCGCCGCTCTGCAGGATGTGTCCATACCGGCGCTGCTGATGTCCTGTGTGCACATGGCCGGCGACGACGCCGTTCGCCGGGCGATCCTCGACGGACCGCTGCGGCCGATGGGCCTGTTTCTCAACGAGGTCCAGGGCTACATGTCCGAAGAGGACAAAGCCGCAGCCCGCGCGCTGGCTCTCGACATCATCCGCGACTACCGCGACCGCGGCTGCCCGGAACCCGAGCCGGTGGATCCGCAGCTGCTGCGGGCGATGATGGACTGGATCGCCGCCGCAGAGGTGCCCGGTGAATACGTACCGATGATGCTCGAGGAAATGGCGCTCGACGGTCGCGACTCCCGCGGCGGGGAATTGGTGTCCGATCCGAAGGCCCGCGCCGGCTTCCCGGTCGTCGTGATCGGCTGCGGTCAGTCCGGCCTGCTCGCCGCGATCCGGCTCAAGGATGCGGGGGTGCCGTTCACGGTGATCGAGAAGAACCCCGGCGTAGGCGGAACCTGGTGGGAGAACAGCTATCCCGGAGCCCGGGTCGACGTCGGCAACCACTTCTACTGCTACAGCTTCGAACCGTCCGATCACTGGAGCGAGTTCTTCGCCCGCCAGCCCGAACTGCAGGCCTACTTCACCGACGTGATGCATCGCCACGGGGTCGGCGGGCACATCCGATTCAACACGACGGTGACGTCGGCGACCTGGAACGAGAACACCGGCAGCTGGGCGGTGACGGTATCCGGCGAGGACGGCGTCGAGACCCTGTACGCCCGGGCGGTCATCTGCGCGGTCGGGCAACTCAACGCGCCGTTCGTCCCCGAGTTCCCCGGCGCCACCGACTTCTCCGGACCGGCATTCCACACCGCCCGCTGGGATCATGGCGTCGACCTCACCGGCAAGGATGTGGTGATGATCGGGGCCGGCGCCACCGGGTTCCAGGTCGCCCCCGCCATCGCAGACACCGTGCGGCACCTGACGATCATTCAGCGCACGGCGCAGTGGATGTTCCCCAACCCCGACTACCACGCCGCTGTCGGGCCCGGGGTGCGCTGGGCGCTGCGCCATCTGCCGTTCTACGGACGGTGGTACCGGTTCCTGATCTTCTGGCCCGGCTGTGACACCGGCCTGGCTGCCGCCAAGGTCGACCCGGACTGGCCCGACCAGCAGGTCGCCGTCAGCGCGGCCAACGACATGGCCCGGCAGATGTTCACCGCATGGATCACCAGCCAACTCGACGGCGACGAATCGCTGGCCGCCAAGGTGATTCCGGACTACCCGGCCACCGGAAAGCGGACCCTTCAGGACAACGGGAGTTGGCTGCGGACGCTGCGGCGGGACGATGTCGAGTTGGTGCGCGGCGGCGTCGACCATATCGAGGCACAGGCCGTCGTCGACACCGACGGCACCCGACACCCTGCCGACGTACTGGTCTACGCCACCGGCTTCCGGGTCAACGACTTCCTGTCATCGCTGACGGTGACGGGCCGCGACGGGGTCGAACTTCACGAGGCGTGGGGGTCGCGGCCGGCCGCCTACCTCGGCATCACCGTCCCCGGCTTCCCGAACTTCTTCTGCATGTACGGACCGGGCACCAACCTTGCCAGCGGCGGCAGCCTGATCTTCCACTCCGAGTGCCAGATTCGCTACATCATGGGCTGCATCGACCTGCTGCTGACGTCCGACGCGACCGCGATGGAACCGCTGCCTGAGCGCTACAACGACTGGTATGACCGCTGCCAAGCCGAACTGAAGACTCTGGTGTGGTCGCAGCCATCCATTGAGCACAGTTTCTACAAGGACGCGACAGGCGTCGTGCACTCGCTGAGTCCGTGGCGGCTCGTCGACTACTGGGCGTGGACCCGGAAGCCCGACCCGGCCGACTTCGTGCTGAGCTGACCCGTGCCGACTGAATTCCTGCTGCTGCTGGCCGGTCTGGGCCTCGGGTTCGCCAACACCCTGGCGTCGTCAGGCTCGGCGATCTCGTTACCGATCCTGCTCGCACTCGGACTGGAACCCGAATTGGCCAACGGCACCAACCGGGTCGCCGTACTCGTCGGCGCAATGGCGGCCACGCTGTCGTTCGCTCGCGCCCGGTTGATCCAGTGGCCGGTCGTCACGCCACTGATCGGTGCAGCGACGGCCGGTGCGCTGATCGGGGTCTGGATATCCGAGGCGTTGTCGCCGACCCGCATGCACCTGGCCATCATCGCCGCCGAGTGCGTCGCGCTGGCACTGATGCTGATCCGGCCGTCCCGCTGGGTGGAGCCGGCCTTCGTCAGCCCGAGGGTCGGACCGCTACAGCTGGCGCTGGTGTTCCTCATCGGGATATGGACGGGATTCATCATCCTCGACGGCGGTACCTATCTGCTTATCCTGCTGGTTCTCTCGGTGCGGTTCGACGTGCTGTCGGCCAATGCGGCGAAGGCCGCGATCATGCTGTCGGTGGCCGCGGTGACGCTGCCGGTGCTGGCGATCGGGCACCATGTGGAATGGGGTTCTGCCGCAGTGATGTCGGCGGGGGCGCTGAGCGGTGGACTGCTGGCGGCCAGGGTGGCGATGATTCCGGGCGTGGCACGCTGGATCTACCGGCTGATCGTGGTGATCCTGATCGGCGAACTCGCCCATCTGGCGCTGCGCGGAGTGTGGATGTGAGCGGAACCGATGGCGCTGGTATCGCGGCCGGCTGACGGCGTCACCGGAAAGGTCAAGGACCTGACCGGCCCCGGCCTGACCGATCACCTCGGTGCGATGTGCACCGATCTGGGAGCCTCGGTGCGCGCCGCCGACGGGAACCTGGTGTCGGTGTTCGGCGACACCTTCTCCGGCAACCGCGTCGGCGCCGGGGACTGGCGCTCCCCGGTGATCCTGATCGGGACGGGTGACGCCACCCACCCCATCACCTACCGCATGGCCGGCGGGGCCGACCCCCGGTACGCGCGGCAGCTGTGGCATTACCGGCACCGCCACACACCCGGCCTGCTGCGGCGCGGAATCAGCACGGTGATCCCCTCGGATCTGCTGCGGGTGGGAGATGAGTTGTACCTGCACGCGATCGTTAACCGGGGTCTGGGAAACGTGCTGTGGAGCGAGATCTGGCGCTCCGACGACAACGGCGTTTCCTGGCGGCATCTGGGTCGCGACGCCAAGTTCCCGGCCGGGCTGTACAGCGGCCACGCGCAGTGCTGGACATGGGACTTCGATCCGGCCGACGGCTGGGTGTACGTGGTGTCGACGGGCTTCCAGCGCAACAAGGGCCTGATCCTGCGCCGGGTGCGGCCGGAACACATCGGCGATCAGCACCGCTACCTGTCGTGGTCGGATGACGGCTGGGGCGAGCAGGCCCAGGTCATCACACCTCCCGGTGAGACCTGGGGCGAGCTTTCGCTGCGCCGGGTGGACGGCGGCAGCTGGGTGCTGGGCGGATTCCTGTCCTCGTCCTATTCGCTGGGCTATCGCACCATCGCCCACCCGACGGCCGACCTGATGCGAACGCCGGTCCAGCGGCCGGTGCGCGGATGCGGGTGGGAGGGCGAAGACCATGACGCCTGCCGGGTGGCCCAGCTGTACGGCGGGTACGTACTGCCCGGCAGCCGGCTCGACGTCCCAGGCGGAGTGGGACTTGTTGTCTCGCAGTGGAACACCTCTCGCGGCTGGCCCTATCGGGTGATGCAGTTCCGGGTCACGCTGCGCGATACCTCGACCACCGCGTGCTGAGCTCGCCGAGATTGCACACAGGCCGGAAATCCGGCGCCGAAAGCTGCGTGAGTGCAATCTCGACGCGAGGCGCCCTATCGTGGCTGCCGCCACTACCCCCCTATCGTGGCTGCCGCCACATGGGCCACATCAGCGGGCCGCCGCCCGGCACCGCGATCTCGCCGGTCACCTCGAACCCGAACCGCAGATAGTAGGGCAGGTTGTCGGGGTTGCTCGACTCCAGATAGGCCGGCGCGCCCTCGGCGTCGCAGCGCTCCAGCCGCGACCGCATCAGCGCGGCGCCGTAGCCCCCGCCGCGCACCTGAGGATCGCTGCCGATCATCGCCAGATACCAGTGCGGTTCCTCGGGATGGTTCGCCTTCATCTCCTCGCCCAGCGCGAGGGCCGCGCCGATCCGGCCGCGAAACGCGCGGATCATCGCGGGCGCCAGTGCGATCTGCTCCCGGGGGCCGGGCTGCCAGTGTCCGGGCGGATCCCACATCGCCACCGCGGCCACCCCGGCATCCGAGGTCGCCACTTCAACGCCGCCGCCGGCCAGGAAGTGGTGGCGCGCCATCGCGGCGAAGAAGACGGGCAGTGCAGCGGCGCGCCTGCCGGAGTCGGGCTGCAACCAGGTGAACACCGGATCGTCGTGAAAGGCCCGCGCCAGCGTTCGCGCCAGCGCCGCGACATCGCTGCGGCGGGCAGGCCGGACCCCGATGGCCGTCATGTCAACCGAGCAACTCGGTGAGACCCAGGGTGATCACACACGCCACCACCGCCGCGGTGGTCAGTCCGTAGACGAAGGTGCCCGCCCGGCCGATTGCGTAGCCGCCCATCAGATCCCGGTCCCGGCCCAGGCCCACCATCGCCAGCAGCAGCGGCACCAGCAACACCGCGTTGAGCACCTGGGTTCCGACCAGGATGCCCACCAACGGCGCGTCGGGGGTCAACACCAGCGCCACACCGACCATGGTGATCGCGGCGTAGGTCAGATAGAACGTCCGTGCCTCCCGGTAGGGATCGTCGATGGCAGCCTCGACACCGGCGTACTCGCATACCGAATACGCGGTGGACAGCGGCAGGATCGACGCCGCGAGGATCGCGGCACCGATCAGGCCGACGGCGAACAGCCGCGAGGCCGCCTCACCGGCAAGCGGCTGCAGCGCCACCGCGGCGTCGGCGGCGTCGGTGATGGTGCGGCCGTCGCGGTGCAGGGTGGCCGCGCACGCCACCACAACGAAAAATCCGATGACCCCGGTGAGCACCGCACCGGTGACGACGTCGATGCGTTCCAGTGGCAGGTCCTCGGTGCGAAGCTTCTTGTCCACCGCGTAGGACTGCATGAACGACAGGCCCCACGGCGCCAGGGTGGTGCCCAGCGTCGCGGTGACGATCGCGACCGCCTCGCCGGTCATCGGCATGGTCGGCACGACGGTGCCCCGCAGTGCCGCCCCCCAGTCCGGGTGGGCCATGAACCCGGAGACGATGTAGGCCAGGAACACCGTCGACAGCAGCAGCAGCAGCCGCTCGACCCGGTGGAAGCTGCCCCGCAGCACCAGCAGCGACACCGCCACCGCTGCGACCGGCACGCTGATGTAACGACTGACGCCGAAAAGCTCGAAACCCGCTGCGATGCCGGCGAATTCGGCGCAGGTGGTACCGACGTTCGCGAAAACCAGGGCGGCCAGCACCGCGCCGCCGACCTTGACGCCGTAGCGCTGGCGTACCAGCCCGATCAGCCCCTGACCGGTCACGACGCCCATCCGCGCCGCCAGCCCGTGGAACACCACCAGCGCCACCGTGGACAGCAGCAGCACCCACAGCAGCTGATAGCCGTGGTCGGCGCCGAGCACCGAATAGGTGGTGATTCCGGCCGGGTCGTCGTCGGAGAGTCCCGCCAGCAGCCCCGGCCCGACGACGGCCAGCAGCGCCGCCCACCGGGTCCGTCCGCCCGGTCTCACGAGCGCCGCTGACGGATCAGGTGGCGGCGATGCGGCCATACGCCCGAGCGGAAGAAGCGCCGGCCGCTGAGCACCGAGCGGCGATGGATCCGCTCCGCAACCTCCGGATGCACCACCCGCACCGCGTCGACGGCCAGCTGCGGATCGCGCACCGCGAGAATTTCGTTGGCGGCTTCGACGTCAACCCGGCTGACCAACGACGCGAGACCACGTGCATCGAGCCGGTGCACCGCCGAGCGCGGTGTCGACAACTGCACGCGGTGGCCCCGCTCGGAGGTCAGGTGCAGGTCCGACCAGGCGACGATGTCCTCCTCGACAGGCTTGCGGCGCAGGCCGAGCCGGCGCAGTACGCCGCTGAAACCGACCTCAACGCCCAGCACCTCGAGGTGACCGTCGGTGCGGCGCAGCACCACGTCGGCGACACGGGCCAACCGCTGGCCGACGACGTCGACGACCTGGGTGTCGAGGACGTCGCGCTTGAGCAGGATCTCATCGGACGTCAGGGCGCCGGCCAGTCCGGCCCGGTCGAAACCCGCCGGCTCGGGGGCGGAGGTCAGGACCAGCACGCCGGGCGGGAATCCGCCGACCAGGTCCCAGGGCAGCATGGCCAGCCGGCCGCCGGGCAACCGCAGCACCAGCCGTTCCACCATCCGGCTGGACGCGGCACCGTCCAGTCGCACCGCGAGATCGGCCAGCCGGCCCGCCTCCCGGCCGTCCGGGGTCAGCACCCGCTGGCCGATGAGGCCGGTGAGCAGCAGCACGGCTCACAGCATGCCGCATTACCGGTTCGCGACCGGCCCAACGGGGTCTAATCGAAGGACTTTCGACGATCGCGAAGGAGACACAGTGCGGGCATTGCGGATGGTGGGCTTCGGGCGCGAACCGGAACTGATGGAGGTTCCCGACCCGGTGCCGGGTCCCGGGGAGGTGGTGGTCAAGGTCGGCGGGGCCGGGGCCTGCCACTCGGATCTGCACGTGCTCTACGAACTCGACGCCTCGGCGGTGTGGGGGTTGCCGATGACACTGGGCCATGAGACGGCCGGGTGGGTGCACGCCGCCGGGGCCGGTGTGGAGGGCCTGACCGAGGGTGACCCGGTGGCGGTGTATGGCGCGTGGGGGTGCGGCCTGTGCCCGCGGTGCGTGGTCGGCATCGAAAACTATTGCGAGCGGCCGTCGCTGATCGGCGGAGGGGGCCTCGGCCTCGACGGCGGTATGGCCGACTACCTGCTGGTGCCGCACCAGCGCCACCTGCTGCCGCTACCCGGCGGACTGGACCCGGTGGTCGCCGCGCCGCTGACCGACGCCGGGCTGACGCCGTACCACGCGATCCGCCGATCCTGGCCCAAGCTCACCCCGGACGCCACCTGCGTGCTGATCGGTGTGTGTGGCCTCGGGCACATCGCGGTGCAGATCGCGCGGGCCACCACCGCAGCCCAGGTGATCGCCGTCGACGTCAAACCCGAGGCGCTGGAATTGGCCCGCAACGTCGGCGCCCACCACGCGGT
>JAPOHV010000040.1 GCA_029979305.1 Mycobacteriaceae bacterium | reverse complement strand
GACGAGCCAGGGATTAGCGGTGAACTGCACCCGATGGGTGACCTCGTGCAGACACACCCACAACCGGAAATCCTTGGGCGACAACCGAAGTTGGCGTTCCACGGAGATGACGTTCGGGTAGACGAGCAGCAGGGCTCCCCGACGATCGCCGTCCCCGGCGGCGAACGGGTCATACTGCCCGAGGATGCCGGAGGAGATGTAAGCCAGGACCGCGCCGGTCTGGGCGCCGGTGACCCGCCCTGAGATCGCGCTACCGGGTTCGTCCGTCCCACCGGTCATCACCCGCATCGAGTCCGACGCGGCCCGGATCCACTGCACGCGGTCGACGACCCGCGGCTGTGGCGCCGGGCCGCCGGCGGCGAGCAGGGTGACGTCGCGGACCGGTCCCTCGGCGGCGAGCGCGGACTGCGCGAGGTCGTCGATCGCCTGGCGCCGGGTGTACTCGCTGGCGGGCGGGCCGGGCCGGGCCAGCCGGGCACCCACCGTGCCGGCGAACCGCCAGTCGACGGCGCGGCCGAGGGTCAGTTGCGAGGCGGCAGGCACCGGATCATGATCCGCAGCCGCAGGTGCGCAGGATCCCGACCAGCGCATCCAGCCTGGTGCGGCCCTCCATCCCGGCATTGTTGGAGATGAAGGCAAAGCTCAGCACCCGGCCGCTGACATCGGTGACGATCCCCGCCAGGGCGTTGGTCTTGGTCAGCGATCCGGTTTTGGCGCGTAGCCAACCCGCCGAGGATTTCTTCGGGTCCGAACTGTAGAACCGGTCCGAGAGCGTGCCGCTGCCCCCGGCCACCGGCAGCATGTCCAGCAGCGGGCGCAACGACGGCTGGTCGGTCCCGGCAGCGGCGTTGACCACACCGTCGAGTGTGTTGGCGGTCAACAGGTTGGCCACCGAAAGGCCGCTGGAATCCACCAACGACGCACCCGCCATGTCGATCTTGGCCGCGGCGAGCTTGGCGGTGACCGCGTCCACCGAACCGGCGAAGCTCGACGGGCGCCCGGTGGCCCTGGCCACCTCGCGGCCGATGGTTTCGGCCATTACGTTGTCGGACGCGTTCATCATCTGGGTCAGCCGCTCGATCAGCGGGGCGGACTGCACCGACGCCAACTGCCGCCCCTCGGCGGGCCCCGGCGCGAAGGTGACCTTCGCGGGGTCCACCCCGAGCGCGAAGGCCAGCGCGCGCCCGGCGTCGAGCGCCGGGGTCGGCGAGCGCCGCGACTCCTCGGTGGTGGGCTGGATGCGTCCGGCGTCGATCATCACCGACTGGATCGGCGAGATGTCGCCACCGGCGATGTCCTCGGGGTCCCAGCCGGGCGCCATGTCAGGTCCACTGAACAACGATGTGTCGACCTGGACCGCGGTCGGCGTCACTCCGCTGCTGCGGACCTGGTCGGCCAGATCGGAGATCCTGGCAGCGCCCCGGTACCAGGTCTCGGTGCCGGGCGGGAACGCCGAAAGCGTCGGGTCACCGCCACCCACGAGCACCACCACCCCCGGCATGCGGGTCTGGTCGGCGGCCTGAACCGTCGTCGTCACCCGGGCGTTGCGGTCCAGGGTCAGCAGTGCCGCCGCCGCCGTCAGCAGCTTGTTGGTCGAAGCCGGCTGCATGGGCAGGTTTGCCCGCTGCTCCCAGATCTGGGCACCGGTGAGCGCGTCGGTGATCCTGCCGCTGAGGTTGCCCAGATTCGGGTTCGCGGCCGCGGCGGCCAGGGCCGCGGTCATGCCGCCGGTGGTCGGCAGTCCGGCCGCGTCGGTCAGCGGCACCAGTGCGGGCTTGGAGGCGGCGGGCGGACGCGGCGGCGGGGCCGAGGCGTTGCTCCTGCCGCCCGAGGTCAGCAGCGCAGCCGCCGCCACCACCACGGCGACCAGCGCGATCACCGCAGCGGCGAGCGCGACGTGGCTGATACGCCGGGGTCTGCGAAGCATGCCTCTCCTCGGTTTGCGTCTTATTGTGCCCAACGAGGGCGTGCAGGCGCGAATCCCTCGTTAGGGTTGTGTCTCGTCGCGCCGGGGCGACCGGACAGTGGAAGGAGTTGCGCGGTGCAGTTCGACGTCACCATCGAAATCCAGAAAGGCCAGCGCAACAAGTACGAGGTCGACCACGCGACCGGTCGGCTGCGACTGGACCGCTACCTCTACACCCCGATGGGTTACCCCGCCGACTACGGGTTCATCGAGGACACGCTCGGTGAGGACGGCGATCCACTGGACGCGCTGGTGCTGCTGCCGGAGTCGGTACACCCGGGAGTGATCGTGGAGGCCCGCCCGGTCGCGATGTTCCAGATGGTCGATGAAGCAGGCGGTGACGACAAGGTGGTGTGCGTGCCGGCCGGCGACCCACGCTGGGACCACATCAACGACCTGGCCGACCTACCGCCGTTCGAACTCGAGGCGATCAAACACTTCTTCGTTCACTACAAGGATCTCGAACCGGGCAAGCACGTCAAGGGCGCGGACTTCGTGGGCCGCGCCGAGGCCGAGGCCGAGGTCGAGCGGTCCCGGCAGCGCTTCGCCGCCGAGGGGCACTGACGGCCGGCCGGCGGAAGAGTTTTCCTGGCCGTAACGCGCGGTAACCCTGCTGTGCAGTGGGTTAACCCCGTCGTGAACTGTGTTTTGAATGATCCATGGTGTGTTGATGCACCAGGGCATCGGGCTTGACGCCTTCAACAGGATGCCGACCCGCCGCGCCATCCACGCGCTCTACGAGTGCTGCAACAGCGTCACCATGGCCGCGGACCTCGCAACAGGGCGGCCCTACCCGGACCGCGCCGCCCTGTTCCGCCAGGCCGACTCGCTGTTGTTCGCGTTGTCGGAGGCGTCCGTCGACGACATCCTGCAGGCCTACCCGAAGCTGGGAAGCCGGCCCGGCAGCGCCCGCTCGCACGCCGAGCACTGCGCGCTGTGGGACGAACGCCCCGGCGTCATGCACCTGCTGGACAGTTCGGCGCGCGGCTATGCCGACAAGTTCGGGTTCGAATTCGTCATGTGCGTCACCGAGGACTGCCCGGCCTCGGCGGTGGTCGCCGCGATCGCCGACCGCATGCACAACGACACCGAGACCGAGCGCAAGGTGTTGCGCAACGAGATCGCCAAAATCAACCGGACCAGGCTCGAGCGAATGCTCGGCCCCGACGGCGGTTACGACAACTGGGTCTGAGCCGCCGGCTCAGCTTTCCGCATCCCGCTTGGACTTGATGAGGCTGGCCACCATGGTCACCAGCAGTGTCAGCAGGATCACCGCAAGGCTCAGCAAGGTGGGAATCTCCGGCACCGCGATGCCTCGGCCGCCGTTGATGAAGGGCACCGTGTTCTCGTGCAACGCGTGCAGCACCAACTTGACGCCGATGAAGAACAGGATGAAGGCCAGGCCCTGGGACAGGTAGACCAGGCGGTTGAGCAGATCACCCAGCAGGAAGTACAACTGCCGCAGGCCCATCAACGCGAAGACATTGGCCGTCAGCACCAGATAGGGCTCCTGGGTGAGCCCGTAGATCGCCGGGATGGAGTCGAAGGCGAACAGCAGGTCGGTAGTGGCCAATGCGACGATCACCAGGAACATCGGCGTCATCACACGTTTGCGCCCGCGTTTGACGTAGAGCTTCAATCCGTGCCACGAGTCGGTGGTGTTGAGGTAGGTCTTCGCGAACCGGACCACGGCGTTGTCGGCGTCATCGCTGTGTTCGGTGTCGCGCGCCAACCGGACGGCAGTCACCACCAGGAACGCCCCGAAGAAGTAGAAGATCCACGAAAAGCGTTGGATGGCAACGGCACCCAAAGCTATGAAGACGCCCCGGAAGATCAGGGCGAGCACGATTCCGATCAGCAGGGCCTGCTGCTGGTAGTGCTTGGGAACCTTGAAGCTGGCCATGATGATGATGAAGATGAAGAGGTTGTCCACCGAGAGGCTGTATTCGGTCAGCCATCCGGCGTAGAACTCCAGACCGAACTGGGCACCGTGGAAGTTCCACACCCACGCGCCGAAGAGCAGCGCCAGACCGACGTAGAAGCTCAGTGCGGTGACGCACTCGCGGCGGCTCGGCTCATGTGCGCGCCGCGCGAAGACCAGGACGTCGACGCCCAGGACGGCGAGGGTCACCGCCAGCGTCGCGCCCCACTCGAGGCCGGAAACGTTCACTGGGCAGACCTCCGGGGGTGTCAACGAGCGCGCCCGAGGTCTCTCCCGCCGGCCCGCAACGACTCGGGCCGGCCCGCGGAACCGGACGGCCGATAGACGACCGACGTGGTGACGACACCGCGGCGAAGGAATACTCCCCTCTGCACGGCCAGTCTCGCAGGTTCGCTCCGTCGGCGTGAGACGGGGGCACCCACCGGCCGCTGACCCTAGGATTCCTGGCAATGCCCGCAATTCCCGCCCAATACCTGCTCTCCGAGCAAGCCGCGCCGCCACGGACCCTGGTCGACATCCTGTATGACACCGCCGCCCGCTACCCGGATGCTCCCGCCATCGACGACGGCGAGGTTCGGCTGACTTACAGCGAGGTGATAGAGGACCTCGAGGCGGGCCTCCGCTGGCTGGCAGCCCGCGGGATCGGCCGGGGAGACCGGATCGGAATACGGATGGCCTCGGGCAGCTACTCGCTGTACCTGGCGATTCTCTCGGCGCTGGCCACCGGCGCGGCCTACGTACCCGTGGACGCCGACGACCCCGACGAGCGCGCGCACCTGGTGTTCTCCGAGGCCGGGGTGGCCGGCGTCATCACCGAGTCGGGACTGGTCCGCGGCCCGGGGTCCTCCCGAGGCTGGAGTGCGGGCCCGCCGATGGTCGACGACGACGCCTGGATCATCTTCACCTCGGGCTCCACCGGGACCCCCAAGGGGGTTGCGGTCAGCCACCGCAGCGCGGCGGCGTTCGTCGACGCCGAGGCCCAGATATTCCTCCGGGACAGCCCGATCGGCCCGGATGACCGGGTGCTGGCCGGACTGTCGGTCGGCTTCGACGCCTCCTGCGAGGAGATGTGGCTGGCCTGGCGCAACGGCGCCTGCCTGGTGCCCGCGCCACGCGCGCTGGTGCGCAGCGGCATGGACCTGGGCCCCTGGCTGGTGTCGCGGGACATCACCGTGGTTTCGACGGTGCCGACGCTGGCCGCGCTGTGGCCGGCCGAGGCGCTGGAGGCGGTGCGGTTGTTGATCTTCGGCGGGGAGGCCTGCCCGCCCGACCTGGCCGAACGCCTGGCGGTGGATGGCCGCGAGGTGTGGAACACCTACGGGCCCACCGAAGCTACCGTGGTGTCGTGCGGCGCCCGACTCTCCGGTGACACCCCGGTGAGCATCGGGCTGCCGCTGCCGGGCTGGGACCTCGCGGTGGTGGATCAGGCGGGTGTCCCGGTCGAGGTCGGCGAGGTCGGCGAACTGGTGATCGGCGGGGTCGGGCTGGCCCGCTACCTGGATCCGGCCAAGGATGCCGAGAAGTACGCCCCGATGCCGGCCCTGGGCTGGCAGCGGGCCTACCGCAGCGGCGATCTGGTGCGACTGGAGCCGGAAGGCCTGTATTTCCAGGGCCGCGCCGATGATCAGGTGAAGGTCGGCGGCCGGCGCATCGAACTCGGCGAGGTCGATTCCGCTCTGGTTCATCTGCCCGGCGTCAGCGGCGGCGCGGCGGCGGTCCGCAAAACATCGAGCGGCACACCGGTTCTGGTGGGCTACATCGCCTCAGCCGACCCCGGATTCGACCTGGCGGTCGCCCGGGCGCAGCTGGCCGAGGCGTTGCCGGCCGCTCTGGTTCCGCGCCTGGTCCTGGTCGACGAGCTCCCCACCCGGACCTCCGGCAAGGTCGACCGCGCCGCGTTGCCGTGGCCGCCGCCGGGCGACGTCCCCGACGTCGGCTCCCAGCTCGGCGGCACCATGGGCTGGCTCGCCGGGCACTGGCAGGACGTGCTGGGCACCGTGGTGGACGGCCCGGAAGCCGACTTCTTCGCACTCGGTGGCGGTTCGCTGTCGGCCGCCCAACTGGTGGTGGCACTGCGGTCGCGTTTCCCCGCGATGACCGTCGCCCAGCTCTATGACCACCCGCGGCTGGGATCACTGGCCGGCTTCCTCGACGAGATGGCCGCCGAACAGGCGCCACCCGAGGATGTCCCGCAGCGGCAGGTGGCGCCGATGCCGGCGGCCGCCCGGGCCGCCCAGGTGGCGTTGACGCTGCCACTGGCCACCCTCACCGGTCTGCAGTGGGTGACCTGGCTGGCGCTGATCAACAACATCGCGGCCCGCGTGCATCCGCTGCCATGGCTGGTCGAAATCGACTGGCGGGTTTTGGCCGCCGCGTTCGTGGTGTTCATCACCCCCGTGGGCCGGATGGGGATCGCAGTGATCGGCGCCCGGATGCTGCTGTCCGGCCTGCGGCCCGGAACCTACCGGCGCGGCGGGTCCGCGCACATGCGGGTATGGCTGGCAGAACGAGTGGCCGACTCCAGCGGAGCGGAGAACCTGGCCGCAGCGCCCTGGCTGGTGTATTACGCACGGGCGCTGGGCAATTCGGTCGGCAAGGGCGTGGATCTGCACTCCGCTCCCCCGGTTACCGGGATGCTCACCCTGGGACACCGCAGTTCGATCGAACCCGAGGTCGACCTGACCGGCCACTGGATCGACGGCGATCTGTTTCACGTCGGTCCGATCACCGTCGGCAACGACGCCACCATCGGCGCACGGACCACGCTGCTGCCCGGAGCGGTGGTGGGCAAGGACGCCGACGTCGCGGCGGGATCGGCGGTCGTCGGCAAGGTCAAGAACGGCCAGTACTGGAAGGGCTCGCCCGCGGTGAAGTCCGGCAAGGCCCGCCACCCGTGGCCGGACCGCCGTCCGCCGCGCGCCGCGCACTGGGTGGTGGTCTACGGACTGTCCTCGATGCTGCTGGGAGCGCTGCCGTTGCTGGCTCTCGGTGCCGGCCTCTCGCTGCTCGCCTGGATCGTCCGCGACACCGCGACGCTCGCCGAGGCGGTGCGGGCGGCTGCGCCGTGGATCCCGGTAGCCACCTTGACCGCCGCGGTCGTCTACGCGCTGCTGACCGTCGTCGGGGTGCGGGTCATGTCGGTCGGTCTGAAGGAGGGTTACCACCCGGTGCGCAGCCGGTCGGGCTGGCAGTTGTGGAGCACCGAACGCCTGATGGACGCCGCACGCAACTACCTGTTCCCGCTGTATGCCGGCCTGCTGACCCCGCTGTGGCTGCGGATTCTCGGCGCCCGGGTGGGCCGCAACACGGAGATCTCCACGGCGCTGGTGACCCCCAAGTTCACCGTGGTGGAGGACGGCGCCTTCCTGGCCGACGACACCATGGTGGCGTCCTACGAACTCGGCGGCGGGTGGATCCACGTCGCCCCCGCGACCGTCGGAAAGCGCGCCTTCCTGGGCAACTCCGGCATCACCCAGCCGGGCCGGCGGGTTCCCGACGACGGTCTGGTGGCGGTCCTGTCGGCCACCCCGCCGAAGGCCAAGACCGGATCGTCGTGGCTGGGCAGCCCGCCGATCCGGCTGCGGCGGCAGGCCGACAGCGCCGATCTGGAACTGACCTTTAACCCGCCGCTCCGCTTGAAACTGGCCCGCGGTGCCGTCGAGACCTGCCGGCTGGTGCCGATGATGGTCACCTTCGCCATCGGAGTGGGCATGCTGGCGGCGTTGCAGGCCGCCGTGCTGCGTGGCGGCTTCGGCTGGGCTGTGCTGGCATGCGGGCCTGTCCTGCTGGTCGCCGGAGCGATCGCCGGCGTCATCGCGGTAGCCGCCAAATGGCTCGCGGTGGGGCGCATCCGTGCCGGCGAGAAGCCACTGTGGTCGTCCTTCGTCTGGCGCAACGAAGTCGCTGACGCTTTCGTCGAGACGGTGGCGGCGCCGTGGTTCGCCCGCGCCGCCAGCGGCACGCCGGTGATGAACCTGTGGCTGCGTGCGCTGGGAGCACGGATCGGCCGCGGGGTGTGGTGCGAGAGTTACTGGCTGCCCGAGGCCGACCTGGTGACTCTCGGCGACGGCAGCACGGTGAACCGGGGCTGCGTTGTGCAGACCCACCTGTTCCACGACCGGATCATGCGGATGGACACCGTGGTGCTCGAAGCGGGCGCGACCCTCGGCCCGCATTGCGTTGCCCTGCCCGCCTGCCGAATCGGGGCGGGCGCGACGGTCGGTCCGGCGTCACTGGTGATGCGCGGTGACGAGGTTCCGCCGTCGACCCGCTGGCAGGGAAATCCCATTGCGCCCTGGTCACTTTCGCGTCGCGGGCAGCGCGCCAAAGCCGGGAATCGCGCGGCGTGAAGACTCCTGCGAAGAAGCGCAGCGGCCCGCCGGTCATCGATCCATACCTGCCGGACAACGGCAACTTCGGTTACCGGGTCTCGCGGTACGAACTCGATCTGGAGTACAAGGTCAACAGCAATCGGCTCACCGGTGCGGCCACCATCACCGCCATCACGCTGGCGTCGCTGCAGACGTTCACCCTCGATCTGGCCGATACGCTCGCCGTCACCAAGGTGACCGTGAACGGCCGCCGCCCGGCCGGATTCTCGACGTCCTCGGGCAAACTGCGGATCAGGCTCCCTTCCGCTCTTCCGGCCGGATCGGCGATGTCGATCGCGGTGCGCTACGGCGGAACCCCTCGGCCGGTGCGGACCATCTGGGGTGAGGTCGGTTTCGAGGAACTGTCCAACGGCGCTCTGGTCGCCGGGCAGCCGAACGGCTCGCCGACCTGGTTTCCGTGCGACGACCACCCGAGTTCGAAGGCGAGCTACCGGATTTCGATCAGCACCGACAGTCCCTATTACGCCGTCGCCCCGGGCAAACTGGTGTCGCGGCGGGCCCGTGCGGGCCACACCGTGTGGACCTATGAACAGCCCGAGCCGACCTCGACCTACCTGGCGACAGTCCAGATCGGCAACTATGGCCTGCACCGGCTTCCCAAGACACCCGTACACATGCAGGCGGTGCTCCCTCACCGCCTGCGGACTCACTTCGACCACGACTTCGGTCGTCAGCCTGCGATGATGAAGCTGTTCATCAAGTTGTTCGGCCCCTACCCATTCGAGGCGGGCTACACAGTCGTGGTCACCGACGATCCGCTGGAGATTCCCCTTGAGGCCCAGAGTGTTTCGATCTTCGGCGCCAACCACTGCGACGGCACCCGGAGTTCTGAACGGCTGATCGCCCACGAACTGGCCCATCAGTGGTTCGGCAACAGTGTGACTGCACGCCGCTGGCGCGACATCTGGCTGCACGAGGGATTCGCCTGCTATGCGGAGTGGTTGTGGTCGGAACACTCGGGAGGGCGCACGGTGGCCGATCTCGCCTACCAGCATCATCGGCGACTGCTGGTCGCGAATCAGGATCTGTTGCTGTCCGATCCGGGGCCGCGGTACATGTTCGACGACCGGGTCTACAAGCGCGGCGCCCTGACACTTCATAAGCTACGCACCACGGTCGGCGACGAGAAGTTCTTCGCACTGCTGAAGGAATGGACCACCCGGTACCGGCATGGCACAGCGGTAACCGACGACTTCACCGGTCTGGCGGCCAACTACTCCGACATATCCCTGCGGACCCTCTGGCAGGACTGGCTGTATTCGACCAGCGTGCCGGCACTGTGACCGACGCTGCGTTCGATGCGGCGACGGGCAGCGCCGGGCCGGTGGCGCGGGGCAGCGTCGCGCGGGTGGGTGTGGCCACCGCGGTCGCCGCGCTGTGTGGCTACGGCGTGATGTACCTGGCGGCGCGCCGGCTGGAACCGGCGGGGTTCTCGGTGTTCGGCGTGTTCTGGGGTGCGTTCGGCGTGGTTACCGGAGCGGCCAACGGCCTGCTGCAGGAGGCGACCCGAGAGGTGCGATCGGCGGCCTCGGTCCCGGCACCGGCATCACCGGCCGGATCAGGCGGGCCGCACACCCGGCCGATCCGGGTGGCGGCCGGAGTCGGACTCGCAGCGGGAGCCGCCATCGCCGTGACATCGCCGCTGTGGGCGCCACACGTGTTCGCCGAGTCCCGGCCGCTCTCGGTCGTGCTGCTGTCGCTGGGGCTGGCCGGATTCTGCATGCACGCGACGCTGCTCGGCATGCTCGCCGGGGCTGGCCGCTGGTCGCTGTACGGCTCGCTGATGGTGACCGATGCCCTCACCCGCGTGCTGGTGGCCGTGGCGGCATTCGCGTTCGGCTGGGGACTCGACGGGTTCCTGTGGGCCACCGTCGCCGGTTCGCTGGCGTGGCTGCTGGTGCTGGGCGCTTCACCGACTGCGCGGGGGGCGGCCCGGTTGCCCACCAACGGCGGGGTTTCAGACTTCCTGCGCGGCGCCGCGCACTCGATCGCCGCGGCCGGTGCCAGTGCGGTCCTGATCATGGGATTCCCGGTGCTGCTCAAGGCCACATCCGGCCACCTGGGCGCAGCGGGCGGTGTGGTGATCCTGGCCGTGACGCTGACCAGGGCACCGCTGCTGGTGCCGATGACAGCGATGCAGGGCAACCTGATCGCCTATTTCGTCGATCACCGCAAGGCCCGGCTTGCCGCACTGGCGGCGCCGGCGTCGATCACCGCCGCGGTCGGTGCGGTCGGGGTGGTGGCGGCCTTCCTGCTGGGCCCGTGGCTGCTGCGGACCGCCTTCGGGGCCGACTACCAGACCAGCGGCGCTCTGCTGGCCTGGCTGACCGCGGCGGCCGTCTCCATCGCGCTGCTGACACTGACCGGCGCCGCCGCGGTCGCGGCGGCGCTGCATCGGGCCTACGCGATCGGATGGGTGGGTGCGACGCTGGCCGCCACGCTCTTGCTCACCCTGCCACTGGACCTCGAGCGACGCACCGTCGTGGCGTTGCTGTGCGGGCCGCTGGTGGGCATCGCGGTGCACCTCGCGGCCCTGGCGCGCGCCGCCTGAGCCACACCGATTCGGCCCCGATCAGCGTGTACGTTGAGCACATCGACACATCCGGCGTCTGGATCATCGTTCCAGCATTCAACGAAGCGCAGGCCGTCGGCGATGTCGTTGCGGACCTGAAGTCGGTGTTCGCCCACGTGGTGTGCGTCGACGACGGCAGCCGCGACGACACCGCGCGGGTCGCCCTGCGCGCCGGCGCGCATGTGGTGTCACATCCGGTGAACCTGGGCCAGGGTGCGGCGATCCAGACCGGCGTCGAGTACGCCCGCCGGCAGCCCGGCGCTCAGCTTTTCGTCACCTTCGACGCCGACGGACAGCACCGCGTCGCCGACGTTCTGGCGATGCTCGGGCGGCTTGCCCGTGGCGATGTCGACGTGGTGATCGGGACCCGGTTCGCCGGCAACACCGTCAACCGCACCCCGCCGGCCAAGCGGCTCATCCTCAGGGCCGCGGCGATGCTGAGCCCGAGCAGCCGGCGGCTGGGGCTCACCGACGCCCACAACGGGCTGCGGGTATTCAACCGGACCGTTGCCGACAACCTCACCCTCACCATGAGCGGAATGAGTCACGCCGGGGAGTTCATCAAGCTCATCGACGAGAACCGTTGGCGGGTGGCCGAACAGCCGGTGGAGATCCTCTACACCGACTACTCGATGTCGAAGGGCCAGCCGTTGCTCAACGGGGTGAACATCGTCTTCGACGGGTTTCTGCGGGGAAGGATGCGCCGGTGAACTGGATTCAGGTTCTGTTGATCGCCGCCGTGATCGCGCTTCTGGTGTACCTGCTCAAGGCACGCACCAACGCCAAGGCGAAGGCCTGGGTCAAGGTCGGCTATGTGCTGTTCGTTATCGCGGCGGTCTACGCGATTCTGCGGCCCGACGACACCACCGTCCTGGCCAACTGGCTGGGCGTGGACCGCGGCACCGACCTGTTGTTCTACGCCCTGGTGATCGCCTTCGTCTTCACCACCATGAGCACCTATCTGCGATTCAAGGAACTGGAACTGCGTTACGCCCGGCTGGTGCGGGCGGTGGCGTTGCAGAACGCCAGAACGCCCGAGCAGGGCTGACCGACCACGGTCCATGTTCAGTCTCGTCCGGCCGGTATTCCGCGTGCACCCGGTCGCCGCGGCCGCGGTCGCGCTGGTGGCACTGCAGCTGGTGGTCCGCGCGGTACTGGCGTTTGGCGGCTATTTCTACTGGGATGACCTGATCCTGGTCGGGCGGGCCGGCACCCACCCGTTACTGGCGCCGTCGTATCTGTTCACCGACCACGACGGTCATGTCATGCCGGCCGCCTTCCTGGTCGGCGGAGCAATCACCCGGCTGGCTCCGCTGGTGTGGACCTGGCCGGCACTGAGCCTTGTGGTCCTGCAGTTGATCGCCTCGCTGGCGCTGCTGCGGGCGCTGTGGGTGATTCTCGGGTGGCGACCAGTTCTGTTGGCGCCGCTGTGTTTTGCCCTCTTCACCCCGTTGGGGGTGCCGGCGTTCGCCTGGTGGGCCGCGGCGCTGAACTATCTGCCGATGGTGGCGGCGATGGCATGGGTGTGCGGCGACGCGATCCTGCTGATACGCACCGGTTCTCGGCGTTACGCGGTCACCGGCACGCTGGCGTTCGCCGTGGGACTGCTGTTCTTCGAGAAGTCGGCGGTGATCCCATTCGCCGCCTTCACGGTCGCCGCTCTGCTCGCCCGTGTTCAGGGCGATCGGCACCCGGTGGCGCAGGTGTGGCACCGGGGCAGACCGCTGTGGCTGGCGACCGTGGCGATGACGGCGGCCTGGGTCGCGCTTTACCTGATGGTGGTCAATCAGCAGCGCTGGAGTTCGGACCTGGCGATGACGTGGGACCTGTTACGCCGTTCGGTGACGCACGGAGTGGTGCCGGGACTGGTCGGCGGGCCGTGGCAGTGGCAGCGATGGGCACCGGCCTCGCCGTGGGCGGTACCTCCGGTGTCGGTGATGGCGCTCGGATGGACGGCACTCGCGGCGGTCTTCGTGGTGTCGATGCTGCGCAAGCGGCGACTCGGCGCGGTGTGGCTGGCGGCTGCCGGCTACACCGCGGCCTGCCAGGTTCCGATCTACCTGATGCGGTCCTCGGCGTTCACCGCTCTCGAACTCGCCCAGACGCTGCGGTACCTGCCCGACCTGGTCGTGATGCTGGCACTGCTTGCGGCAGTGGGATTCTGCGCCCCGAACCGGCCCGGCGCGGCGTGGCTGACCGCGTCGGCGGGGCGTCACGCCGTGGTGGCGGTCCTCGGACTGGGGTTCGTCATGAGCAGCCTGTTCTCCACGGCGACGTTCCTGGCCAGTTGGCGAGATAACCCGACCAAGCCGTATCTGACCAACGCCGTGCGGGGGCTGGCGGCGGCACGGGCGGTCTCATCGTCGCCGATGCTCGACCAGGAGGTCGATCCGTTGATTCTGCAGCGGGTCGTCGGCCCGGAGAACCTGGCCAGCCATCTGTTCGCGTTGGTGACCGACCGGCCGGCGTTCGCCGGGTCCACCGACCGCCTGCGGATGCTGGACTCCGCCGGGCGGATGGTCGACGCGGACGTGACCTGGGTGCGCCGGATCATTCCGGGGCCGGATCCCCGGTGCGGATACCTGGTCGGTCCGGATACCTCGGTGCGGATGCCACTGGACGGGCCGCTGTTGCCGGCGGAGTGGACCGCGGAGATCAACTACCTGGCGAATACCGAAGGCAGCCTGATCTTCTCGTTACCCGATAGCCCGGAGACCAAGGTGCCGGTCAAGCCCGGCCTCAACCGCCTCTACGTCCGGCTCCCCGGCGCCGGCGATGCGGTCACCGTGCGAACCGTCACCGCGGCGCTCACGGTGTGCCTGGCATCCGGTCCGGTGGGCTTCCTAGCGCCGAGGTGATGCTCGCCGGCCGCTACACCGCCTCGTCCAGGTCGCGGGTCTCCCCGATGATGGCGGCCACCCCGCTCCGCACCTCCCGCGCGGCCATCGTCGTCGCGACGGTGGCCATCTGGATGGCTGTGTCACGATCGTCGCTGAGCAGGTAACTGGCGGCCGTCCCGATCACGTCGGCGAAATGCTCGCGCAACAGCGCCTCGATGCGCGACAGCGCGAACCCGGCGTGTGCCAACGGGACGCAGGTACGCAGCAGGCCGAACACGTCTGCCTCGATCCGGCGGTACAACTGCAGGGCGAACATCCGTTTGGTCAGTTCGATACCGCCGGGCTTGCGCAGCATCACCTCCTGGCCGGCAAGCCTGGCCACCATGGGTTCGGTCGAACACATGCAGAGTTGAACGAAGCTGCCGGTCAATTCCGCGGCGGTCACCGCGGCCATCGGGTCGTCGAGCTGGGTGAGGTCGACGCTGTCCGGCAGGGGCTGGGGCGGTGTGGTCTCGAACATGACGTCATTGTTCCAGCGGGGTCTTACAAATATCCTCGCTCACCATCGCCCCGGCGCCGGTTTCCGTTCACGGGCGGCAACGGTGGCAAACCCGGGCCGTTCTATCCTGACTGCGGTCCGGCATCCATCCGGAGGAGAGGTCTGAGGACCAGTGCTACTACGCCTTCGGGCCGCCCTGATCGCGATGCTGCTCGTCGCGGCGATCGGCGCTCTGCCCGCGACGGTGACGCCCGCCCACGCCGCCCCGCGCGACGTCACCGTGGCGACCTACGACCTCGAGCCCTTCGTCATCACCGAAAACGGAGTCAAATACGGCTTCACCATCGACCTGCTCGACGAGATCGCCAAACGGACCGGCTGGCGCTACACCTATGTCGACGCCGGCAGCGTCGCCGGAATGCTGCAGGCCGTCAGCGACGGCCGGACCGATTTGGCCGCCTGCAACATCTCGATCACCGCCGACCGGGAGAAGCGGTTCGACTTCACCCAGCCGATTATCGCCGCCGGACTGCAGATCATCGTCCCGGCGTCGAGCACCGAGCGGGTGCAGCCCGGCCTGTGGGATTTCCTGAAGTTGCTGTTCTCCCACACCATGCTGGTGTGGCTGCTCGCGGCTCTGGCGCTCACGGTGCTGCCGGCGCACATCATCTGGCTGATGGAGCGAGGTAATCAGGAGTCGATGGTGTCGAACTCCTATTTCCCGGGGATCTTCCAGGCGTTCGGTTGGGGGCTGGGCATGCTCGCCGCCGCGCCCATCGACACGCCGCGGCGATGGCCGATCCGGATCGTGACCGTGCTGTGGACGTTCGTCAGCATCATCTTCGTCGCGTACTACACGGCGATCCTGACCACCAACCTCACCGTGGCCAAGATCAGTTCGCAGATCAGCACACCGACCGACCTCGTCGGCAAGTCGGTGTGCACGGTGGCCAACACCACCTCCCCGCCGGCGCTGACCAGACGGGGCGTGACTTTCACCGCGCTGCCGAAAATCGAGGACTGCTATAGCGGGCTCAAGGACGGCAAATTCGAGGCGGTTGTCTACGACGCCCCGGTTCTGGACTACTACGTATCGCACAGCGGAGCCGGGATCGCGGCGATGGCCGGACCGGTGTTCAAAGAGGAGGACTACGGGATCGTCTTCCCGATCGGCAGCAAGCTCAAGAACGAGGCCGACGAGGCACTGCTGTCGATCCAGGAGGACGGTCAGTACGAGCTGCTCAAGAAGAAGTGGTTCGCCAAATGATCGCCGCCCGGCTTCGCGCCGTGATCGTCGCCGTGCTGCTGGTGGCCTCGATCGCCGGGCTGCCCGCCCTGCTGCCCGACGCCGCCGCCGCCCCCCGCCAGCTCACGGTGGCGACCCGTGAACTGACCCCTTTCGTGATGACCGACGGCGACGTCAGGACCGGCTTCACCATCGACCTGCTCGACGAGGTCGCCAAGCACACCGGCTGGTCCTACAACTACGTCTGGGAACAAAACGTCGGAGATCTTCTCAAGGCCGTCGGCGACGGCAGAGCCGATCTGGGCGCCAGCGCGGTGTCGATCACCAACGAGCGGGCGAAGCGATTCGACTTCTCCCAGCCCATCCTCAACGCCGGACTGCAGATCATCGCTCCGGCCACCAACACCGAGCACGCCCACCCCGGTCTGATCGACTTCCTCAGACTGGTGTTCTCCAAGACCATGGTCGTCTGGTTGTGGGCCGCGTTGGTACTCACGCTGCTTCCGGCTCACATCATCTGGCTGATGGAGCGCGGCGATCCCGGGTCGATGGTGTCGCGTTCCTACTTCCCGGGTATTTTCCAGGCGTTCGGATGGGGGCTGGGCATGCTGGCCGCGGCCCCCTTCGACCCGCCCCGACGGTGGCCGATCCGCGTGGTCACGGTGCTGTGGACGTTCATCAGCATCATCTTCGTCGCGTACTACACCGCGATCCTCACCACCAACTTCACCGTCGAGCGGATCAACTCCCAGATCAAGGCACCGTCTGATCTGGTCGGCAAAAGGGTGTGCACGGTGGCCAACACCACCTCGGCGCCGGCCCTGGCCAAACTCGGGGTCCAGTACACCGGGGTGTCGAAAATCGACGACTGCTTCACCTGACTGGAGACGGGCGCCTTCGACGCGGTGGTCTATGACGCGCCGGTCTTGCAGTACTACGTCGCTCATCGCGGTGCAGGAGTCGCCGACGTGGCGGGGCCGGTGTTCAAGGACGAGGACTACGGCGTGGTCTTCCCGATCGGCAGTGAGTTGCGGCGCCAGTTCGATGACGCGCTGCTGGCGATCCAGGAGGACGGCGAATTCGACCGGCTCAAGCAGAAGTGGTTCGGCACCGGGCGGTGAGAGCGACGGATACATCGCATCGGAGCCGCCTGGGGGAATCGAACCCCCGACCTATTCATTACGAGTGAATCGCTCTACCGACTGAGCTAAGGCGGCGTGGCTTCCGGCCCCTGTTTTCCAGCGGCCGGGCCAGAGTCTACCTTCTGGCGCGCAGCGCCTCACCCACGGTGGCGACCATGGCGTCGACGGCGAACTTGGGTTTGACGTT
>JAPOHV010000153.1 GCA_029979305.1 Mycobacteriaceae bacterium | reverse complement strand
CCTTCTGTCACACCTGGCCAGCTAAGGAGAGTCTCGGCGCGTGGGTGAGCAACCCGAGAAGCTGTCGCAGGGAGCGCTGGCCACCGCGGTCGACGCGGCCCGCCGGGCCTTCGCCGGTGCCGCTGACCTCGACGCGCTGGCCCGGGCGAAGACCGACCACCTCGGCGACCGGGCACCGCTCGCACTGGCCCGCCAGGGGCTGGCCACGCTGCCCTCCGACCAGCGGGCCGACGCGGGCAAGCGGGTCAACGCCGCCCGCGCTGAGGCGCAGGGCGCCTTCGACGAACGGCTGTCCACGCTGCGCGCCGAACGCGACGCGGCGGTACTGGCGGCCGAGACCATCGACGTCACGTTGCCGACCGGTCGCCGGCCTGCCGGGTCGAGGCACCCGATCACCATCCTGGCCGAGCACATCGCCGACACCTTCGTGGCGATGGGCTGGGAGCTGGCCGAGGGGCCGGAGGTGGAAAGCGAGCAGTTCAACTTCGACGCGCTGAACTTCCCGCCGGATCACCCGGCACGCAGCGAGTCCGACACCTTCCACATCGCCCCGGAGGGTTCGCGCCAGCTGTTGCGGACCCACACCTCGCCGGTACAGGTCCGCACCCTGCTGAGCCGCGATCTGCCGGTCTACGTCATCTCCATCGGCCGCACCTTCCGCACCGACGAACTCGACTCCACCCACACCCCGGTCTTCCACCAGGTCGAGGGCCTGGCGGTGGACCGCGGCCTGACCATGGCCAACCTGCGCGGCACCCTGGACGCCTTCGCCCGCTCGGAATTCGGTCCGACCGCCCGCACCCGGATGCGGCCGCACTTCTTCCCCTTCACCGAACCGTCGGCGGAGGTCGACGTCTGGTTCGAGAACAAGAAGGGCGGCCCCGGCTGGGTGGAGTGGGGCGGCTGCGGCATGGTCAACCCGAACGTGCTACGCGCCGCCGGGATCGACCCCGAGGTGTACTCCGGTTTCGCCTTCGGCTGCGGTTTGGAGCGAACCCTGCAGTTCCGCAACGGTATTCCCGATATGCGCGACATGGTCGAGGGTGACGTCCGCTTCTCGATGCCGTTCGGGGTGGGGCTGTGAGGCTCCCCTACAGCTGGCTACGCGAGGTGGTGGCGGCCGGTGCCCCCGGCTGGGACGTCGAACCGCACGATCTCGAGCAGGCGCTGATCCGGGTCGGCCACGAGGTCGAGGACATCATCACGCTGGGCCCGGTCACCGGCCCGCTTCGGGTCGGCCGGGTGACGGCCATCGAGGAGCTGGCCGAGTTCAAGAAGCCCATCCGGGCCTGCACTGTCGACGTCGGAGAGGGGCGGGACCGCGATATCGTCTGCGGCGCAACCAACTTCGCCGTCGGCGACCTGGTCGTCGTGGCGTTGCCCGGGGCCGTGCTGCCCGGCGACTTCCAGATCGCCAGTCGCAAGACCTACGGCCGCACCTCCGACGGCATGATCTGCTCGGCGGCCGAACTCGGTCTCGGGGCTGATCACTCCGGCATCCTGGTGCTGCCGCCCGGCACCGCCGAACCCGGTGCCGAGGCATCCGAGGTGCTGGGCCTCGACGACGTGGTGTTCGACCTCGCCGTCACCCCCGACCGCGGCTACTGCATGTCGGTGCGCGGTATCGCCCGCGAGATCGCCTGCGCCTATGACCTGGACTTCGTCGACCCCGCCTTCAATCCGGCGATAGTGCCGACGCTGCCCGTCGAAGGCCCGGCGCTGCCGGTCACCATCGCGCCTGGCACCGGTGTCAGTCGGTTCGCGCTGCGCCCCGTGACCGGGATCGACCCGAAAGCCCAGTCGCCGTGGTGGTTACGCCGCAGGCTGATGCTCTGCGGCATCCGGCCGATCGCACCGGCTGTCGACGTCACCAACTACGTGATGCTCGAACTCGGCCACCCGATGCACGCCCACGACCAGAGCCGGATTCGCGGCGACTTCGCGGTGCGGTTCGCCCATCCGGGGGAGACCGTGGTGACCCTCGACGACGTCGAGCGCAAACTCGATCCGGCCGACGTGCTGATCGTCGACGACGCCGCGGTCGCCGCCATCGGCGGCGTGATGGGCGCGGGTACCACCGAGATCGACGACGACACCACCGACGTGTTGCTGGAGGCCGCGGTGTGGGATCCCGCCGCGGTGTCACGGACCATCCGCCGGCTGCATCTGGTCAGTGAGGCCGGCCGGCGTTACGAGCGTTCGGTCGACCCTGCCGTCTCGGTGGCGGCGATTGACCGCTGTGCCGCTCTGCTGGCCGAGATCGCAGGCGGCACAGCACAACCGAGGCTGACGGACTGGCGCGGCGATCCGCCGCGCGACGACTTCTCGCCGCCGCCGGTGCGGATGCCCGTCGACCTGCCCGACCGCACCGCCGGGGTGACCTACCCCGACGGTGCCACGGTGAACCGGCTGACCCAGATCGGCGCGAGGGTCCACGCCGATGCCGACCCGGCCGTTCTGGTCGTCACGCCGCCCAGCTGGCGGCCGGACCTGGTCCAGGCTGCCGACCTGGTCGAGGAGGTGCTGCGACTGGAGGGCCTCGACGTCATCCCGTCGGTGCTGCCGTCGGCCCCGGCCGGTGGCGGCCTGAGCGCGGCGCAGAAACGCCGCCGCGCGATCGGCAAGGCCCTGGCGCTGTCCGGCTTCGTCGAGGTGCTGCCCACGCCGTTCCTGCCGGCCGGGGTGTTCGACCAGTGGGGCCTGGAAGCCGGCGATCCCCGCCGTAACACCACGGCCGTACTCAACCCGCTGGAGGCCGACCGCCCCCAGCTGGCCACGACACTGCTTCCCGCGTTGCTGGAGGCATTGTCGCGCAACGTGTCCCGTGGCTTCGGCGACGTCGCGCTGTTCTCCATCGCGCAGGTGGTGCAGCCCACCGAGCACACCCGCGCGGTCGGGCTGATCCCCACCGACCGGCGGCCCACCGACGACGAGATCGCCGAACTCGACGCGTCGCTGCCGCATCAGCCGGTGCACGTCGGCGTGGTGCTGTCCGGGTTGCGTGAGCCGCGCGGCCCGTGG
Organism: Mycobacteriaceae bacterium; assembly: GCA_029979305.1. Lineage (GTDB taxonomy): Bacteria > Actinomycetota > Actinomycetes > Mycobacteriales > Mycobacteriaceae > Mycobacterium. The sequence goes on along the minus strand of JAPOHV010000153.1, from coordinate 3,737 downwards.
GGGCCGGGCCGTCCGGTGGAGGCCGCCGACGCCTTCGAGGCGGCCCGGCTGATCGCAGCGGCCTGTGGGGTCGAGGCGTCACTGCGCCCGGCCCACCGGCTGCCCTGGCATCCGGGTCGCTGCGCCGAGGTGGTGGTCGCCGGTGAGGTGGTCGGCCATGCCGGGCAGCTGCACCCTGCGGTGGTCGATCGGTGCGGGCTGCCCAAGGGGAGCTGCGCGGTGGAGATCAACCTCGACGCCGTCCCGATCGCCGAGCGGCTGCCCGCCCCGCGGGTCTCGCCCTTCCCGGCGGTGTTCCAGGACCTCAGCCTGGTGGTGGCCGACGACGTCGCGGCGAGCGCGGTGATCGACGCGATCCGCGACGGCGCCGGCGACCTGCTCGAGGACGTCGCACTCTTCGACGTCTACACCGGTCCGCAGATCGGCGATGGCCGAAAATCGCTCACGCTCGCACTGCGGTTCCGCGCCCCCGACCGCACCTTGACCGAGGACGAGGCCAGCGCGGCGCGCGACGCCGCCGTCGCGGTTGCCGATGATCGGTTGGGCGCACAACTGCGGGGCTAGCGTGCCTGTCGTCTAGCCAGGGTCGTCGTCGGCCCGCAGCACCTCCTCCGGGTGGTGGTACAGATTGATGCGGCTTTGTCCCCGATCCAGGTGTGGTGGCGGAATCCACTCGGTTCGGTTGTCACTCTTGCGCTTTCGGGTGGTCCAGCCGGTCGGGGAGTCGTCGACCAGGCGGTTGTCACATCCGCAGGCGAGGGTGAGTTCGTCGACATCGGTGTCGCCGCCGTGCTGCCAGTCGCGTTCGGCATGGTGGACCTGGCACCGGTCGGGGGGAGCGGTGCAGCCCGGTTTCGTGCATCCCCGCTCCATAGCGGACAGCACCAGGCGCTGACCCGGGCTGGCGGTCCGCCGTGTTCTCCCGTAATACAGCTGGATCTCGCGGGTGCTGTGGAAGAGCGCGAGATAGGGGTGGGCAGCTGCGGCCATCCGGATGAGCGTGGGAACCGGCAACTGCGTGCCCCCGCCGGTATGGGCACGCCCTGCGGCGGCAGTCAGCTCGGAAAGCGTGGTGGTCGCCACGACCGTGACCGGAAGCCCATGGTGCCGGCCCAACTTCCCGGATGACAGCATCGCCCGGCACACGGTCTGCAGCGCGTCGTGGGTGCGCTGCGGGCCGCTCCGGGTGTCGTTGGTGATCTGGGCTTGCGATGGAACGCCGTCCACGCAGGGTTCGTCGTCGCCGGGATTGCAGTATCCGGGTGCGGCGAGTTTGGCGAAGACAGCATCGAGTGTGGCCCTCAGTTCGGGGTCGATCCACCCCGTGATGCGGCTCATGCCGTCGAGTTCCTGACGACCGATGGTGAGGCCTCGCTTGCGGGCGTGCTCCCGCTCGTCGTCGAGCGTGCCGTCCTGGTCGAGGTAGCCCATCAACTGGCGGCGACCTTGCGCAATCCCTCCGGGGTCAGGCCGCCCGCGAGCCCGGCCAGCTGTGATTCGGCCGCTGACCGGGTGGCCGGGTCGACCGCCGCCGGGAGCTGCTCGATGAAGTCGCGGATCACCGCGACGTGTTCGGTGCCGATCTCCCCGCGGGCCTGCGCTGCTGCGGTTCCGGGTAGTTGTGGTTCCAGTGGTTCGCCAGTGACGCCGTGCCGCGGCCCCAGCCGGGCTGACTCGGCGAGGCGGCGGCCCGCATCGGATCCGCTGATGCCCAGTCGTTGGGACAGCACCGCGCGCCACGACTTGGCACCGAGGTCCCTCGGGGTGGCCTGTGACTGAAGGTGAACCAGCAGCGCATTCTCCGCCGCGGGTTGCCGGCGTCGATGGACCTCCAGCCGGTCCAGGACGTCCAGTGTCTGTGCGGCTCCCAGAGCGCGAACCGGCAGCGAGGCCAGCTTGTCCCACGCCATCTCAAGCTCGTCCAGCGCGGCCATCACCGCCTCGACGTCCGGGGTCCGCATCTCCATGTATCGAACATTAGTTCGATACTCCGACAAGTTTGGCCCCGCGGACCCGAAAACACTCCCTTATGAATTTGCAGAGTCCCGCATAACCATGCAGAATGACGCCCGTGACGAGTGTGGCGGTAGCCGGTGCCAGCGGGTATGCGGGCGGCGAGATCCTGCGGCTGCTGCTCGGCCATCCCGGATACGCCGACGGATCGCTGAGCGTCGGCGCGCTGACCGCGGCGGCCAGCGCGGGCACCCTGCTCGGTGAGCATCATCCGCACCTGCTGCCGCTGAGTCAGCGGGTCGTGGAGCCCACCGACATCGCCGTGCTGTCCGGCCACGATGTGGTGTTCCTTGCGCTGCCGCACGGCAATTCCGCGGAGATCGCCGAACAACTCGGGCCCCGGACCGTCGTCATCGACTGCGGTGCGGACTTCCGGCTGACCGACGCCGCCGACTGGACCCGTTTCTATGGCTCCGAGCACGCCGGAAGCTGGCCGTACGGGCTGCCCGAACTGCCCGGCGGACGCGACGCCCTGCGCGGCGCCAGCCGTGTCGCGGTGCCGGGCTGCTATCCCACCGCCGCGCTGCTGGCGCTGGTGCCCGCCGTCGCTGCCGGGCTGGTCGAACCGGCGGTCACGGTAGTCGCGGTCAGCGGAACCTCGGGTGCCGGCCGGGCCGCGAAGGTGGACCTGCTGGCCTCGGAGGTCATCGGCTCGGCCCGGGCCTACAACATCGCCGGCGTGCACCGGCACACCCCGGAGATCGCCCAGGGGCTGCGGGCGGTCACCGATCAGCCGGTCACGGTCTCGTTCACCCCGGTGCTCATCCCCACCGCCCGCGGCATTCTGGCGACCTGCACCGCCCGCACCGACGCCTCGGCCGGGCAGATCCGGGAGGCCTACGAAAAAGCCTACGACACAGAGCCTTTCGTCCATCTGCTGCCCGACGGTCAGCTGCCCCGCACCGGGTCGGTCATCGGCAGCAACGCCGCCCAGCTCGCGGTCGCGGTGGACCCCGGCGCCGGGGTGCTGGTGGCCGTCTGCGCCATCGACAACCTGGTGAAGGGAACCGCCGGCGCCGCGGTGCAGTCGATGAACCTCGCCCTGGGCCTGCCGGAGACGCATGGGCTTTCGGTGGTGGGAGTGGCGCCATGACCGGCGGGCAAACCCGGCTGTTGCGCACCCAGGGCGTCACCGCCCCGGCGGGCTTCCGGGCCGCCGGTATCGCCGCGGGCATCAAGAAGTCCGGCGCGCCGGACCTCGCCCTGGTGTTCAACGAGGGGCCCGACTACGCCGCGGCCGGGGTGTTCACCCGCAACCAGGTCAAGGCCGCCCCGGTGCTGTGGACCAGCCGGGCCGTCACCACCGGACGGCTGCGTGCGGTGCTGCTGAACTCCGGCGGCGCCAACGCCTGCACCGGGCCGGCAGGGTTCCAGGACACCCACGCATCCGCCGAGGCCGTCGCCGCCACGCTGTCCAACTGGGGCACCGAGACCGGGCCCATCGAGGTCGCGGTCTGCTCGACCGGCCTGATCGGCGACCGGCTGCCGATGGACCGGGTGCTCGCCGGTGTCACCGAGATCGTCCACGAGATCCACGCCGGTCTGCTCGGTGGCGATGACGCGGCCCGGGCCATCATGACCACCGACACCGTCCCCAAACAGGTTGCGCTGCACCATTCTCCGGCATCGGGGGAGAACTGGACCCTCGGTGGCATGGCCAAGGGGGCCGGCATGCTGGCGCCTTCGCTGGCCACCATGCTGGTGGTGCTCACCACCGACGCGGT
>JAPOHV010000208.1 GCA_029979305.1 Mycobacteriaceae bacterium | reverse complement strand
CGAGTTCAGCCGGGCGTGCGAGGCGCTCTACCACTTCGCCTGGGACGAGTTCTGCGACTGGTACCTGGAGTTGGCCAAAGTGCAACTCGCTCAGGGTCACCGGCACACCACAGCGGTGCTGGCCGCCGTGCTCGACACCCTGCTCAAGCTGTTGCACCCGGTGATGCCGTTCGTCACCGAGGTGCTCTGGAAACGGCTGACGGGGCAGCCGTCCCTGGTGATCGCCGAGTGGCCCAAACCCTCGGGCTACAAGCTGGATTCCATTGCGGTGCAACGAGTCGCGGACCTGCAGAAGCTGGTCACCGAGGTCCGCCGGTTCCGCAGCGACCAGGGGCTGGCCGACCGCCAGAAGGTGCCGGCCCGGCTGGAGGGCATCGCCGACGCCGGGCTGGACTCCCTGGTCGCCCCGGTCGGCGCGCTGGCCTGGCTGACCGAGCCCGACGGGGACTTCCGCCCTACCGCACAGGTGGAGGTGCGACTGTCCGGCGGCACCGTCGGCGTCGAACTGGACACCTCGGGCACCGTCGACGTCGAGGCCGAGCGGCGCCGGCTGGAGAAGGATCTGGCTGCGGCACAGAAGGAATTGGCCGCCACCACGGCCAAACTCGACAACGACGCCTTCCTGGCCAAGGCGCCCGGCGACGTCGTCGACAAGATCCGCGATCGCCAGAAGCTGGCGCGCGAGGAGTCCGACCGCATCGCCGCGCGGCTGGCCGCACTGTCATGACCGGCAGGGACCCCGACGACGACTACCCCTACGACGATGACACACCCCGCCCGGCCGCCGAGCCGACCCTGGAGGAGATGGCGGCGCTGTGGCAGGTCGAGCACCTGCTCGACCAGCGCTGGCCGGAGACCAAGCTGGCGCCCGGCACCGTCCGCATCGACGCGCTGATGGAACTGCTCGGATCGCCGCAGCACGGCTATCCGAGCATCCACGTCGCCGGCACCAACGGCAAGACGTCGGTGACCCGGATCATCGACGCGCTGCTGACGGCGTTCGGGCAGCGGACCGGTCGTTACACCAGCCCGCACCTGCAGTCAGCCGTCGAGCGGATCGCCATCGACAACCAGCCGATCAGCCCGGCCCGGTACGTCGAGGTCTACCGGGAGATCGAGCCTTTCGTCCAGCTGGTCGACGCCCAGTCGCTGACCGGCGAACTGGGAGTTGAGGGTCCGGTGATGAGCAAGTTCGAGGTCCTCACCGGGATGGCCTTCGCGGCCTTCGCCGACGCCCCGGTGGACGTCGCCGTCGTGGAGGTCGGCATGGGCGGCAGCTGGGACGCCACCAACGTCATCGATGCCCCGATCGCCGTGATCACGCCGATCGGTATGGACCACGCCGAGTACCTCGGCGCCACCGTCGGGGAGATCGCTGCCGAGAAGGCCGGGGTGATCCGCGGCCCGCGCGGCGAGATCGTCCCGGTGGAGACCGTCGCGATCATCGGCCGCCAGCCCCGCGAGGCGATGGACGTGCTGCTCGCGCACGCGGTGCGGGTCGCGGCCGTCGTTGCCCGGGAGGGTGGCGAGTTCACCGTGCTCAACCGCCAGATCGCCATCGGCGGTCAGGTGCTCGACCTGCAGGGCCTCGGCGGGGTCTATTCCGACGTCTTCCTGCCGTTGCACGGCGAACACCAGGCGCACAACGCCGTGGTGGCGCTGGCCGCGGTCGAGGCGTTCTTCGGAGCCGGCGCCGACCGCCAGCTCGACGTCGACACGGTGCGGGCCGGTTTCGCCGCAGTCACAAGCCCGGGTCGGCTGGAGCGGATGCGCAGTGCCCCAACTGTTTTCATTGACGCCGCCCATAATCCGGCCGGCGCCGAAGCGCTGGCGACGGCGCTGGTCGGGGAGTTCGACTTCCGCTATCTGGTCGGTGTCGTCAGTGTGATGGGCGACAAGGACGTCACCGGAATCCTCACCGCGCTCGAGCCGGTGTTCGACCAGGTGGTGGTCACCCACAACGGGTCGCCGCGAGCGCTGGATGTCGAGGAACTGGCCTGGCGCGCCGACGAGGTGTTCGGCCCGGACCGGGTGGTGCGGGCCGAGACGCTGGCCGACGCCATCGAGGCCGCGACGGCCATCGTCGAGGATGCCGCGGCCGCCGCCGACGGGTTCTCCGGCGCCGGGATCGTCATCACCGGTTCGGTGGTCACCGCCGGGGTGGCCCGCACGCTGTTCGGCAAGGACCCGGCATGAGCGATCCCTGGAAGAGCTTCCGCGGCGTGATGGCCGCCACCCTGATCCTGGAGATCATCACGGTGCTGTTGGCGCTGCCGGTGGTCGCGGTGGTCGGCGGCGGGCTGAACGGCCCGACGACGGCCTACCTGCTCGGCTTCGTCGTGCTGCTGGGCCTACTGGCGGGTATGCAGGGGCGGCCGTGGGCCATCTGGGCCAACCTGGGGGTGCAGCTGCTGCTGGTCGCCGGGTTCGTCGTCTATCCCGCGGTCGGGTTCATCGGGGTGCTCTTCACGGTGGTGTGGGCGGTGATCGCCTACCTGCGTTCGGAGGTGCTGCGCCGCCAGCGACTGGGTCTGCTGCCCGGCCAGCAGGGTCCCCCGGACTAAAAAGCCGGGTCAGGTACTGTTCACCGCGTGACTGAGCGGACCCTGGTGCTGATCAAACCCGACGGTGTGGAGCGGGGGGTGATCGGCGAGATCATCAGCCGGATCGAACGCAAGGGCCTGACACTGGCCGCCCTGGAGCTCAAACACGTCAGCAACGAACTCGCCGCCGCGCACTATGCCGAGCACAAGGACCGGCCGTTCTTCGGCGACCTGCTGGAGTTCATCACCTCCGGCCCTGTGGTCGCCGCCGTCGTCGAGGGCCCCCGGGCCATCGCTGCCTGGCGGCAACTCGCCGGCGGCACCGACCCGGTAGAGAAGGCCACGCCGGGCACCATCCGCGGCGACTTCGGCCTGGAGACCCAGTTCAACCTGGTCCACGGCTCGGACTCACCGGAATCCGCCGCCCGGGAGATCGCGCTCTGGTTCGGCTCTGACCGATAGGCGTGACTCCGTAGCCCGGTATGGGATACTGATCTCGGTCGCCCGGAGACGGGCGACCGGAATGAGACTTCAGACGTGCGCGACCACCGCGGAAAGCGGTGTGGCGCGGACCGTCAACAGCCGTCATTTCGCCAGGCCCTGAACGGGTTCACCCGAATCCGTCGGAGCGAGACCATGACAAGCCCGGGGACAACCCGGGCGCATAGCGGAAAGCCCTCGCGTGGCCGCGTCGCAGGACGCGCCCGGGGGCTTAAGGAGACTACGTGGCCAATGATGATCGCAACCAGGATCAGCCCGAAACCGAGTCGCCCGGGGTACCGCCCGCGGTAGACGCGGCACTGCCCGACCGGGTGAGGGTCCACTCGCTGGCCCGGGTGCTGGGCACCACCAGCAAGCGGGTCATCGACGCGCTTGCCGGGATCGACGGGCGCTCCCGCAGCGCTCACTCCACCGTCGACCAGGCCGAGGCCCAGCGGGTCCGCGAGGTGCTGGCCGCCGAGGACGCGGCCGCCACGGCACCGGAAAACGCTGCGGCCGAGGCGCTTCCGCCGGAGAGCGCGATGGTGATCGTCGAGGCCCAAGAGATCGAACCCGAGTCGCGGCTGATCCTGGAGACCCACGACACGCCCGGCGCCGAGTCGCCGGCCTACATGCCGTTGTTCGTCGCCCCGCAGCCGGTGGCAGCCGAGCCGGCCGAGGCCGCTGAGGACGTCGAGGACATCGAGGACGCCGAGGACGCCGACGGCGAGGGCGCCGAACGTCCCGCCAACCGCCGCCGCCGCCGTGGCCGGCGCGGCCGCGGCCGCGGCCGCGGCGAGCAGGCCGGTGCCGAGGACGAGGACGACGACACCGAGGACACCGCAGAGGGAGCGGGCGAGGACGGCGAGGAGT
>JAPOHV010000102.1 GCA_029979305.1 Mycobacteriaceae bacterium | reverse complement strand
GGTGGAAGTGGCGACCACGATGCGGCCGTAGCCCTGCTCGCGAAAGTGCGGCCAGGCCGCGCGGATCACGTTGTAGCCGCCGTAGAGGTGGACCTTGAGCACCGAATCCCAGGCCTCGTCGGTCATCTTGTGGAAGGTGCCGTCGCGCAGGATGCCGGCGTTGCTCACGATGCCGTCGATCTTGCCGAACTCGTCGACGGCGGTCTTGACGATATTGGCCGCACCCGCGGCATCGGCGACGCTGTCGTAGTTGGCCACCGCACGGCCGCCGGCGTCCTTGATCTCGGCGACCACCTGATCGGCCATCGAGTGCCCGGCCCCGGTGCCGTCGCGGGCGCCGCCGAGATCGTTGACGACGACACTGGCGCCCTCCTTGGCCAGGGTCAGCGCGTACTCGCGGCCCAGGCCGCCGCCCGCGCCGGTGACGACAATGACTCGATCCTGCACTCCGGGCATGGGGGTCCTTTCTCTGGTTGGGGTCATGGTAGCCAGCCGTCTCGCAGCCCCGTTCGGGCGGCTCATGCAAGGCTGAGCCGGTGACCTTCTCCCGCCGCAGCCTGCTCGCCGCCGCCGCTGCGGCCGCGTTGAGCGCACCCGGCCGCGCGTCCGCCGCACCGACTTCGGCCGAGGAACAACTGGCCGCACTCGAGGACCGCTACGACGCCACGGTGGGTTTCTACGGCCGCAACCTGGACACCAACCGATCGCTGGACCACCGCGCCGACGACCCGTTCGCCACCTGTTCGGCCTTCAAGGCGTATGTGGCCGGAGCGATCCTGGCGAAAGACCAGCGCGGCGAACTGCGGCTGTCCGATCCGGTGTACATCGACCCCGCTGCCCTGGTGCCAGTTGCCTCGCCGATCACCGAACCGAACGCGGGCCGCACGATGCCGCTGTCGGAATTGTGCGCCGCCGCGGTGCGGCAGAGCGACAACACCGCGACCAACCTGATGGTCGGGATGCTCGGCGGCCCGGCGGCGGTTACCGAGTTCGCCCGCTCCGCCGGCGACGACCGGATCTGGATGGTGCGTTGGGAGCTCGAGCTGAACTCCGCCTATCCGGGCGACCCCCGCGACACCAGCAGCCCACGCTCGATGGGCACCGGATTCGCAAACATGTTGACCGGCAACGTCTTCGACGATGCACACCGGGCCCAGCTGTGGCGGTGGATGAGCACAATCGTCACCGGCGACAACCGGATCCGGGCCGGGCTGCCGCCGGGGTGGACGATCGCCGACAAGACCGGAGCCGGCGACTACGCCAGCACCAACGACATCGGGGTGGCCGTCGGGCCGAACGGGGAACGGCTGCTGCTGGCGGTGATGACCCGCACCCGCTCCGACGATCCCAAGGCGCCGGCGCTCAACACGCTGATCGCCGACGTGACCCGGCTGACGGTCCCGCTGCTACTGGTCTAGCCCCGGAGCTTCTCGGCGACCACGAAGGTGGAGAAGCCGTCCTGCTGGTCGGGCACCTCCACCCAGCGGTCCAGCCGGCGCATCTCGTCGGTGGACACCGTTCCGGTCGCGGTCCAGCCGTGCGCATTGAGCCACTCGGTGACGTCGGCGCGATGCGGGTCGTTGTAGGTCAGGTCGGAGATGTCGACGGTGCGCTCGATGCCGAGGTCGTCGGCCATCTTCTCCCAGCGCGCCCGCATCTGGGCGCGGCGCTCCTCGTCATGATGGCGAACGGCCTCCGCGGAGAGCCGGCTGCCCGGCGCACTGAGTTCACTGATCTGCTCGAACAGCTTGTCCTGGGCCTCGGCCGGCAGGTACATCAGCAGACCCTCGGCCAGCCAGGCGGTCGGGCGCCCGGGGTCGAAGCCGGCGGCCTTGAGCGCGCCGGGCCAGTCCTGCCGCAGGTCGACGGCGACCTCGTGACGCTCCGCAGCGGGCTCGACGCCGTGCTCGGCCAGCGTCGACGACTTGTACTCCAGCACCTTGGGCTGGTCGATCTCGTAGATCGCGGTGCCCTCCGGCCATGCCAGCCGGTAGGCGCGAGAATCCAGGCCGGAGGCCAGGATCACCACCTGCCGGATACCGGACGCGGCGGCGTTGGTGAAGAACGTGTCGAAGAAGTGGGTGCGGACGGCCTGGTAGCTGAGCATGTTGGCGAACAGTGCGGCGGCCTCCGGGTCGGCGGCGGCGATCCGCTCCTGCATCGCGGGTTCGACGAACTTCTCCCACGTCCCGGTGTCGGCGCCGGCGACGAGCATCCGCGCGTAGGGGTCGCGGATCAGCGGTTCGGGGCTGTCGGTTTCACGTGCCCGGGCGGCGGCGACCATCACCGCCGTGGTTCCGACGCTGCTCGCGATATCCCAGGAGTCGTCGTGACTGCGCAAAGAGCTCATGGGATGAATCGTAGCGACGGTCGGACCGGCTATCCGCTGGTGAGCCAGCCGCCGTTCTCCAGCAGCGCCAGGAACTGCCCGGTCACCATCGAGACTTTCTTGGTGTCGCCGACGAGGCCGGCGTAGAAACCCAGTCCCCAGAACGCCGCCACGAGCATCTCGGCCGCCGCGCGGGTGTTGAGGTCCGGCCGCAGTTCGCCGCTGGTGATCCCGTCGCGGATCAACTCCTTGGTGAACTGCCTGGTCAACTCCATCGACTGGGTGTCATCGCCGTTCAGTTCCGGATGGCGCTGATACTCCATCACCGACGCCACCAGGAACGCCGCCGCCGAGCGATCGGAATCACGCGCCTGTACCGAGGCCTCGAGAAAGGCGCGGACCCGCCCCGGGAAGGTCTTCTCCTGCCCGGCCTGCTCGAGACCTGCGGCGATGACCGCGGCGTTGGCCTGCTCGACGACGTGCCGGAACAGGGCGTGCTTGGAGGCGTAGTAGTGATTGATGGCCGGCCGGGTCAGATCGGCGCGGTTGGCGATCTCCTGAAAGGTCGCCGCATCGAAGCCGACCTCGGTGAACACTTCGCGCGCGGCGTGCAGGATGCGGCCGCGGGTCAGCGCGGATTTCGCTGCCGGGGGCCTGCCGGGTCCACGTCTCGTGGTCGTCTGCATCATCCAATACTGCCAGACGCACCGCCGGGACGGGTCCTTGTAGCCGCAATCGGCCTTCCGCGGCGTGTTCCCGTCGAGCGGCGGCGATGAAATCGTGCAGATAGACGGTTATTCCGCACATCGCCGACACGAGTCGGTTGCACCCTTGCGGAACCGGGAAATTCACCGGATTTGTCGAGGTCGCAGTGCCGCGGGGGCAATTTCCACTCCCGGGGATAAATCGACTTACAGTTTGCCAAAACTGCAAGTGTGCGCGCACTGCCGGACATCCGCGCTCCCCGGGTTGCTCCACCTGCCGTCGTAACCCGCCGCAGCAGGTGGCCGGGGGCATAGGGTCTGTTGATGCCCATCGTCGCGGCCCGCGAGTCGTACTTCGAGACGGGTTTGGAGATTCTGGCCGACCTCGGATTCGGTGGCCTGAAACTGGCCGAGGTGTGCAGCCGACTGGGCGTCACGACCGGGTCGTTCTACCACTACTTCACCGGCTGGAGCGCCTACACCCGCGAACTGGTGAACTACTGGCGCCAGGACCGCACCGTGCGCCTGATCGAAGTGCTTCGTGCACAGCCTGACGCCCGGCGCCGGATCCAGGCCATCGTGGACGTTGCGCTGACGCTGCCGCACGGCGCGGAGGCCGCCATCCGCGCCTGGAGTTCGGTCGACCCGGATGTGCTCGCGGTGCAGCGCGAAGTCGACCAGGAACGATTCGACGTCATCTACGACTCCGCGTTCGAGATCGTCGGGAACGCGCGACAGGCCCAGACCTACGCCGCTTGGTCGCTCTATGTCTTCGTCGGGTACGAGCAGTCGACACTGCCCCGGGAGGCGCAGATGTTCGAGTGGATCAGCAAGACGATGGTCGACGATCTGGAGGCCGGCCGCTTCGCCGACGTCCCGCCCGCTTAACACGATGGCGTCCAACATGTTTCGGCGAGTCGCCGATCATCTTCGCACGCGTGATCCGAGCCGCGACGGGCTTCGACGGGCGATTCGGGCCGCCATCGCGATTCCACTCGCCGCGCTGCTGAGCTTTCTGGTTTCCGGCTACTCTCAGACCTCGGTGTTCGCCCTCGTCGGTTCGATCGCACTGCTGATCGCCGCTGACTTTCCGGGCAGCACGGGCACCCGGGCCCTGGCCTACACCAGCCTCGGCGTCAACGGCGCACTGCTGATCGCGCTGGGCACCTGGGCCGCCCCGCATCCCTGGATATCCGTACCGCTGTGTTTCGTCGTCGGGGCGGTCGTCAGCTTCCTCGGCCTGATCAGCGAGATCGTCGCCGCCGGCCAACGCGCCACCCTGATGACATTCCTGCTGCCGGTCTGCATGCCGATCGGAGGACGCCTCGACGACCGCCTGCTGGGCTGGCTGCTGGCGCTGCTGGTGTGCGTCCCGATCGCCCTGTTCCTGTTCCCGCCGCGCTACAGCGCCGAACTGCGCGACCTGGCGGCCCGGGTGTGCACCGCACTGGCCGACCGGATCGAGGGCGGCGACAACGCGGTGACCCCGGCGATGGACGCCCTGCGAACCGAGTTCCTCGGCAGCGCCATCCGCCCGGTCGCGCTGACCGCCGGCAGTCGCAGCCTGATGCGCGTGGTGTCCAACCTGCAATGGCTCAGCGACCGGGTCGGGCCGGAGACCGGCGCGCTGCTCGGACCGATCGCGCCGGTCAGTGTGCAGTTGTTGCGCACCAGCGCCGAGGTGCTCGTCTCCGAAGACCGGGATGACGCCATCCGGCTGGCCGGCATCGTCGCCGACCACCGGGCGACGGCATTTGCTTCCTACGCCAACAACATTCACGAGATCTTCGACGAGCCCGACGACGACGACGCCCTGCAGTGCGGCCGCGAACTGCTCGTTCGCCGGACCATGAGCGCCACCATCGGCCTGACCGGAAGCATCATCGCCGCCGCCACGGTGGTCGACACCCGGCCGCTGGTCGACGTACTTCTCGGCCGCGGACTGCCCGAGACGGGCGTCGCCGACCGGGTCGGCACCCACCGCAGCGCAATGCTCGCCCTGGTGGGCTATCTCAAGACCCGGTCGATCTCGGTGATCAACAGTCTGCGCACCGGTCTGGCGCTGGCGCTGGCCGTCGGGGTCACCTTCCTGCTTCCGGTCCAGAACGGCATGTGGGTGGCCCTCGGCGCGCTGTCGGTACTGCGCAGCAGCATCGCGACCACCCGAACCACCGCGCTTCGGGCGCTGGCCGGCACATCGATCGGATTCCTCATCGGCGCAACGCTTATCGCGATCGTCGGCGTCAACCCGGTGGTGCTGTGGTGCCTGCTCCCGCTGGCCACCTTCGGGTCGACCTACGTGCTGACAGTCGGGTCGTTCACGGCCAGCCAGGCCATGTTCACCATGCAGGTGCTGATCGTGTTCAATCTGATGCGCCCGACGGGCTGGCAGGTGGGGCTGACCCGCATCGAGGACGTTCTGATCGGCGCCGGCGTCGGCCTGGTGGTGTCGGGGCTGCTGTGGCCGGGTGGGGTGCAGGCCGCGGTGCGGCGGGCCATCGACGACGCCATCGGGGCGTGCTCGCGTTACCTCGACGCCGCTGTCACCCGGGTGACACGTGGTGACTCGCCGCAGACCGCCGGCGCGCTGACCCGATTGGGGCGCGACGCGCTCACCGCGACCCGCACCTACGGTGACGCCATCCGCGTCTACCTGTCGGAGACCAACGGCGCCGTCGACACCGCACTGTTCGACACCTCCGGCCGGATACCACGGCTGCGCACGACCGGCGACATGATCGCCGACATCCCGCCCCCGCCCGCCGGGGTGTTCCCGAAATCCCGCGCCGTACTTGAAGAACACACCGACGCGCTGTGCGCCCGGCTGCGGGGCGACGAGCCGCCGCCGGGCGCTGCCGGCATCGCGGAGGATTTTGTGACGACGCTGCGCGCCGAGGCCCGCTCCTCGGGTGCACCGGCCGAGACGGCCCTGCCGCTGGTGACCGCCGCGGCCAACATCGGCGAGCTGGAACTGACCTATCCGCTGGTCGACGACGACGCCGAGACGGTCCTGTCCTGACGATCCGGCGTTCCCGGACAGCGGTGATCATCGCGGGCATCGTTATTCCGGCGTACCGTTACCGCCAGCGAAACATGCTCGGCGAGAGGCAGTGCCGTCCCTATGCCCTACATCGAGATGCCCGATGGCCCGGGAATCATGGGGCCGCTGCTGTTCCGACCGCAGACAGGCAAGCCACTCTTCGAACTCGCCGAGGTTCTGCTGCGCGGCGAAAGCACCCTTAGCCGCGGCGACCGTGAGGTCATCGCCGCGTACGTGTCCACGCTTAACCAGTGTCAGTTCTGCGCCAAGTCCCACGCGACATTCGCAGCGTTGCAACTCGAGGGCGGCTTCGACGTAGTCGACGCGGTGATCGCCGACCCGGACACCGCGCCGGTAAGTGCCAAACTGCGGGCTCTGCTCAACCTCGCCGGCCTCGTCGCGCAGTCCGGACTCGCCGTGACGCAGGAGTCGATCGACGCCGCGAAGTCCGAAGGTGCCACCGACGTCGAGATCCACGACACCGTGCTCATCGCCGCGGCCTTCTGCATGTACAACCGCTATGTCGACGGCCTCGGCGCCCTCAGTCCGCCAGACCGGGCCGACTACGCCGATATGGGCCGGCTCATCGTCGACGTCGGCTACGTCGGGGTCACACCTCCCATAGCCGGGGCAGACAGCACCGGCTGAGCGGCTTGCTCAGCCGAGAACTTCCTGCGCCACCGCCCTCGCCTCGGCCGGGCCGGAGGCACCCAGCACCGCCTCGGCGGCGTCGCGGCACTGCTGCAGAGTCACCGACGCGAGCTTGGCACCCACCGGTGTGACAGCCGAGGCGGCAGCCGACAGCGAGGTGATCCCCAGGCCGATCAGGACGCACGCCAGCAGCGGGTCTGCGGCGGCCTCGCCGCAGACCCCGACCGGCTTGCCGGTGGCCTGGCCGGCGTGCGCGGTCTTGGCGACCAGCGCCAGTACGCCCGGCTGCCACGGGTCGGTGAGAGTTGCCAGATCCGACGACATCCGATCGGCCGCCATCGTGTACTGCGTCAGGTCGTTGGTGCCGATGGACAGGAACTCGACATGCTCGAGGATCTTCTCGGCGAGCAGCGCCGCCGCGGGCACCTCGATCATCACGCCGGGATGCAGGTCGCGCTCGCGGGCGAGCGCGGCGAAACGCTGCGCCTCGTCGGGGGTGGCGATCATCGGCGCCATCACCCAGGGCGGGTTGCCGGTGCGGGTCGCGGCCTCGGCGATGGCGTCGAGCTGGCGGGCCACCAGATCGGCGTCGATGTCGATGATCCGGAACCCGCGCACACCCAGGGCGGGGTTCTCCTCCTCCGGGCTGCTGACGAACTTCAGCGGCTTGTCCGATCCGGCGTCGAGAGTGCGGATCACCACCTTCTGTCCGGCGAAGGCGTCGAGCACCTCGGCGTAGATCGCCGCCTGTGCTTCGACGCTCGGCTCTTTGTCGGCGTCGAGGAAGCACAGCTCGGTGCGGAACAGCCCGACGCCCTCGACCGGCGCCTGGCGGGCCGCGCGGGCGGCCGAGCCGTCGGCGACGTTGGCCAGGATCGAGACCGGATGACCGTCGGCGGTCGCGCCCGGTCCGGTCCAGGCCGCCATGGCCGCCGCGGCGACATCGGCGGTGGCGACCGCCGCGGCAGCGTCGGCGCGGTCGGGATCCACCGCGATGGTGCCGCGGCTGCCGTCGAGCAGAACCAGCGTTCCGGTGGGCACCCCGTCGAGCCCCTTCACGGCGACAACGCAGGGGATGGCCAACTGGCGGGCGATGATCGCGGTGTGGCTGGTCGGGCCGCCCAGTGAGGTGGCCAGCCCCACGACGCGCAGCGGATCGAGCCCGGCGGTGTCCGCCGGGGCGAGGTCCTCGGCGAACAGGATCGACGGCTCGGTGGGTTCGGGGACGCCCGGTTCGGGCAGCCCGGACAGTTCGGCGATCACCCGGTCGCGGATGTCCTTGAGGTCGGTCACCCGTTCGGCCATCAGGCCGCCCATCTTGGTGAACATGTCGATGAACTGGGCGGCCGAGTCATTGGTCGCACGGACCGCCGGCTTGCCGGCCTTGATCGCGTTCTCCGCCGAACCCAGCCAGGCCCGGTCGGTCGCGAGTTGGGCGGTGGCGCCGAGCACCTCGGCGGCCGCGCCGGTGGCCGCGCCGGCACGCTCGCGCAACCGCTGTGCGACGGCGGCGGCGGCGGCGGTGAACCGGGCCGCCTCCGCCGCCCGGTCGGACTCCGGCAGCTCACCCCCGGAATCGAGCTCTCCGATGTCGGGAAGCCGGTTTGCCCTGATGACGGGCGCGAAGCGAACTCCGGGGACCACAGGCACGCCCTGCAGCACCGATGGTTGTTGGGCGGTCATGGAGTGGATTACAGCAAACCGTTGACAGCCACACGCCGTCGGCGGTAAAACCACACATATCAACATAAACACGATCAATCCCACACAGGAAGCGCCATGTACCCCGAGGAACGCCAGCAGGCGATCGCCGCACAGGTGATCTCCCGCGGGCGCGCATCGGTGGCCGAACTCGCCCAGGCCTTCGAGGTCACCACCGAGACCGTGCGCCGCGACCTGGCCGTCCTGAACCGGGCGGGGCTGGTGCGCCGGGTGCACGGCGGCGCCGTCCCGACCCGCGCCCTGCATCTGGTCGAGCCCGGCGTCGACGAGCGGGAGGCCACCCGGGCGGCGCACAAACAATCCATCGCGCGGGCCGCCGCGGAGTTCTTCCCGCAGGCCGGCTCGACCGTCCTGCTCGACGCCGGCACCACTACCGCGAAGGTCGCGGGGCTGCTGCCCCCGGACCGGGACCTGCTGGTGGTGACCAACGCGGTGCCGATCGCCGCACGGCTGGCCGAGTTGGAGTCGGTGTCGCTGCAACTGATCGGGGGCCGGGTGCGCGGGCTGACCAGGGCCTGTGTCGGCGAGCCCGCCGTGGCGGCGCTGGCGTCGCTGCGGGTGGACATCGCCTTCATCGGCGCCAACGGGATCACCGTGCGGCACGGGCTGTCCACGCCCGATCCCGACGAGGCCGCCGTCAAGCGGGCCATGGTGGCGTGCGCGAACTTCGTCGTCGTCGTTGCCGATTCGTCGAAGATCGGCCGCGAGGAGTTCGTCAGCTTCGCCCGGATCGACTGCGTCGACATGCTGGTGACCGATTCCGAGATCAGCGCCCGGGACCGCACCGAACTGTCCGCCGCCGGCCTGGAAGTCGTTGTTGCGCAGGAGCCTTCATGATCGTCACCGTCACCCCCAACCCGAGCATCGACCGCACCGTCGGGCTGCCCGGCGAGCTGGTCCGCGGCGGTGTTCACCGGATCGTCTCGTCGTCGTCGGAGCCCGGCGGCAAGGGTGTGAACGTGGCCCGCGCGCTGACGCTGGCCGGTGTGGACGTCGTCGCGATACTGCCGGCCGGCGACGGTGATCCGATCCTGGCCGGCCTTCGGTCGCAGGGGGTCGCCTACCAAGCGGTGCCGGTCGCGGGATCCGTGCGCACCAACCTGACGATCACCGAGCCCGACGGCACCACAACGAAGGTGAACGAACCCGGCGCGGTCATCGGACCCGACGAGGTGCAGGCGCTCACCCGGGCCGTCGTCGACCGCGCGCGGTCCGCGACGTGGGTGGTGCTGTCCGGCTCACTGCCACCGGGCATCCCGGACAGCTGGTACGCCGAGATGGTGGCCGCACTCGCGCGCCACGGCTGCAAGGTGGCCGTCGACACCTCCGAGGCCCCGCTGGCGGCGCTGGCCGGGCGACTCGGGCACGCCGCCCCAGACCTGATCAAGCCCAATGCCGAGGAACTGGCCGGCCTGACCGGCGGGTCCGCGGCCGCGATGGAGGCGGCGGTGGCCCGCGGCGACGCCGGACCGGTGGTCAGCGCCGCACGGCGGCTGGTCGATCGTGGCGTCGGCGCCGTCCTGGCGACGCTGGGCAGCGCCGGCGCCGTCCTGGTGGACACCGGAGGCGCCTGGCTGGCCACCCCGCCGCCGATCACGCCCCGCAGCACCGTCGGCGCCGGCGACTCCTCGCTGGCCGGATACATCCGCGCCGACGTCGGCGGCGCGAGCGCACCCGGCCGGCTGCAGTTGGCCGTCGCCTACGGCAGCGGTGCGGCGGCACTGCCCGGGTCGGCGATGCCGGCCCCCGATCAGCTCGATCTCGACGACGTGAGCGTGACCCCGATAGAAGGTGGACTATGACGACGACCCCGATCATCAGCACCGACCTGGTGCTGCTCGACTCGTTCGCCGGGTCCGACAAGGAGGCGGTGGTCGGGCGGCTCGCCGACCTGATCGCGGGCTCCGGCCGGGCCGACGACGGCGCCGCCCTACTGGCGGCCGCGCTGGCCCGCGAGGCGCAGTCGGCGACCGGCTTGCCGGGCGGCATCGCGATCCCGCACTGCCGGTCGGCGGCGGTGCGCACACCCTCGATCGGCTTCGCGCGGCTGGCATCCCCGGTGGACTTCGGCGCCTCCGACGGCCCGGCCGATCTGGTGTTCCTCATCGCCGCGCCGCAGGACGCCGGGGCCGAGCACATGAAACTGCTG
>JAPOHV010000210.1 GCA_029979305.1 Mycobacteriaceae bacterium | reverse complement strand
CGACGCCGCGGTGGCACTGCCGGCGTTGGGGGAGGTTCACCGCAGCGACACCGTGCGACTCCCGCCGCCGGCGCCCGCCGGCCCGATTCGCATCACAGCCAGTTCCAACCGTCCGCCGGCGGTGCTGTGGTTGCTCCGCGATCGTCTCGACATCGAGTTCGTCGCGATCGGCTCGGCGGGGGCCAAGGCCATGGCGGTGGTGCGCGGCGACGCCGACGCCTACATCCACGCCGGCGGCCAGTGGGAATGGGACTCGGCCGCACCGGCCGGCGTCGTGACGGCGGCGGGTCTGCACGCCACCCGGCTGGACGGCTCGCCGCTGCGCTACAACCAGCCCCGGCCCTACCTGCCGGACTTCCTGATGTGCCGCCCCGAGGTCGCCGAGATCCTGCTCGACGCTATGAGGCTGGCCGGCTGATGCAGGCCTGGCCGTCCGCCGAGGTCCCCGCCCTGCCAGGCCGGGGTCCGCAACTGCGGCTGTACGACAGCGCCGACCAGCAGCTGCGGCCCACCGTGCCGGGCGCATGCGCCACCATGTACGTCTGCGGCATCACGCCCTATGACGCAACCCACCTCGGCCACGCGGCCACCTACCTGGCCTTCGACCTCGTCTACCGGGTGTGGCTCGACAGCGGCCATCGGGTTCACTACGTGCAGAACGTCACCGATGTCGACGACCCGCTGTTCGAACGCGCGCAGCGGGACGGCGTGGACTGGCGTGAGCTGGGCGCACGCGAGACCCAGCTGTTCCGCGATGACATGACCGCGCTGCGGGTGCTGCCGCCGCAGGACTACGTCGCCGCCACCGAGGCCATCGACGAGGTCGTCGAGATGGTCGAGAAGCTGCTGGCCTCCGGTGCGGCCTACGTGATCGACGACCCCGAGTACCCGGACGTGTACTTCCGCGCCGAGGCCGATGTCGCCTTCGGCTACGAGTCCAACTACGACCGCGACACCATGCTGCGATTGTTCGCCGAGCGTGGGGGAGACCCGCAGCGGCCGGGCAAGGCGGACCCGCTCGATGCACTGCTGTGGCGAGCCCGCCGACCCGGCGAGCCCAGCTGGCCGTCGCCGTTCGGCCCGGGCCGGCCCGGCTGGCATGTCGAGTGCGCGGCAATCGCGGTGAGCCGCATCGGTTTCGGGTTCGACGTGCAGGGCGGTGGCAGCGACCTGATCTTCCCGCACCACGAGTTCTCCGCCGCGCACGCCGAGTGCGCCACCGGAGCGCGCCGGTTCGCCCGCCACTACGTGCACGCCGGCATGATCGGCTGGGACGGCCACAAGATGTCCAAGAGTCGCGGCAACCTGGTGCTCGTCTCGGCCCTGCGGGCCCGCGGTGTGGACCCCGCCGCCGTCCGGCTCGGACTGCTGGCCGGTCACTACCGCACCGACAGGTCCTGGAGCGATGAGCTGCTCGCCGAGTCCGAGGCGAGGCTGCAGCGCTGGCGTGCGGCGACGGCACTGCCGGCCGGACCCGACGCGACCGACGTCATCGCCCGGCTGCGCCGGTATCTGGCCGACGACCTCGACACCCCTAAGGCGCTGGCCGCGGTCGATGGCTGGGTGACCGATGCCATGGAGTACGGCGGCCGCGATCCGGCGGCGCCGCGGGCGGTTGGGACGGCGCTGGACGCTCTGCTGGGAGTCCGTTAGCCGCGGCAGCGAATCCCGGTGTCGTGCCCGCCGTGCGGTAGGTTGAAGGGCCCCGTCGGGAGGAAAACCGGTGAGATCAAGCGCGAAGCGGAACTGGGTCGCTGTCGTCGTCGCTCTGCTGGTGGCGATGCTGGCCGGTTGCGGCACCGACAAGTCGGCCGAGGCGCCGGCGTCCTCAGTCCCTTCGGCGCCGCCGCCGGCGGGCGGCCCGGTGACCCCGGAGCAAGCCCGGGCCATCGCCAGGGACGCCTATATCTACGGCTTCCCGATGGTGGACAGCTACCGGGTGCAGAACGCCTACTTCATCAATCCGAACAGCCCGGAGTACAAGGGTCCGTGGAATGAAGTCCATAGTGTGGCAAGGGTTTTCACCCCGGCCGACACCGCTGTCCAGACCCCGAACTCCGATCCCCCGTACTCGATGCTGGGAGCTGATCTGCGGACCGAGCCGCTGGTGCTGTTCGTTCCGCCGATGGGGTCCGACCGTTACTACTCGCTGCAGTTCATCGACGGTTACACCTACAACTTCGCCTACGTCGGCAGCCGAACCACCGGCAACGACGGCGGCCTCTACCTGCTGGCCGGGCCGGGGTGGACGGGCGAGAAACCCGAGGGCGTGCGGGACGTCATCAAGGCCGACACCGACTTCGTGCTGGTCGCCTACCGCACCCAGCTGCTTGGCCCCGACGACCTGGAGAACGTCAAGAAGATTCAGGCCGGCTACAAAGCCGAGCCGTTGTCGACCTTTCTGAAGAAGACGCCCCCCGAGGCCGCCCCGGCGGTGGAGTGGCCGACCCCGCTGTCCGCCGACGACGAGAAGACTTCAATGCGGTTCTTCGATCTGCTCGATTTCCAGTTCAGGTACGCACCGGTGCTCGCCTCGGAGAAGGAGGTCCGGGAGCGCTTCGCGTCAATCGGGCTGACCGGCGACGGCACTTTCAGTTCCGAGAAACTCAGCCCGGAGATGGCAGAGGCGTTCAAGTCCGGGATGGCCGATGCGTGGGCGGAACTCAACGCGCTCAAGAAGGACAAGATCGACACCGGTGAGGTCAAGTCCGGCCAGCTGTTCGGGACCAAGGAGCAGCTGAATGCCAACTACCTCTACCGGATGGCCGGAGCGGTGATCGGTATCTACGCCAATTCCAACGACGAAGCGATGTACCCGGTGCTGTCCACCGACTCCGAGGGGGCGGCGTTGACCGGGGCCAACAAGTACACGCTGACCTTCGCGCCCGGACAGTTGCCCCCGGTCAACGCGTTCTGGTCGGTGACGATGTACCAGCTGCCGGAGAGTTCACTGGTGGACAACCCGATCAACCGCTACGTGATCAACTCTCCGATGCTGCCGGACCTGACGAAGAACCCCGATGGCGGGCTGACGCTCTACGTCCAGAACAGCCCGCCGGAGTCGGACAAGACAGCCAACTGGCTGCCGGCGCCGCCGGGTGAGTTCACCGTCTTCATGCGGCTGTACTGGCCCAAACCCGAAGCGCTGGACGGCAGTTGGCAGCCGCCCAAGCTGGTCAAGGTCGGCTAGCGCCGGCTACAGGACGGCCGTGCCGTAACTGCCCACCTGGCTGACCAGGTAGCGCAGGTGGTCATCGGCAGAGCCGAAGGTCTGCCCGATGGCGGTCAGCCGCGCGGCGTAGTGCGCGATCGGGTACTCCGCGGTGACCCCGATGCCGCCGTGCATCTGGATGGACTCCTCGGCGATGTGCTTTCCGGAGCGGGCGATCTGCAGCTTGGCCCGGGAGGCCACCATCGGGTCGAAACGGCCGTCGGCCACGCTCACCGCCAGGTAGTAGCTCATGCTGCGGGCCAGTTCCAGCGAGACGTACATGTCGGCGGCCCGCTGGGTGAGTGTCTGGAACGTCTTGAGCGGAACGCCGAACTGTTTGCGTGTCTTCAGGTAATCCGTTGTCAGCCTCAAGGATTCGTCCATCGCCCCGACGGCCTCGGCGCACAGTGCCGACTGGAACCGGATCACGGCGGACTCGATGCCGGTGCCGGCCTCGCCGCCCGCGCCGAGCGGCTCGGCGGTCGCCTCGTCGAGGGCGACCTCCGCGGCGCGCTGCCCGTCGAAGGTGCGGTAGCCGTGCCGCGTGACCCCGGGCGCGCCGGCGTCCACCAGGAAAAGCCCGCCGCCCCCGCCGGGCAGCGCGGCGGTGACGACCAGGGTGTCGGCGGAATCACCGGCCAGCACCGGGTTCTT
>JAPOHV010000051.1 GCA_029979305.1 Mycobacteriaceae bacterium | reverse complement strand
GCCGCCAGAACGGCGGGGTCGCGCGGCGGGCAGGACAGTCCGGTGAATCCGTCGATCACCGCCTCGCCCAGCCCGCCGACGTTTGTCGTCACCAGCGGGGCGCCCGCCGCCGCCGCCTCGAGCGCCACGATGCCGAACGGCTCGTAGTGGCTGGGCAGCACGGCGACGTCGGTGCGGTGAAGCAGTGCCAGCAACTCATCGTGGCCGGCCCGGCCGGCGAAGCGAACGCTCTTGAGCACCTTGTGTTTGCGCGCGACGTCGGCCAGCCAGTCCTCCTGGGTGCCGTCGCCGGCGACGGTCAGGGTGGTGCCGGGGTGCGCCCGGCGGATGCGCGGTAGTGCGGCGATGGCGTCGTGCACGCCTTTCTCGTACTCCAGTCGCCCGAAGTACAACAGTTCCGGCGGGCCGTCGTGGGGTTGGCGTTTGGCGAAAGGCCAACGGCTGGAATCGATTCCGTTGGGAATGACGGCGATCTGAGCCAGACCGGGGCCGAACAGCTCGGTGATCTCGGCGGCCATCGACGCCGAACAGGTGATCAGTTCGTCGGACTCCCGGACCAGCCAGGATTCGACGGCATGCACCTGGCGGCTGATCGCCCCCGACACCCAGCCGGAATGCCGGCCCGCCTCGGTAGCGTGCACCGTGGAGACCATCGGTACGTCGAAGAACTCGGCGAGTGCGACGGCGGGGTGGGCGACCAGCCAGTCGTGGGCGTGCACCACGTCGGGAGTCCAGGAACCGTGCAGCGTCAACCCGGCGCGGATCATGGCGTGGCCCATCGCCAGGGTCCAGGCCATCATGTCGGTGCCGAAGTCGAACTCGTGCGGGTCCTCGGCGGCCGCGATCACCCGTACCCCTTCATGCCGCTCGTCGGTGGTCGGGTGGCTGGCGGGATCGGTGCCCGACGGCTGCCGGGACAGCACCACGACGTCGTGGCCCTGGTCGGCCAGCGCGGTGGCCAGTTGGTAGACGTGCCGGCCGAGTCCGCCGATGACCACCGGCGGGTACTCCCACGAGACCAGCAGAACCCTCACGGGCGAGGCAGTCGCCGGGCGTCCAGCGCGCCGAACAGGCCGTCGGCCCGGTTCCATCCCGCAGCAAGCCGTTCGGCGGAATCCCGGCGCCCGGCCAGCAGCGCGTCGGCGATCTCCCGGGTGGCGTGCGCGTGCAGGTGCGCCCGGTAGCGGGCGTAGTCGCCCGCGGAGTCCTTGCTGACCATGAACGGCCAGTCGCTGGAGACGGTCAGCAGGGTCTCGCGCAGGATCTGGTCGGCCACCAGGTCGCGGGTCGAGGCGGTGTCGGTCTGGGACAGCGCCTTGTCGACGCAGGCCAGCGCGGTGTCGACCACCTCGGTGTTGAGCTGCACCAGGTCGGCCACCTTCTCGCCGGCCCAGACCTGCCAGTCCTTGCCCGAGCCCCACGAACTCGGCGGCAATTGCACTGCGGCGCCGACGAATCCGTTCTCCTTGGCATCGCGCAGCGTGCCCACCCGAACTCCGGCTTCGGGCAGCGCGCGCAGCAGCCGCTCCAGCCAGACCGGGCCCTCGTACCACCAGTGGCCGAAGAGTTCGGTGTCGAAGGCGGCCACCACGTGCGCGGGCCGGCCGATCCGTTCGGACTCGCTGATCAGCCTCGCCCGCACCAGATCGACGAAGTCGGCGACATGAGCGTCGATCGCACGGTCGGCGCGCTCGGGGTCATAGGGGGCCTTGCCATCGGAGTCGATGTTGCGGCCGGTGACCCGGGCGGGCTTGAGCCCGGTGAGGTGGTCGTAGGTGTGGAAGTCGCGGTAGGCCGCGTGGCCGGGATAGCCCGACCGTGGCGACCACACCCGGTAGCTGACCTGAAGGTCGCGGCCGAAGGCCACCACGTCGGTGTCTCCGACCGGCCGCCCCAGCGCGGTGTCGCCGTGCAGCGACGGCCCGTCGACCATGAAGTGGCCCACGCCGGCGGCGGCGTAGTCGTGCTCCATCCCGGGGGCGTAGGCGCATTCCGGCGCCCAGATGCCCGACGGGACGTGGCCCAGCCGCTGACCGGCATCGGCCAAGCCCTCGCGCAGCGCGAACTCCCGTAGGCGCGGGTGAAGCAGCGGCTGGAACGGGTGCGCCAGCGGGCCGCCGAGCAACTCCACGGTGCCGGCGTCGATGAGTTCACGCAGCAGTGGGCTGGCACCGTGGCGCCACAGCGAGGTGAAGTCGTCCAACGCCTGGGTGGCTTCGTCGTATTCGCGAATACCGAACCGGCGCAATGCTTCCGGTGTGGTCGCCGTCCCCGGTGCCGCCCCGGTCGGGGTGTGCACGTTGGCCGCCTCCATCGCACGCAGCTGCCAGTTGGCCAGCCAGCGGTGCATCCCGTCGAGGCAGTACGGGTCGTCCAGTTGGGCGGTGACCACCGGCGTCAGTCCCAGGGTGATCAGTCCGTGGCGGTCTTCGGCGGCCAGCGTCCGCAGCACCCGCATCAGCGGCAGGTAGGCGGCCGCCCAGGACTGGAACAGCCATTCCTCGCCGACCGGCCAGCGACCGTGGTGGGCCAGCCACGGCAGGTGGGTGTGCAGGACGAGGCTGAACTGCCCGGGGACCGGCGTTCTCGTTGAGTCGGTCACGGGCGCACCGCGATCGCCAGCAGATCCAGGCTGTCATCGATGTCGCGGGCCTCCGCCGCGACGATCTCGAAGTCCGCACAGCGCACCGCGGCCACGTCGGCCAGCAGGTCGGCCGGCCACGGTGCGTCGGCCAGCGCCCGGGCGATCTGTGCGTCGATGATCGAACCGCCGTGACGGGCGTCCATCTCGGCCAGTGCCGGCCCGTGGAAGACGCCGTACATGCCTTCCACAGCGAAGCCGCCGTCCGCCAGCAACTCCCGCAGTTCGGCGGCGTTGAGTTCTCGGGTGTGGAACGGATTGACCGGGGTGTCGCTGCCCGGGGTGAAGGTGATCCGGTTCGGCGTGGACATCAGCAGCCGACCGCCCGGGCGCAGCAACCGTAAGCATTCGGTAATGAACTGTGGCTGATCCCACAAATGCTCGATGACCTGGAAGTTCACCACAACGTCGACCGAGGCGTCGGGCATCGGAACAGCGGCCAGATTGGCCGCCAGCACATCGACTCGGGGGTAGCGGGAACGCACATGCGCCACGGTTGCCGCGTCGTAGTCGACGGCGATCACCCGGCGTGCCACCGAGGCGATCAGATCGGCTCCGTACCCCTCCCCGCAGCCGGCCTCAAGTACCTCTTGACCTGCGCAGATATCGGCACACCGGAGGTAGGCGACCTCATGGCGGCGAAACCAGTAATTCTCCTCCGCCAGGCCGGGGACGGTGCGTTCGCCGGTCAGCGGAAGTCCGCTGTCGGCTGCGTCCGTCAGATGTGCGCTCATCGCATGGCAGGCTAACCTGCCGCCCGCGATTCGCGAACCCGTCGGGTCGTGACGGGCCTGCGGGAACACCCTCCGCGGCAAGCTATCGTTATGGTGCGATCCACCAGAAGTTACCGGCTAGTAACATGGTGTGTGACCCCCAGAGCGGCCCGGCCAGGGTCGCAGGACGCCAGCCAGGAGGACGTAGACCATGACCAACATCGTGGTGCTGATCAAGCAGGTCCCGGACTACGCGGACCGCAGGCTCACCGACAGCGACTTCACCCTCGACCGCGCCGGATCGGATGCTGTTCTCGACGAGATCAATGAGAAGGCCGTCGAAGAGGCGCTGCAGATCAAGGAACGCGAGGAGGCCGCCGGCGGGCAAAGCACCGTCACGGTGCTGACCGCCGGGCCGGAGAAGGCCGGCGAGGCGATCCGCAAGGCGCTGTCGATGGGTGCCGACAAGGGCGTGCACCTTCTCGACGCCGGCCTGCACGGCTCGGACATGGTCCAGACAGGATGGGCGCTCGCCCGTGCGCTGGGCGCCATCGAGGGAACTGAACTGGTGATTACCGGCAACGCCGCCAGCGACGGCACCGGCGGCGCGATCCCGGCCATCATCGCCGAGTACCTCGGGCTGCCGCAGCTGACACACATGCGCACTCTCGTCATCGACGGCGGCAAGATCAGCGGCGAGCGCGAGACCGACGAGGGCGTGCTCAGCGTCGAGGCGTCGCTGCCCGCGGTGGTCAGCGTGCACGAGAAGATCAACGAGCCCCGCTTCCCCTCCTTCAAGGGCATCATGGCCGCCAAGAAGAAGGAAGTGACCACGATGAGCCTGGCCGACATCGGAGTCGAGGCCGACGAGGTGGGCCTGGCCAACGCGGTGTCGAAGGTGCAGTCCTCCACGCCCAAGCCGCCCAAGGCGGCCGGTGAGAAGCTCACCGACGAGGGTGACGGCGGCGCCAAGATCGCCGAGTACCTGGTCGCACAGAAGATCATCTAGTCCCCGGATTCCCCGAAGACTGTTCGAGTAAGGAAGAGCATCCATGGCTGAAGTACTCGTGCTCGTCGAGCACTCCGAAGGTGCGGTCAAGAAGGTCACCGCCGAACTTCTCACCGCCGCAACGTCTCTCGGTGAACCCGCGGCCGTCGTGATCGGCGCCCCCGGCACCGCCGCGCCACTGGTGGAGAGCCTCAAGGCCGCCGGCGCGGCCAAGATCTACGTCGCCGAGTCGGCTGACGCGGCGAACGTCCTGATCACCCCGTACGTCGACGTGCTGGCCAATCTCGTCGAATCGGCCGGTCCGGCGGCGGTGATCCTCGCGGCAACAGCCGAGGGCAAGGAGATCGGCGGTCGGCTGGCGGCCCGGATCGGTTCGGGCATCCTCTCCGACGTCATCGCGGTCAAGGAGGGCGGCATCGGCGTCCACTCGGTCTTCGGCGGTGCCTACACCGTCGAGGCCAAGGTCGACGGCGAGGTGCCGGTGATCACCGTCCGCCCCGGCGCGGTCGAACCGGCCGCCGCCGCCGGCGCCGGCGAGCAGGTCACCGTCGAGGTTCCCGCGCCGGCGGAGAACGCCGTGCGGATCCTGTCGCGCCAGCCGGCCCAGAAGAGCGCCCGCCCGGAGCTGACGGAGGCCAAGATCGTGGTCGCCGGTGGCCGCGGTGTGGGCAGCGCCGAGAAGTTCAGCGTGGTCGAGGACCTGGCCGATGTGCTCGACGGAGCGGTCGGCGCCTCACGTGCCGCGGTGGACTCCGGCTACTACGAAGGCCAGTTCCAGGTCGGCCAGACCGGCAAGACGGTGTCGCCACGGCTCTACATCGCGCTGGGCATCTCGGGGGCGATCCAGCACCGCGCCGGCATGCAGACCTCGAAGACCATCGTCGCGGTCAACAAGGACGAAGAGGCTCCCATCTTCGAGATCTCCGATCTTGGGGTGGTCGGCGACCTGTTCAGCGTCACACCGCAGCTGACCGAGGCCATCAAGGCCCGCAAGGGCTGATCGTCAGCCGCAGAAGCTCCCGCACGCCCGGCGTGCCGGGAGCTTTTGCGTCTGCGCGGCAGCAAACCGAGCGCCGGTATCCTGAACAGGCCATGAGCCAGACCAGGTCGGTCTATCTCGACCACGCAGCCACCACCCCGATGCACCCGGCGGCAATCGAGGCGCTGACGGCTGCGCTGGCCGGCGTCGGCAACGCCTCGTCGCTGCACACCGCCGGCCGGACGGCCCGGCGCCGGGTCGAGGAGGCGCGCGAAAGTCTCGCCGCCCGACTGGGGGCACGCCCCTCGGAGGTGGTCATGACCGGCGGCGGCACCGACAGCGACAACCTGGCGGTCAAGGGCATCTACTGGGCACGTCGGGATACCGATCCGCGGCGCCGGCGCATCATCACCACCGAGGTCGAGCACCACGCCGTGCTCGATGCCGTCGGATGGCTGGCCGAGCACGAGGGTGCGCAGATCAGCGTCCTGCCCACCGAGTCCGACGGGTCGGTGACCGTGGCCGGGCTGCGGGAGGCGATCGGGGATGGTGGCGACGTCGCGCTGGTGTCGGTGATGTGGGCCAACAACGAAGTCGGCACCATCATGCCGATCGCCGAAATGGCCGCAGCGGCGGCCGAATTCGGCATCCCGATGCACAGCGATGCCGTTCAGGCCGTCGGCCAGTTGCCGGTCGACTTCGGCGCCTCCGGGCTGGCGGCCCTGAGCCTTACCGCCCACAAGTTCGGCGGCCCGACCGGGATGGGCGCCCTGCTGCTGCGCCGGGACACGGCATGCACGCCCTTGCTGCACGGCGGCGGCCAGGAGCGCGACGTGCGATCCGGCACCGTCGACGTCGCGGGCGCGGTGGCGATGGCCGCGGCCGCCGACATCGCCGTCGGTTCCCGCGAGGAGACGGCCATGCGGCTGACCGCACTGCGGGACCGGCTGATAGACGGCGTACTGGGTTCGATTGACGACGTCGTACTC
The DNA here is from genome assembly GCA_029979305.1 of Mycobacteriaceae bacterium. Classification (GTDB taxonomy): domain Bacteria; phylum Actinomycetota; class Actinomycetes; order Mycobacteriales; family Mycobacteriaceae; genus Mycobacterium. Next base: position 9,930 of record JAPOHV010000051.1, on the reverse strand, counting down.
AACGGTGCCCGCGGTGAACGGCGACTGCCCGGCAACACCCACTTCACCTTCCGTGGCTGCGAGGGCGACTCACTGCTGATGCTGCTCGACGCCGGAGGCGTCGAGTGCTCAACCGGTTCGGCATGCACAGCCGGGGTCGCCCGACCCTCGCACGTTCTGCTGGCGATGGGCGCCGATCCCGAGCGCGCCCGGGGCTCACTGCGGCTCTCGCTGGGTCACACCAGCACCGACGAGGACGTCGATGCGGCACTTCGGGTGCTGCCGCCCGCCGTCGACCGGGCCCGCCAGGCCGCGCTGGCCAGTTCGACCCTCGGCGGTCCGCGGTGAAGGTGCTGGCCGCGATGAGCGGCGGGGTGGACTCCTCGGTCGCCGCGGCCCGCATGGTCGACGCCGGTCACGAAGTGGTGGGCGTGCACCTGGCGCTGTCGCACGCACCGGGCACGCTGCGCACCGGGTCGCGCGGCTGCTGCTCGCGTGAGGACGCCGGTGACGCCCGCCGCGTCGCCGACATCCTCGGAATCCCCTTCTACGTCTGGGATTTCGCCGACCGATTCAAAGCCGACGTGATCGACGACTTCGTGTCCTCCTACGCCCGCGGCGAGACCCCGAACCCCTGCGTGCGCTGCAACGAGCGGATCAAGTTCGCCGCGCTGGCCGCGCGGGCGCTGGCGCTGGGGTTCGACACGGTGGCAACCGGCCACTATGCCCGGCTGTCGCAGGGTCGGCTGCGCCGCGCGGTCGACCGCGACAAGGACCAGTCCTACGTGCTGGGAGTCCTGACTCCCGCCCAGTTGGCGCATGCGGCGTTCCCGGTGGGCGACACCCCCAAGCCGGCGATCCGCGACGAGGCCGCCCGCCGGGGGCTGGCGGTCGCCGACAAGCCCGACAGCCACGACATCTGCTTCATTCCCTCCGGCGACACCCGGGCCTTCCTCGGCGAGCGCATCGGGGTCCGGCCCGGCACGGTGGTGGACGCCGGCGGGGCGGTACTGGCCCACCATGACGGGGTGCACGGTTTCACCATCGGACAGCGGAAGGGCCTGGGTATCCCGGGCCCGGGACCCGACGGCGCCCCCCGCTACGTCACCGGGATCGACGCGGAGTCGGGGACCGTCCGGGTCGGTGCGGCAACGGATCTGGACGTGTGGACGCTGACCGGCAACCGACCCGTCTTCACCTCGGGTGCCGTCCCGGACGGCCCGGTGGAGTGCGAGGTCCAGGTTCGCGCCCACGGCGGGGTGGCCGCCGGGGTCGCCGACGTCGTCGACGGCCGGATCACCATGACGCTGCGCCACCCGCTGCGCGGGGTCGCCCCGGGCCAGTCCATGGTGCTCTACCGCCCCGATCCGGCCGGCGACGAAGTGATCGGCAGCGCAACGATCTGCTGAAGCGTGCCCGTCACTTGTCGAGAGGCTCGGCGACCAGGTTGTCGGATACGTCGACCATCGGTCTCATGTTCACCCTGATCCCGCCGCCGAAGGGCACGTCGAGGGTCAGAACGAGAGCCATCGCGATGGCCAGCACCAGGGCCCAGCCGTACATCAGATAGGGCCGGACGACCTCGGCGGCGGCGACGCCCATCACCACCGCCAGCAGCGCGCCCGACGCGACGAGAAGCCCGGTCATCAGTCCCGGAAGGCTGCGCTGGGATACCGCCGCCACCTTCGCCTGCGCGGTGGTCAGTGCGGCCGCCGCGAGAGTCATGGCATTCGCCTCGGCCGTTGTGGTCTGCTTCGAGTACGCCACGTTGTGCACGCTGTGCTGCAGGGTGTCGAAGGCCGGGGCGGAGGGCAGGCCGGTGGCGTCGCCGACGGCCAGGAACTTCGGGTCCTCTTCGGCGGCGGCGGTCAGGTAGCGGTCGAGGTTGCCGATCACCTGCGCGGCACCGGTCTTGTCGGCGATCGACTTCGTCGCCCAGGCGAGTTGCTGCGCCGAGGTCGCCTGGGCGTCGACGGCCTCCTGGCCGGCGTTCATCGCCGACCACGTCATCGTCGCTGCGAAACCGATGAGGAAGGCGAACGTCGTGCCGATCGGACCCAGTGTCTTGGTGGCGTAATCGGTCACCTGGTCCTGGCGATCCGCGGACGTGACGCGCCGCACCGCGAACCTGGCGGCCGCGCTCATCCCGGCGAAGAACACGAAGCACGTTCCGATCAGCAGCCACCAGGGTGACTGGTGGATCAGGACCCTGTCCAACACGAAACCGGCCTCCTCGTCGCCGCACCGCCTCAGACTCTAAGGCCCGCGCGCGGCTGCCGCCGCGGTGTCGAATACCTTCGGCCGGTGAGTGTTTTCGCCGCCGCGACCGGTGTGGGCTCCTGGCCGGGCTCGAGCCCGCGAGAGGCCGCCGCGGTGGTTGTCGGTGAACTGCACCAGCTGCCCTACCTTCCCGAACTCCCCGCCCGCGGCGTCGGGGCGGACATGATCGGCCGGGCCGGGGCGCTGCTGGTCGACATCGCCATCGACACCACGGCGCGGGGATACCGGATCGTGGCCCGGCCCGGTGCGGTCAGCCGCCGGGCCGCGAGCCTGCTCAACGAGGACATCGACGCTCTCGAGGAGGCCTGGGAGACCGCCGGTGCGGCGGGCCGCACCGTGAAAGTCCAGGCGCCCGGCCCGATCACCCTGGCAGCCGAACTCGAACTGGCCAACGGGCACCGGGCGATCACCGACCCCGGCGCAGTCCGCGACCTGGCCGCCTCGCTGGCCGAGGGGATGGCCGTCCAGCGTGCCGCCCTGGCCCGGCGACTGTCAGCACCGGTGGTGGTGCAATTCGACGAGCCCATGCTGCCGGCGGCGCTGGCCGGCCGGCTGGCCGGGGTGACGGCGCTGACTCCGGTCCATCCGGTCGACGAGACTCTTGCGATCGCGCTTCTCGACGAGTGTGCAACCACCGTCGGCGGTGACGTACTGCTGCACATCTGTGCTGCCGATCCGCCCTGGAAGATGTTGGTGCGCAGTCACATCAGCGCGATCTCGGTGGACGTGGCGACACTGGACGCCGACGGACTCGACGGTCTGGGCGGACTGGTCGACTCCGGCCGTGCCGTGGTGCTGGGACTGGTCGCCGCGATCGCTCCCGAACGCCGCCCCGCCGTCGAGGAGGTGGCCGCCGCGGCGGCGGCCGTCACCGACCGGCTCGGCTTCCCGCGCACGGTACTCGGCGAACGGGTCGGGATCAGCCCGGCCTGCGGGCTGGCCGGTGCCACCGCATCATGGGCCAGGGTCGCCACCGGACTGACCCAGGGCGCCGCCACGGCGATCGCCGACGACCCGGCAGCGGTCTAGGCGCTGCTGCGGCCCGGGTCGCTCGACTAGCCTGCCAGGGTGGCCCCCGACGACCCGGACACCGATCCGATCGCCCCGGACGTGCGCCGCCGCTGGCAGGAACTCGCCGACGAGGTGCGCGAGCATCAGTTCCGCTACTACGTCAAAGACGCGCCGGTGGTCTCCGACGCCGACTTCGACGCGCTGTTCAACGAACTCGTCGCACTCGAACAGCGCTACCCCGAACTGCGGGTGCCCGACTCGCCGACCCAACTGGTCGGCGGGGCCGGCTTCGCCACCGAGTTCACCCCCGCCGAACACCTCGAACGGATGCTGTCCCTCGACGACGTGTTCGACGCCGACGAGCTCATCGCCTGGTCGAACCGGGTGGAGAACGAGATCGGCCCGGACCCGCACTATCTGTGCGAACTCAAGGTCGACGGGGTGGCCATCGCGCTGGTGTACCGCGACGGCAAGCTCGAGCGCGCCGCCACCCGCGGCGACGGCCGGGTGGGGGAGGACGTCACCCTCAATGCCCGAACCATCGGCGACATCCCCGAAACCCTGACGCCATCAAGCGATTTCGCCACGCCCGCCGTGCTGGAGGTGCGCGGCGAGGTGTTCTTCATGGTCGCCGACTTCGAGAACCTCAACGCCAGTCTGGTCGAGGACGGCAAGCCGCCGTTCGCCAATCCGCGCAACAGCGCCGCGGGTTCGCTGCGGCAGAAAAACCCGGCGGTCACCGCGCGCCGGCCGCTGCGGATGATCTGCCACGGACTCGGCTACGCCGAGGGTTTCCGGCCGGACACCCTGCATCACGCCTATCTGGCGCTCAGGGCATGGGGTCTGCCGGTCTCCGACCACACCACCCGGGTACAGGGACTGGCCGCGGTGCGCCAACGCATCGACCACTGGGGTGAGCGCCGGCACACCATCGAGCACGAAATCGACGGTGTGGTGGTCAAAGTCGACGAGTTCGCCCAGCAGCGCCGGCTCGGCGCCACCTCACGCGCGCCCCGCTGGGCGGTGGCCTACAAGTACCCGCCGGAGGAGGCCCAGACCAGACTCCGCGACATCCGGGTCAATGTCGGCCGCACCGGCCGGGTCACGCCGTTCGCCTTCATGGACCCGGTGCGCGTCGCCGGATCCACGGTCAGCCTGGCGACCCTGCACAACGCGTCGGAGGTCAAACGCAAGGGCGTTCTCATCGGCGACACCGTGATGATCCGCAAGGCCGGCGACGTCATCCCCGAAGTGCTCGGCCCGGTGGTCGATCTGCGCGACGGCACCGAGCGCGAATTCGTGATGCCCACCCACTGCCCGGAGTGCGGCACCGCCCTGGCCCCGGCCAAGGAGGGCGACGTCGACATCCGCTGCCCCAACTCGCGGTCGTGCCCGGCGCAATTGCGCGAGAGGGTGTTTCACCTCGCCGGCCGTGGCGGACTGGACATCGAGGGCCTGGGCTATGAGGCGGCCACCGCGCTGCTGCAGGCCGACATCATCACCGACGAGGGCGACCTGTTCGGGCTGACCGCCGACGACCTGATGAAGTCCGACTTCTTCCGCACCAAGTCCGGCGACCTCTCGGCCAACGCCAACCGGCTGCTGCAGAACCTGGGACAGGCCAAGGACCGTCCGCTGTGGCGGATCCTGGTGGCGCTGTCCATCCGGCACGTCGGCCCGACCGCGGCACGCGCCCTGGCCACCGCATTCGGCAGTCTCGAGGCGATCATGGCCGCCGGCGAGGAACAACTGGCCGACGTCGAGGGCGTCGGCCCCACCATCGCAGCCGCACTGCGGGAGTGGTTCGACGTCGACTGGCACCGCTCGATCGTCGAGAAGTGGCGCGCGGCCGGGGTGAAGATGGCCGACGACCGCGACACCGGCATCGCCGCGACGCTGGCCGGGCTGACCATCGTGGTGACCGGCTCGCTCGCGGGCTTCTCGCGCGACGAGGCCAAGGAAGCCATCATCATTCGCGGCGGCAAGGCCGCCGGTTCGGTGTCGAAGAAGACCTCTTTCGTGGTGGCCGGCGACGCGCCCGGCTCCAAATACGACAAGGCCGTCGAACTGGGGGTGCCGATCCTCGACGAGGACGGGTTCCGCTCGCTGCTCGACAACGGCCCGCCGGCGGAACCGGTCAGCGCAGCAGAGTAGCGACGATGCCCGCCAGGTAGCCCAGCCGGGCCACCTCCGAGGGCCGGAACGCCGGCCCGCCGGGCCGGCCGAGCACCACCGCGGTGTGCGAGTCGCCCAGCGGGGCGGCGGCCAGGGTGGTGTCCATGTCCCGCCACAGCTGCGGCACCCATTCCTCGGTGGCATCCAGCGCGGTGGGGTGTTCCATCGGCAGCCACGGCGTCGCCGGCGCCTGGGTCTCGGGTGCGCTCGGGCTGCCGACGATGCGACGAGGGCCGCCCTCGGTGAACTCGACCACCGTGCACCAGCCGACCCGCAGGATCCGCGGCGCCTCCTCGACGAGCGCCCGCAGCTTGGCGGCGCGTCCGTCGGCCGCGGCCACGTGGTCGATGAGTTCGAGTTCGCGGTGCGCCTCGAGCAGACCGGTGTGCGGGCGGATGGTCTCCACCCGCACGCCGGGCAGGGCCTCGGCGGCGGTGATCAGGGCGTCGGGCATCGCGCCGGTCGGCAGGTCGACCACCAGGTCGTCGATCACCCAGTTCGATTCCGGGCCCGACCCGCGCTCCACGACGTCCAACGACAGGATGTCGGCACCCACCGAGCCCAGGGCCAGGGCCAGCGACCCCAGGCTGCCGGGGCGGTCCTCGAGTTCCACCCGAAGCAGATACGAACGCACCGGCCCACTGTTGCACAGGGCGTCCGGCCGGGCATGTCGGCGCGGTGGATAGTCTTACCCACCGTGTCCACCATCTCCCGGGAAGACGTGGCCAAGCTGGCCAAGCTGGCCCGACTGGCGCTGACCGACGACGAAATCGACGGTTTCGCCGGTCAGCTCGACACGATCCTGGGCTATGTCGGCCAGATCCAGGCCGTCGACACCAGCGGCATCACTCCGACCGGCAACCCGCTGAAGAGCGAGAACGTCACCCGCGTCGACGTGGTGGAAGCGGGCCTCACCCAACGCGAGGCGCTGGCGCAAGCCCCCGCCGCCGAGGAGGGCCGGTTCGCCGTGCCGCAGATCCTGGGGGAGGCGGAGTAGTGGACGAGATCGTCCGTCTCGACGCGGCCACTCTCGGCGCCAAGATCGCCGGGGGGGAACTGAGCTCGGTGGAGGTGACCCGGGCCTGCCTGGACCAGATCGCCGCCACCGACGGCAGCTACCACGCCTTCCTGCACGTCGCCGCCGACGAGGCGCTGGCCAGTGCGGCCGCCGTCGACGCCGCGGTGGCCGCCGGCGACGACCTGCCCTCCCCGCTGGCCGGAGTCCCGCTGGCGCTCAAGGACGTTTTCACCGCGCTCGATATGCCGACCACCTGCGGCTCGAAGATCCTCGAGGGCTGGGTTTCCCCCTACGACGCGACGGTGACGGCCCGCATCCGCCAGGCCGGCATTCCGATCCTGGGCAAGACCAACATGGACGAGTTCGCCATGGGCTCCTCCACGGAGAACTCGGCCTTCGGCCCGACCCGCAATCCGTGGGACACCGATCGGGTGCCGGGCGGATCCGGCGGCGGCAGCGCCGCGGCGCTCGCGGCCTTCCAGGCGCCGCTGGCCATCGGCTCGGACACCGGCGGTTCGATCCGCCAGCCCGCCGCGCTGACCGCGACCGTCGGCGTCAAACCCACCTACGGCACGGTGTCGCGCTACGGGCTGGTGGCGTGCGCGTCGTCGCTGGATCAGGGCGGCCCGTGCGCGCGCACCGTGCTGGACACCGCGCTGCTGCACGCCGTCATCGCCGGCCACGACCCCCGTGACTCCACCTCGCTGGACATCCCGATCCCCGACGTCGTCGGCGCCGCGCTGGGCGGGGCCGACGGCGATCTCAACGGGGTGCGCATCGGGGTGGTCAAGCAGTTGCGCAGCGGTGAGGGCTACCAGGCGGGTGTACTGGCGTCGTTCAACGACGCGGTGGCGCAGCTGGCCGCGCTCGGGGCCGACGTCCGCGAGGTGGACTGCCCCAACCTGGACCACTCGCTGAGCGCCTACTACCTGATCCTGCCCTCGGAGGTCTCCAGCAACCTGGCCCGCTTCGACGCGATGCGCTACGGACTGCGGGTGGGCGACGACGGCAGCCACAGTGCCGAGGAGGTGATGGCATTGACCCGTGCCGCCGGTTTCGGCCCGGAAGTCAAGCGCCGCATCATGATCGGCACCTACGCGCTGTCGGCGGGCTACTACGACGCCTACTACAACCAGGCCCAGAAGGTGCGCACGCTGATCGCCGCCGATCTCGACCGGGCCTACCAGACCGTCGACGTCCTGGTCTCCCCGGCGACGCCGACGACGGCCTTCCGGCTGGGGGAGAAGGTCGACGACCCGCTGGCGATGTATCTGTTCGACCTGTGCACGCTGCCGCTGAACCTGGCCGGGCACTGCGGCATGTCGGTGCCCTCGGGGCTCTCTGCCGACGACAACCTGCCGGTCGGCCTGCAGATCATGGCGCCGGCGATGGCCGACGACCGGCTCTACCGGGTGGGTGCTGCCTACGAGGCGGCGCGCGGACCGTTGCCGTCGGCCGTCTAGAGCGAGTTCGCGGCGGCCTCGCCGCTGCGGTAGGCGCCGTGCACCGTCCCGGCGTGGTCACGCGAACAGGCTTCGCCGGCGAAGACCAGGCGACGCTGAGGTTCGGCCAGCGCGTCGCGATCGGCCGCCGAACTTCCGACGGCGATGAACGAGTAGCTGCCGAGCGAATACCGGTCGACCGACCACGACGAGCGGAGCAGACCGGTTGGAGCGGAGAACCGGGGGAACAACCCCTTGAGCGTGGCTGAAGCGCTCGCGATGACGTCGGCGTCGGTCATCGTCTCGACCGCGCGGGCGAATCCGCCGGCGTTGAACATCATCAGCGCCGGCACGTCGACCAGGCCGGTCAGGTCCAAGGACTCCACCCACTGACCGCGCCGCGGCTGGTCGGGGATCAGATCGAGAAGCTCGGTGCCGGAGGGCCAGAACGCCGAGTCGAAACGCAGGCAGGTCTTCGACAGCGCGCCCATGCCGAGCCGTGCGATCGCGTCGGCCTTCGAGTCCGCAAGCGGCGGCGTGAAGCTGATCGAGCGGGCCTTGAGCACGCCGAGTGGCACGGTCACGACCACCGCGTCCGCATCGAATTCGCCTCCCGAGGTGGCCACCACGGCACGATCGCCCGAGGTGTCGATACCTGTGACGACGTGGCCGAGGCGCACATCGAGACCCTCGGCCACCACGTCGACGATCTGGTCGTAGCCGCCGGGCAGAAAGGCGTCACCACCGCTCTCCCGGCCGCCGGCGTCGAAGTGGTTGGCCGACAGCTCGGTCGCGTCGGCGGCGTACTCGTGCTCGATCGACTCGGTGATCCCCATTTCGACGGCCAGGCGCGCAGGCGCATCGAGATTCGCCGCACCGATGGCGCGGTCCAGTGCCGTGCGAAGGGGTTCGTCGGCATCGGGGGAGTCTTCGCGGCCGGGCTCGACCAGCCCGGCCACCTGCGATTCGAGATAGTCGAGGGTGTCGTCGGGAAGTCGCCGTCCATCCGGCCCGTAGACCGCGGAGTCATAGTCGGCGGGCCGAGTGGTGATGTCGTGTGCCGCGGCCAGGGCGGCGATCGGGTTGTTCTGCACCCCGTGAATCCAGGATGCGCCGAGGTCCACCGGAACGCCCCAGGACCGGTCGGTGTGGATGCGCCCGCCGATGCGGTCACGGGCCTCCAGGACGATGACCCGCCGGCCCTTCGCGGCGAGCACCTCGGCGGCGCGCAGTCCGGCGATTCCGGCTCCGATGACGAGGACGTCCGCGCTGCGCCCGCTGTCCGGCGTTTCAGAGCCCGTCGTAGCGCAGCCGGCCAGGCCCGCGGGCAGCGCGAGGGCGGCCAACCGGAGGACGTCGCGACGAGGGATCGGGATCACCGCGGCAAGGTTATCCGCGGGCACGCCTCCGCGCTGCGACGTGAGGCGGTTAGATAGGCCCATGCGAATCGGAGTTCTCACCGGCGGTGGCGACTGCCCCGGCTTCAACGCCGTCATCCGCGCGGTCGTTCGGACCTGCGACACCCGCTACGGCTCCTCGGTGGTGGGATTCCTCGACGGCTGGCGCGGACTGCTGGAGAACCGGCGCATCCAACTCGTCAACGACGACCGCAACGACCGGCTGCTGGCCAAGGGCGGCACCATGCTGGGCACCGCGCGGACCAATCCGGATCGGCTGCGCGCCGGCATCGACGAGATCAAGCAGACGTTGGAGGACAACGGGATCGACGTGCTGATCCCGATCGGCGGCGAGGGCACACTGACCGCCGCGCACTGGCTCACCGAGGAGGGTGTGCCCGTCGTCGGGGTGCCGAAGACCATCGACAACGACATCGACTGCACCGACGTGACCTTCGGCCATGACACCGCGCTGATGATCGCCACCGAGGCCATCGACCGGCTGCACAGCACCGCCGAGTCCCACCAGCGGGTGATGCGGGTCGAGGTGATGTGCCGCCACGCCGGCTGGATCGCGCTGAACTCCGGGCTGGCCTCCGGCGCCCATATGACGCTGATCCCCGAGCAG
>JAPOHV010000083.1 GCA_029979305.1 Mycobacteriaceae bacterium | reverse complement strand
TCGGCTATGACCAGGGCGGTCAGCTGACCGAAGCGGTCCGCCGCCGGCCCTACACGGTGGTGCTGTTCGATGAGGTCGAGAAGGCGCACCCGGACGTTTTCGACGTGCTGCTGCAGGTGCTCGACGAGGGACGGCTGACCGACGGCCAGGGCCGCACGGTCGACTTCCGCAACACCATCCTGATCCTTACCTCCAACCTGGGTTCGGGCGGAACCGAGGAGCAGGTGATGGCCGCGGTGCGGGCGGCGTTCAAGCCGGAGTTCATCAACCGTCTCGACGACGTGCTGATCTTCGACGCGCTCAACCCCGAGGAACTGGTCCAGATCGTCGACATCCAACTGGCTCAGCTGCAGAAGCGCCTGGCCCAGCGCCGCCTGGAGTTGCAGGTGTCGCTGCCGGCCAAGGAGTGGCTGGCCGACCGCGGGTTCGACCCGGTCTACGGCGCCCGCCCGCTGCGCCGGCTGGTGCAGCAGGCCATCGGCGACCAGCTGGCCAAGATGCTGCTGGCCGGCGAGGTGCACGACGGCGACGTGGTGCCGGTCAACGTCTCACCGGACGGGGATTCGCTGATCCTGGGCTGATCCGACCGATGCAAAAGGTCCCGCACGTCTCGGCGTCGCGGGGCCTTTTGCGTGCTCGCGTCGGTCGGGTGAGCCGGGAAAGGTGACCCGGTTGTTATCTGCCGGGCCTCTCGGTGAACGGCAACCAACGGTTAGGCTACGCAGCGATGGTCCCGTTCTGGTTCACGCTGTCCGCACTCTGCTTCGTGGGTGCGGGCGTCCTGCTGTACATCGAGACGGGGCGCCGCCGGGGCCTGGGCCGCCGGCGCAAGTCCTGGGCGCGGGCCCACGGCTTCGACTACGAAGAGGCATCCGAGGAGATTCTGGACCGCTGGCAACGCGGGGTGATGTCGACCGTCGGTGAGGTCACCGCCCGCAACGTGGTGCTCGGGCAGATCCGTGGTGAAGCGGTCTACGTCTTCGACGTCGAGGACGTGGCCACTGTGGTCGCACTGCACCGCAAGGTCGGCACCAACATCGTGATGGACCTCCGGCTGAAGGGTGTCAAGGAGCCGCGCGAGACCGATGTGTGGCTGCTCGGTGCGATCGGGCCGCGAATGCTGTACTCCAACAACCTCGATGCCGCGCGGCGCGCCTGTGACCGCCGCATGGTCACGTTCGCCCACACCGCGCCGGACTGTGCCGAGATCATGTGGAACGAGCAGAACTGGACCCTGCTGGCCATGCCGATCTCCTCAACCCGCGCGGAATGGGATGAGGGCCTGCGGACCGTCCGCCAGTTCAACGACCTGCTGCGGGTGCTTCCGCCCATACCGGCGCAGGCCGCCGCGGCCCACGCCGCCCACCGCACGCCCGAACCCGGCCGGCCGCAACCCCACGCCGGTCGCCACGAACTGCCGACCGGCCGCACTGACGCCCCGCCGGTGCTGCGTCCGCAACCGCCCCGCACCGGTACCCAGGCGCCCAACTACCAGACCTGAGTCCCCCGGCTAGGGTGACAGGGTGTCCCGTCCGGTAGCTCTGATCACCGGCCCCACTTCGGGCCTGGGCGCCGGCTATGCGAGACGATTCGCCCACGACGGATATGACGTGGTTCTCGTCGCCCGAGACGCTGCCCGCCTCGACGACCTCGCCGCCGAACTGCGCGGCGGAGCCGGCGTGGACGTCGAGGTGCTGTGTGCCGATCTCTCCGAGGCCCCTGGACGCGATGCGGTGTGCGCGAGACTGGCGGCCGGGGTGCAGGTGCTGGTCAACAACGCCGGGTTCGGCACCTCCGGTGAGTTCTGGACCACCGATCCCGAACTGCTGCAGCGCCAGCTCGACGTCAACGTGACCGCGGTGATGCACCTGACCCGCGCGGCGCTCCCGCCGATGATCGACGCCGGCAAGGGCAGCGTTATCAATATCGCCAGCGTCGCCGGCCTGCTGCCGGGCCGAGGCTCGACCTACTCGGCCTCCAAGGCGTGGGTGGTCTTCTTCTCCGAGGGCCTGGCCAACGGATTGGCCGGCGGCGCGGTCGGCGTGCACGCGGTGTGTCCGGGGTTCGTGCGGACCGAATTCCATCAGCGGGCGGGGATCGACATGGCCTCGATCCCCGGCCCGCTGTGGTTGACAGTCGACCAGGTCGTCGACGAGAGCCTGGCCGATATCGCCGCCGGTAAGGTGGTCAGCATCCCAGGCGTGCAGTACAAGGCGCTGGTCGGCGCCGGACGTCTGATTCCGCGCGGGCTCGCCCGCGCCTTCACAAAAAGGACGGGGCGAAGCCGTGACCGCACCTGAACTCACCACCGCCGACCGTTCCGAACTGGCCGACCTGGTCCGCCGGCTGTCGGTGGTGTTCGGTCGCGTGACCCTGTCGTCGGGCAAGGAGGCGGACTACTACGTCGACCTGCGCCGCGCGACCCTGCACCACCAAGCCGCCCCGCTGATAGGACGGCTGATGCGCGAACTGACCGATGACTGGGATTACGCGGCCGTCGGCGGGCTCACCATGGGGGCTGATCCGGTGGCCTGTGCCGTCATGCACTCCCCGGGCCGCCCCATCGACGCCTTCGTGGTTCGCAAGGCTGTCAAAAGCCATGGGATGCAACGTCTTATCGAGGGTGCCGATGTCGCCGGTGCGCGAGTGCTGGTTGTCGAGGACACCAGCACGACGGGCGGTTCGGCGCTGCAGGCGGTGCGGGCGGTACGCGATGCGGGAGCGACGGTGGTCGGCGTCGCTACGGTGGTCGACCGCGCCACCGGTGCGGCTGAGGCGATCGAGGCCGAGGGGGTGCCCTACCGCAGCATCCTCGGTCTGGCCGACCTCGGCCTCGACGATGCCTGAGACCGTCGACTGGGACGAGACGGTCGATGTGATCTGCGTCGGGACCAGTCCCGGCGTCCTCGCCTACGCAATGGTCTGTGCGGCAAACGAACTCGACGTTTTTTTCGTGAACCCTGCGGCTGAACCTGACGAGCGCACCGTCAGCTGGTTGAGGGCTATGACGGCCGACCTCGCGCCGGGCCAGCACCCGGGGCGGGAGTCCGGCGCGCATGACCGCGCCGGATTCAGTCTCGCGCGGGTGATGCCGGCGTCCCCGCCGGCCGGCAAGCGTGTGACGCTGGAACCCTTCGTCGGTGAGGAACTTCGCCGATGGTCGGCGCACTGTCTGCAATCGTCCTGGGGGGTGATGTTCACCCAGGTGCCGGACGTGCTGGTCCCGATGCGCACCGGCGGGGGCGAGTCGATCACCGCGGCGCTGATCGAAGACCGCGGGGACACCGCGCCTCCCGACTGGCCGGAGCCGGAAAGCACCATGGCTGCAATGGTTCTCGAGGAAGGCAGGGTCGCCGGGGTGCACCTCGATGACGGTTCCCTGATAGCCGCAACAGGTGGCCTGGCCTTTCCGGTGACCGCCGACAGCGGCGCCGGCAGGAGTCTGCCCGGCCGCGACGGCTACGTCATGGCGGTCGTCGGGCGCCCGGCGGGGCGGTTCGCCAGGGTGGATCTACTGCAGCGATGACCGGATCGGAAACGGGCCCCACCGAATGGGACACCGGGGCTCCCGGGGTCGGCCCCTGGGCCGACGCCCATCCCGGGGTCACCGCCGAGGACCCCCGCTTCGACCCCGAGTTACTGGAGCGCGGCGACCGCCGCAATGTCGTCGACCAGTACCGGTACTGGCGTCGCGAGGCCATCGTCGCAGATATCGACCGGCGGCGACATCGGTTGCATGTGGCGATCGAGAACTTCGGTAACGACGCCAACATCGGTGCGGTGGTCCGCACCGCCAACGCGTTCGCCGTGCACACCGTCCACATCGTCGGGCGGCGTCGGTGGAACCGTCGCGGCGCCATGGTTACCGACCGCTATCAGCACCTGGCCCACCATGACACCACGGAGGACCTGATCGCTGTCGCCCGCGGCGCCGGACTGCAGGTGGTCGCCGTCGACAACGTCGCAGGTGCGCTGCGCCTGGAGCGGACCGCGCTCCCGCGCGACTGTCTGCTGGTCTTCGGCGCTGAGGGCCCGGGTATCTCCGAGGCCGCGCGGGCCGGCGCCGACCTGGTCGTGTCGATCGCGCAATTCGGGTCGACCCGCAGCATCAACGCCGGGGTGGCCGCAGGCATCGCCATGCACACCTGGATCAGGCAATGGTCCGACCTGTCGCAGGCCTGGTAAGGCAGGATTGCCCCTCATGGACCAGCAATGGAACAACCGGGCCGCCAGCGCCGAGGCGGCCATCGCCGCTCGGCACCTGCGCAAGCTGCTCAAGGTGCCCGGCACTCAGCTCGGGGTTGTCGGCTGGCCGCCGACCGCCAAGGATTCCAGCTTCGCCACCTGGCACTACTGGTGGCAGGCGCACCTGCTGGACACCCTCGTCGACGCGCAGGTGCGCGACCCGTCGCCGGAGCGGGTCGAGAAGATCAAGCGCCAGATCCGCGGCCACTTCACCCGCAACAACGGGCGGTGGACCAACAGCTACTACGACGACATGGCCTGGCTGGCACTGGCGTTGGAACGGGCGGGCCGACTGGCCGGGGTTCCCAACCCCAAGGCGCTTGCCACGCTGTCGGCCCAACTCGTCGACTCCTGGGCGCCGCAGGCCGGTGGCGGCATCCCGTGGCGCAAGAAGGACCAGTTCTTCAATGCTCCCGCCAATGGTCCGGCCGGCATCTTCCTGGCCCGCTACGGCAACCTCGCCCGCGCCGGGGAAATGGCCGACTGGATCGACCAGACCCTGATCGACCCGGAGACCCACCTGGTGTTCGACGGCATCAAGGAGCACTCGCTGGTCCGCGCCCAGTACACCTACTGCCAGGGTGTCGTGGTCGGACTGGAAACCGAGTTGGCTATCCGCACCGGCGATCCGCGGCATGCCGCCCGGGTGCGCCGCCTGGTGCCCGCGATCGCCGAGAACATGGCCCCGGCCGGGGTTCTCAAGGGAGCCGGCGGCGGCGACGGCGGGTTGTTCGCCGGAATCACCGCCCGGTATCTGGCGCTGGCGGCCACCGAACTGCCCGGTGACTCGGCCGCCGACTCGGCGACCCGGCGGGTCGCGCGCGACATCGTGCTCGCCTCCGCCCGCGCCGCCTGGGACAACCGGGCCGACGTCGACGGGCTGCCGCTGTTCAGTGCGTTCTGGGACCGCGACGCGGCGGTACCCGGCGCGGCCGAGCAGTCCGGCGAACGCGTCGACGGAGCGGTGTTCGAGTCGCCGTCCCCGGAGCGCGATCTGTCCGTTCAGGTGTCCGGCTGGATGCTGATGGAGGCCGCCTACGTGGTGTCGAAGTCGGCCTAGCGGCGTGACCCGGCGGGCGGGGAAGGGCCGGGGTTATGCTCAGCCGGCAGGTGAGCCGAAGGAGAACGTGAACCGATGAAGACCATCACGGCGCTGACGGGAGCGCTCGCCGTCACGCTCAGCACGGCACTCGTCGGCTGCAGCCCGACCACCGAGCAGGCCTCCACGGCCACCACGACAGCGCCGCCGACCGTCTGGGTCGGGTCGGAGCACTTCCAGGGCATCTCGCTGCACAAGTACATCACCGACAACAAGATCGCCGAGGAGCCGTTCAAGGCCGACCAGCCGGGCACCCCGAAATTCGACTTTCCCTTCCCGCCCGACTGGCGGCTGGCCGGCGACAAGACCCCGGACTGGG
Source organism: Mycobacteriaceae bacterium (assembly GCA_029979305.1). Lineage (GTDB taxonomy): Bacteria > Actinomycetota > Actinomycetes > Mycobacteriales > Mycobacteriaceae > Mycobacterium. The sequence goes on along the minus strand of JAPOHV010000083.1, from coordinate 6,862 downwards.
CCTATGGCGCCATCGTCTACGACAAGGCCAAGGACCCGCAGGACCCGCCGTTCATCGTCGCGATCGCCTCCAAGCTGACCGGCGACGTGGATCCGGCGAAGATCCTCGAGTACGCCCCCGGTCAGCTCAACGAGCTGCCGGAGTTCAAGGCGGTCTCGCCGCCGAAGAAGGATTCGCTCGGCGGGTTCGACGCCATCGACTACGCCGGGACCTACATGTGGGAGGGCAAGCCCCGGGTGGTCGGCCAGCAGACCATCGTCGTCCCCGGCAAGGACAACAGCGTCTTCGTCCTCCAACTCAACGGTGAAGCCCCGAAGGATGAGAAGCAGGTCGTCATCGACGCGGCCGCCCTCATCCACGAGAAAACCAAGATCTACGCCCCGTCCTGATCGCCCTGGACACCCGAGTTTCACGGACGGAGAACCGTATGACAATCCGATCGACGGCTTACCGCCACCTGGCGGCTGCGGTACTGGGCTGCGGGTTGCTGTCGGCGCCGGTGACCGCCGATGCCGCACCCTGCCCGGGCGGGCAGTGGCAGGACCCCATCACCGGGGTGTGCTGGTCACAGAACAACCCGAACAACAGCTACGGCGGTTCGGGGAACATCCCGTGCCTGCCGGGCCGCCTCGGGCTGTGCCTCGGAGCGCTGCAGAACACCCCGGTTCCCGGGTCGACGCTACCCGGCCCGAACCCCAACGGCACCTGGCCGTAAACCACTGTCCGGTCAGCTTTCCTCGGGCAGGGCGCCGCGCCGGCGCAACACGTTGCGACCCACGGTGATCAGCGCAGGCAGGACCGACAGGAACACGATGAGCAGGATCATCAGTTCCAGGTGCGCCTTGACGAAGGGCACGTTGCCCAGGAAGTAGCCCAGCAGTGTGACCCCGGCGCCCCACAGCAGGCCGCCGACGATATCGAAGGCTAGAAACACCGGGTAGCGCATATAGGAAACCCCGGCCAGCACCGGGGTAAAGGTGCGCACGATCGGGACGAAGCGGGCCAGGATGATGGTCTTGGGACCGTGGCGTTCGAAGAAGGCGTGCGATTCGGTCACGTAGTGCTTCTTGAACAGCCGTGAATCCTCCTTGTCGAACAGCGCCGGGCCGATCCGGCGTCCGATGAAGTACGCGCACTGATCGCCCAGGACGGCCACCACAGAAACGCAGACCACCAGCACCCAGATGTTCACCGGGGGATGCGGGGCGGCGGCCAGCAGGCCGCCGGTGAACAGCAGCGAGTCGCCCGGCAGCAGCGGAAAAAGCAGGCCGGGCTCGATGAAGACGATGATCAGGATGCCCGGCAGCACCGCGGAGGCGAAGGGCCCGCCCTCGCCGAGCCAGTACATCGGGTCCATGATGTGCGGCAGGGCCATCGCGGTGGTTGTCATGACGCCCCAAGATACCGGGGCGGTTTGCGATACTGCCCCCAGACAGCCGACAGCGCAGAGAGGATCCGCTATGCCCATCGCAACCCCCGAGGTCTATGCGGAGATGCTCAACCGGGCCAAGGAGCACTCGTTCGCGTTCCCGGCCATCAACTGCACCTCATCGGAGACCATCAACGCCGCGCTCAAGGGATTCGCCGACGCCGGCAGCGACGGAATCATCCAGTTCTCCACCGGCGGCGCCGAGTTCGGCTCCGGTCTGGGCATCAAGGAGATGGTGACCGGCGCGGTGGCGCTGGCGGAGTTCGCCTACGTCGTCGCGCAGAAGTACCCGATCACCGTTGCGCTCCACACCGACCACTGCCCCAAGGACAAGCTGGACAGCTACGTCCGGCCGCTGCTTGCGATCTCCGCCGAGCGGGTGCGGGCGGGCAAGGACCCGCTGTTCCAGTCGCACATGTGGGACGGCTCGGCGGTGCCGATCGAGGAGAACCTGTCAATCGCCCAGGAACTGCTCAGGCAGGCCGCGGCGGCCAAGATCATCCTGGAGGTCGAGATCGGCGTGGTCGGCGGCGAGGAGGACGGGGTCGAGGCCGAGATCAACGACAAGCTCTACACCAGCCCGAAGGACTTCGAGCGGACCGTCGACGCCCTGGGCGTGGGGGAGAACGGCCGATATCTGCTGGCAGCGACGTTCGGCAACGTCCACGGTGTGTACAAGCCGGGCAATGTCGTGCTCAAGCCGGAGGTGCTCGCCGAAGGCCAGCGGGTGGCGGCCGCCAAACTGGGGCTGGCCGGTGACGCCAAGCCCTTCGACTTCGTCTTCCACGGTGGTTCGGGGTCGCTGAAATCGGAGATCGAGGACTCGCTGCGCTACGGCGTGGTCAAGATGAATGTCGACACCGACACCCAGTACGCATTCACCCGGCCCATTGTCGGGCACATGTTCTCCAACTACGACGGCGTGCTCAAGGTCGACGGTGAGGTGGGCAACAAGAAGGTCTACGACCCGCGCAGCTACATGAAACTCGCCGAGGCCGGGATGTCGGCGCGTGTGATCGAGGCGTGCAATGACCTCAACAGTTCCGGCCGGAGCGTGTCGGCCGGGTAGGCCCGCGGTCAGGGCGACTGGCAGATCTTCCACTGGTCGTCGCGGAACCATAGATCGAAACTGCGGGTCGACGTGGTGGCCGGATCGAAGGCCATATACGAGGTGACGTTGGCTTCGGCATGGTCGCCGTTGACCACCACCTCGTCAATACCGGCGACCACCGGGTACTGCTTGGCCGCGGAGATGCGCTCGTAGGCGTCGGCCCAGGCCTTGTCGTCGTAGTTGACATAGGCGTCGTGGGTCTGCCCGCAGGTGACGCTGCGCAGCGTGGCCAGGTCGCCCTTGCGAACGGCGCCGTCGAAGGTTTCGATGACGGAGCGCACCGCCTGCTGTCTTGATGCCGCCGCGGCGCGGTTGACCATGACGGCGCCGACGATCCCGGCAGCGGCCAGCAGGGCCACGGTCAGCAGTGCCGGAAGAAGCCAGCGGGGACGCCGGGGAGATTGCGGCGCGACGGCCTGCGGGGCCGTGCCGGGATTGGATGCGAACGACGTGGTGGAGGTGGCGATGAATTCGGTCTCGGCATCGGGAACCCGGTCGATGATCTGCGTGAAGCCGGCGTCGAAACCAGGTGCGGTATAACGGCGTTCGTCGACGTCGGGGGCATCAGCGGGGATACGGATCACCTCGGTGATCGGATCGCTGTCCGGATGCCCGGCGTCCCGGCCGGGGTCGCCGGCGCCGGTGCCGGACGGATTCGCCATGCCTACTGCAGCCCTCCTGATGCGGTTTCCTTCCGACCCTAGCCGCTGGGCCGGACTACCAGTCGTATGCAACTCCGGACGGCAACGGCAGAATGTGGGCATGACTTCGTTCGGTGATCTGCTCGGACCCCCGCCGGTGCTGCTGCCCGGCGACAGCGAGGCGGAAGCCCAACTGGCTGCGGGGGATACCCCGGCGGCCGTGGCGGCCGCTCATCCTGCGGCGTCGGTGGCCTGGGCCTGCCTGGCAGAGGAGGCGCTCGACTCCGACAGGACGATCACCGCCTACGCCTACGCCCGCACCGGTTACCACCGCGGGCTGGACCAGTTGCGCCGCAACGGCTGGAAAGGGTTCGGGCCGGTTCCCTACAGCCACGAACCCAACCGTGGATTCCTGCGCTGCGTCGCGGCCCTGGCCCGGGCCGCCGACACTATCGGCGAGACCGCCGAATTCGAGCGCTGCCGCGACCTGCTCGACGACTGCGACCCCGTGGCCCGCGCGGAGCTGGGCCTGGCTTGAGTCAGAGGTCGCTCTGCTCCGGGCAGACGGCGGCATCCGGCGGCTCGACCTGGATGGTGGCATGCCCGAGTCCGCGGGCGTCCAGTACGGCCCGCGCATCGGCCAGCACCCGGTCGGACGCGCCGTTGGTGGCCAGGTGGGCGGTCGCCATGTCCTTGCCCGGTGCGAGGGTCCACACGTGCAGGTCGTGGACCTCGGTCACCCCGTCGACCGCCGCCATCGCGGAGCGCAACTCGTCGACGTCGATGTGCTTGGGTGAGGACTCCGAGAGGATGTGCAGCGCCGCGCGTGCCAGCGATATGGCGCGGGGCAGCACCCACAGCGCCACCAGCACCGCGACCACGGCGTCGGCGTAGGGCCAGTGCGTGGTGACCATCACGACGCCGGCTATCAGCACCCCGACGCTGCTGACGGTGTCGGCCACCACCTCCATATAGGCGCCTTTGACCGCAAGGCTGTCGGAGGCCTGGGACCGAAGCAGAAGGACCACAGCCACATTCGCGATCAGCGCCAGCAGCGCCACCACGATCATCGGCCACCCCGGGATCTCCGGCGTCTGACCGAGCCGTTCGATCGCCTCGTACACGATGAACACGGCCACGCCCAGCAGCAGCACGGCGTTGGCCACGGCGGTGAACACCTCGGCGCGGTGCCAGCCGTAGGTGCGCGCCGCCGACTTCGATCCCCGTCGCGCCAGCAGCACCGCCGTCAGGCCCATGAACAGGGCCACCAGGTCGGTGAGCATGTGGGTGGCGTCGGCGAGCAATGCCAGCGAGCCGATGGCCAGCGCGGTGGTGAGTTCGACCACGAAGAACACACCGAGAATCACCGATGCCCAGATCATCCGGCTGACCCGGGCGTCGGCGCTGCCGTGGCTGTGCCCTGCTCCCATGGCTGGAATATAGCCGCCGGCACCGTCGACCCGGGTGGAGTACTAAAGGCCCTAGTGCCGCCGGGAGCCGGTCACTATCGTCAAACCCAGTGCGGCAGCGTGGAGGGGGTTCGCTGCCGCACTGCTTTTCGTCGCCTTACAGCCAGGCCGACCAGAACCGGGTCAGGTCCATGCCGGCGAATGCCAGCCCCCGAGGCACCCCGAAGATGTCGAACACCGAGAAAACCGCGGAGAAGAACCACCGGTTCGGCCCGGGGGCCAGCAGCAGCACCAGCAGGATCAGGAACCCGAACTGTTTGGCCGGCGCCACGGCGCGCTGGGTGGCCGGGCTCAGGTGAGGTTCCAGTGCCGCGTAGCCGTCCAGGCCCGGTACCGGGAGCAGGTTGAGCACCAGCGCGGTGACCTGGAGGAAGCCCAGAAAGGCGACGCCGGCCCAGAACACCGCGTGGTCGTGGTCGAAGAACAATCGGGTGGCCGTCAACAGCACCACGGCGAGAACCAGGTTCGCGAACGGCCCCGCGAGGTTGACGATGGTGCGCTGCCGCGGGGTCATCAGCCCGGTCCGCAGATACACCGCCCCGCCGGGCAGGCCGATACCGCCCAGTGCGATGAACAGCAGTGGCAGGCCGATCGACAGCATAGGGCTGGAGTACTTCAGCGGGTTGAGGGTCAGGTAGCCGCGCACCGCCACGTCGTCGTCGCCGAAGCGCCACGCGGTGTAGGCGTGCCCGAACTCGTGCAGACACAGCGACACCAGCCAGCCGGCGATGACGAAGACGAACACCCCGACTCGCGCCAGCGCTCCGGTGGTCAGTTCGGCCGTCCAGGCCAGCCCCCCGCCGAGTGCGGTGAGGCCGACGAGGGCCAGGAAGACCGGGCTGGGGCGCACCGACTGGTGCAGCGGGCGAATGCTCACAGCACCGAACGTACCTGTGGGATGGTTTTTGACATGCGTCCACCGGCACTGCCTGCGCCGAAGCCCCTCACCCCGTTGTTCGGCGGACTCTATGCGGCGGTCTACGGCGTCGGTGGCCAGCAGCTGGTGAGCCGGCTGGTACGGCGGGTGGGCCCGGTGGTGGCGCTGCCGGTGCTGGGATACGGACCGGTGGTCGCCGTCGCAGATCCGGCGCTGGTCAAGCAGGTCTTCGCGGCCAGGCCCGATGTCCTGCTCGGCGGCGAGGGGGTGGGTCCGGCCGCCGCCATATACGGCCGGCGGTCGATGTTCGTCCAGGAGGAACCCGAACACCTGCGTCGCCGCAAGCTGCTGACCCCGCCACTGCACGGCGGCGTCCTGGCGGGTTACGTGCCCATCATCGAAGCGGCCCCCCGCGCCGCCATGGCCCGGTGGCCGGTCGGAGAGCCGATGCGGATGCTCGAGGCGGCGCGGGAGCTGACACTCGATGTGATCGTGCGGATCATGTTCGGTGTCGACGACCCGGCGGAGGTCGCCCGGTTCGCCGCCCCGTTCGACGACCTGCTGGTGCTCGCGATCTCCGAGGAGACCCCGGTGCGCTACGCGGCCCGCCGGCTGGGCGCGCTGCGGCTGTGGGGCCGGCTGGGCGACATCAACCGCCGCATCGACATGGTGCTCATGCCGCTGATCGCCGCCCGCCGCGCCGACCCGGCGCTTCCGGCGGGGATTCTGGGCATGCTTGTCGACGCCCGCGGCGAGGACGGGGAAACTCTGTCCGACAGGGAGATTCGCGACGATATGGTCACCCTGGTGCTGGCCGGTCACGAGACGACGGCCACGACGCTGGCCTGGGTGGTGGATCTGCTGCTGCATCATCCCGAGTCGATGGATCGCGTGCGCGGCGAGGCGGAGTCCGGCCAGACCGCCTATACCGAGGCGGTGATCAACGAAACCCTGCGGCTGTGGCCGCCGGCCCCGATCACCGGCCGGATGACCGCCGGCCGCTACCGGCTCGGCGACTACACCCTGGAACCGGGAACCCGCATCGTGCTGCTGCTCGACGCGGTCAACCGGGACCCAGAGAGCTATCCCGACCCGGACGCCTTCCGCCCCGAGCGGTTCCTCGGCGCCAGGCCGCAGCCGCACACCTGGATTCCCTTCGGCGGCGGCGTGAAACGCTGCATCGGCGCAGCGTTCGCGATGTGCGAACTGGTCAACGTCCTGCACACGCTGCTGCGGGAGGGCCGGCTTGAAGCGGTCAGTGCGCGCCCCGAAACCCCGCCGTGGCGGGGCGGCCCCGGGCTTGTTGCCCGCCACCGGACCCCCGGCCCGGGCCGG
>JAPOHV010000019.1 GCA_029979305.1 Mycobacteriaceae bacterium | reverse complement strand
ATGGCGCGCATCTGCGTGGTCAGACTGTCGAGCAGCGCCAGATCAGGCATCAGGCTCTGGAAGGTCTCGGTCGTCGTGTCGATGCCGTCGATGGTGTCGAAAACCGAACGCATCGCCCAGCAGACGGGGATGTCGAAGCAGTGCGGTTCCCAGTAGAAGTAGTTGCGGATCGGCCGGAAGAAATCGTCGAAGTCCGCGATGCTGTCCCGCAGCGCCTGAAGGTCGGACAGGGTCACGTTCATCTTGCCCACCATCGAGCGGGTGGTCGCGTTCAGCTCACCCATCAGGTCATACATCCGGCGCATGTTGTCGACGTTGACCTGCATGTCGTCGCCCATCTTGAGCATGTCGTCCATCCGGTCCTGCAGGTAGGACATGTTCATCGATTGCAGCGTGCCCTGCATGCCGAGCATGAACGGGATCGAGCTGTGCTCGATCGGGGTGCCCTGCGGCCGGGTGATGCTCTGCACCCGCCCCACTCCGGGCTGGCCGAAGATCGCCTTCGCGACGCGCTCGATGACCAGGAAGTCCGCCGAGTTGCGCATGTCGTGGTCGCTCTCTAGCATCAGCAATTCGGGGCTGAGCCGCGCGGCCGGGAAGTGCCGCTCGGCGGCGGCGAAGCCCTCGGACGCCGGGATGTCCGGTGGCAGGTAGTGCCGGTCGTTGTAGTCGGTCACGTAGCCCGGCAGCGCGAGGAGACCTACCAGCGAGAGCGCGACCGTCGCCGTCAGGATCGGGCCCGGCCAGCGCACCACCGCGGTTCCCACTCGGCGCCAGAACCGGATTCGCATGGCGCGCTTGGGTTCCAGCCCGCGTAGCGCGCCGGCCACGGTGACCACTGCCGGCCCCAGCGTCAGCGCGGCGATGACCACGACCATCATCCCGATGAACAGCGGGATGCCCAGTGAGGTGAACATCGGACTGCGGGTGAAGTGAAGGCACAGCATGGCCCCGGCGATCGTCAGGCCGGAGCCGAGAATGACGTGCGCGGTCCCGTGGAACATCTCGTAGTAGGCGGACTCCCTGTCCTTGCCCTTGCTGCGCGCCTCCTGGTACCGGCCGAACAGGAAGATGACGTAGTCGGTGCCCGCCGCGATCGCCATCATGGTCAGCAGGTTCACCGCGAAGGTGGACAGCCCGATGAGGTGGTGGTGGCCGGCGAAGGCGACGACGCCGCGCGCGACGGCCACGCCGAGGAACACCATGAACAGCGCCAGCAGCACGGTGGCGATCGACCGGTAGACGAACAGCAGCATCACCGTGATGACGCCGAAGGTGAGCGCCGTGATGAGCCGCAGGCTGCGGTCACCGGCGATATGGGTGTCGGCGATGAGTGCCGACGGGCCGGTGACGTAGGTCGTGATGCCCGGCGGCGCCGGGATGCTACCCACGATGCGCTGGGCCGACGCCACCGACTCGTTGGCCAGGCTCTCCCCCATGTTGCCGGCCAGATAGACCTGTACGTAGGCCGCTTTGCCGTCGGCGCTCTGGGAACCAGCCGCGGTCAGCGGATCGCTCCAGAAATCCTGGACATGCTCGACGTGCCGGGTGTCGGCCCGCAGCGCGCCGACGATCTGGTCGTAGTAGCGGTGGGCCTCGTCGCCCAGCGTCTGGTCACCTTCGAGCAGGACCATCACCGCGGTGTTGGAGTCGAACTCCTCGAACACCTGGCCGATCCGGTTCATCGCGATGGTCGACGGCGCATCGGCGGCGGCCATCGGGACGGACTGCTCCTGGCCCACCACCTCGATCTGGGGCACCGCGACATTGGTGTAGACGGTCAGCGCGAGCCAGCCCAGGATGATCGGAACGGCGAGCCGGCGGATCCAGCGGGCAACCCGGTTGCCGGAGTGCGGCCGAGGGGGGCGCTGCGCGTCCGGCCGGCGCTTTCTCGGCTGGGGGGTTGTCCGGACCCGGGTGATCATCCGGACTTGACGATGCAGAAGGTCTGGGCGGCGACGCCGTTCGACCACCGCTCAGCCTTGACCACGCCGTCGACGGTGATCCGGCACCCGATGCTGTCGCTGTAGCCCTGCGCCACCAGGTTGGCGGCCGCCGCGGGGGCGGTGGTGCTCAACTCGAGAGTCCACGGCAGGGTTACGTCCCGCGCGATCTGCGGTTCGGCATCGAGGTTGAGGTAGTTCACCGTGGCGGTCGCGCCCGGCGGGCCGAAGACCTCGTACACCACGACCTTGGGATTGAACGGCTGCGCGTCGTCGGCCAGGCCGCTGCCGGGCCGGGTGAGTTCGGTCTTGCCGAACACGCCGTGCAACCGGTCGACGGCGAAGGCGGCGATCGCCACCACGACCGCGATCAGCAGCACCATCCAGGCCTTGCGCAGCAACCGCATCAGCCAGTAACCGAGGGAGCGGCGTGGCCGGCGTTGCGCCTTGGCCGCCGCCTTGGCGTCGGATTTCGCCCGACGCCGGTCGCGGCGGCTCACCGCGGGCTGGGCGCTCTCGGCGGCCGGGGGTTCCGGCGCCTCGGCGGCCGGCTGGGCGCCGGTCTGGGCCGGTGAACCGGCGGAGCTGTCCACCGTCACCGCCTACTCCCCGCCACCGCGCCCACCGCTACATAGTAGAACTAACAGTTCTCCGGTGCTAAACCCGAGTGACGCGCGTCATGGCGTCGTCAGAACTTCGTCCGGGCGTTTCAGGCGATGACCGCCGCGATGGAGGTGACCCCGAACTCGTCGAGCGCACGGCGCGCCGCCGCTGACAGATCCTCGACGGTCGTCGACCCGGCGCCATCGGAATAGCAGATGCTGGTGTAGATCCGGCCGCCGAGCCGGCCGGAGGCCACCGGGAAGAACATGCCGCCGGCCCGCCGCAGCAGGGCCGGGTCGGCCATATCGGGGGTGCGGGCGTGCCGCGCGTAGAACCAGTCGGCGTCGCTCCCGTCCGGACGGTTGACGGCCGGATCGAGGTCGCCGAAGTGCGAGCAGGTGATGTTCGCGCTCTTCTGCAGCACGGTCTGGAATCGGTTGGCGACGAACTTCGGCACGAACGGGATCAGCGCGAGCGGCGCCATGATCGTGTCGCGCGCCGCGGTCAGCTTGGTCAGCGCGGCCTTGACGCCGGCCCGGATTCCGCGCAGATCGGTGGCCGCGGCCGGGTCGACGGTCATCGCCGCGCTGGTCAGAGCGTTGCCCCGGGTGTCTCCGGGTTGCCGTTCGTTGACCGGGATCGCGATGTTGGCCAGCCCGTCGGAGTCGACCCAGCCGAGGATGGCGCACAGTTTCGAGGTGACCCCGATCAGCAGCGAGTTGCTCGTTCCGCCGAGGCGTTCGGCGCACTCGTCCCAGTGCCGGGTGTCGATCAGCACCGTCAGCGAGGGCAGCCGCGGCATGCCGGTGCGGACGAGTTCGGTGCCGGGGCCGCGCCGGGCGGGAAGCCCGGGCGTCTCACCGCGCCGGACCGGGCTCTTCTCCAGCCCGGCACGCACCCGCATCGGCACCTCTTTGGCCGCCCGCGGTGACGCCAGCAGCGCCCGTGCCACGCCGGGCAGGTCCCGGATCAACTGCCGGGCATCGTCGAGCAGCGCCCGGATCCTGGTCCGCGAGTGCGGCGGCGGGTAGCCGGGGAGGGCGCCGGTCCCCAGCACGGCGTCGGCCACGGCGTTGTTGATACCCACACCGTCGCCGACGGCGTGGGAGACCAGTAACGACACCGCGGCGCCGCCCTCGACGAAAGGCTGAACCGCCAGGCGCCACGGCGGACCGCCCTCCAGCGCGATGGGCAACGCCGCCTGTTCGTCGGTCCATGCGGCGAGTTCGGCTCGCGGCCTTGATTTTTCAGCGATATCGAAGTCGTCGGGCGGTGACCAGGCCACCCAGCGGGACCTGCCGCCCGGCAGCGGAGAGGCCTCGACGCACCGGCTCAGCAGGCTGTTGCCCAGGTTGTGGTGGAACCGCCGCAATGCCGCCAGGTCGACGTCGCGGTCGTAGATCCAGACGAACTGGATCATCGCGCCGTGGCCCTGCGCCCGGAAGTCCAGGAAGAAGCTCTCGTCCATGTAGTCCAGGACGTTGTCCGGCTGCGCCATCTGGGTCCTTTCGGCTACAGGAAGGTCGCCGAGAGCCCGTAGTCGGCGAGCGCCTGCCGAACCAGGTCGGTGAAATGTTCCCGGGTATTGCTGGAGCCGACCTGCCATGCGGTGATGAACAGCAGCAGCTTGCCCTTCACCCGGGCGGAACCGACCAGCAGCCAGTTGCCGATCCGGTTGAGCTCCTGCGGGCCGATGGGCCACTGCACGCCGCGGGCCAGCACGAAATCGGCGGCGGTGCCGTCGATCTGGGTCAGCACCTCGGGCACCTCACCCATGTTGGTACACCCCACCACCGGACCGTCGCCGAGGACCAGCCACTCCAGCCGCCGGACCACGCGCTTGGGCGTCAGCGGCACCAGCGGCAGCGGCGCCAGCGCCTCATTCGACGACTCGGCGGTCTCCTTGAGCCCGGCTTTCATATCCGCACGCAGTTGCGCCAGGTTGGTGATGACCTCGTTGGGGTCGGCGGTCACCGACATCCCGGTCAGGGCGTTCGCGCGAGTGTCGCCGTCCCCGCGGTCGCTGACCGGGAAGTTCAGCACGACCGAGCCGTTGGGCCGGACCTGGCCCATGATCGCCCCCAACCGGACGGCAAACCCGGCGACCAGCGAGCCGCTGTTGCCGCCGATCGCCTTGGCAGCGGCGTCCCACTCGTCGGAGGGGACGATGGCGAACACCGAAGGCCGGATGGCGCTGGTGGTTTCAGGCTGCTGCCGCGCCGGCCGGGCCGGCCGCGACCCGCCGCCCTGTCCCTCCCGGATGACCGCGACGGCCGCCTTGGCGGCCCTGCGGATCTCGGGAGCGGATGCCCGCAGCGCCTTGAGGTCCTCGCGCAGCGCCTGCCGCCTGGTCCGCGAACCGGGGGGCGGGTAGCCGAGTTCGGGCTTGATGCCGGCCAGTGCGGCGAACAGCGAGAACAAAATGCCGCCCACGTCGGCCACCGAATGCGACACCACCAGCGTCACCGCGCCGCCGCCGTCGGTGAACCCCACCTCCGCCATCCGCCAGGCCGGGCCGTACTCCGGGTCGATGCGCATGGTCGCCCGCTCGTCGATCCACGACATCAACTCCGAGCGTGGGCGGGCGGGGCACACCTCCAGTTCACCCTGCCGGTGGTCGGCCACCCAGCGGTGGCGGCCGAACGGCAGCGGGGAACGTTCGATGCGGCGCCCGAGCAGGGTGTCACCGAGGTTGCGATGAACCTCGCGCAGTCGGTCGACGTCGATCTCGTGGTCGTAGACCCAGACCAGTTGCTGCACCGGCTCGTGGCCGTGCGCCCGCATGGACAGGAACGATCCTTGGTCGATGTAGGCGAGTTGGTTGTCCACCGGGCGAATACTACTGAACCGGGCTGCGGGAAACCGCGGCCGCGGGAATCAGTTCGCGGCGGTCACCGGCCGGCCGTCCATCCCCGATTCCTTGCGCTGCGCGGCGGTGATCGGCGCCGGCGCGTCGGTGAGCGGGTCGACCCCGCCGCCGGACTTGGGGAAGGCGATGACGTCGCGAATGGACTCGGCGCCGAACAGCAGGGCGGTGATGCGGTCCCATCCGAAGGCGATCCCGCCATGTGGCGGCGCGCCGAAAGTGAAGGCCTCCAGCAGGAATCCGAACTTCTCGTCGGCCTCGGCCGCGTCGATGCCCATCACCGCGAAGACCTTCTCCTGGATGTCGCGGCGGTGGATGCGGACCGAGCCGCCGCCGATCTCGTGGCCATTGCAGACGATGTCGTAGGCGTCGGCCAGCACGGCGCCCGGATCGGTGTCGATGAGGCCCTGCTGTTCGGGCTTGGGGGCGGTGAACGCATGGTGCACGGCCGTCCAGGCACCCGAGCCGACGGCGACATCACCGGCGGCGGTGGCGTCGCCGGCCGGTTCGAACAACGGCGGGTCGACGATCCAGACGAAGGCCCACGCGTCATCGTCGATCATGTCCAGCCGCCGGGCGACCTCGGCGCGCGTCGCACCCAGCAGAGCTCGCGACGCCTTGGCAGGCCCGGCCGAAAAGAACACGCAGTCACCGGGTTTCGCGCCGACGTGGCCGGCCAGCCCGTCGCGTTCGGCGTCGGAGAGGTTCTTGGCAACCGGACCTGACAGCGTGCCATCCTCGGCGATGAGCACGTAGGCCAGGCCCTTGTGGCCGCGCTGCTTGGCCCACTCCTGCCAGCCGTCGAGGGTCCGCCGCGGCTGCGAGGCCCCGCCCGGCATCACCACCGCGCCGACATAGGGCGCCTGGAAAACCCGGAACGGCGTTTCGGAGAAGAAGTCGGTGCACTCCACCAGTTCCAGGCCGAAGCGCAGATCCGGCTTGTCCGAACCGAATCGGCGCATCGCGTCGGCGTAGGTCATCCGCGGGATGGGGCGCGGAATCCGGTATCCGACCAGTGCCCACAGCGCGGCCAGAATCTCCTCGGCGACAGCGATGACGTCGTCGGACTCGACGAAGCTCATCTCCATGTCGAGCTGGGTGAACTCCGGCTGACGGTCGGCGCGGAAATCCTCGTCGCGGTAGCAGCGGGCGATCTGGTAGTAGCGCTCCATACCGCCGACCATCAGCAGCTGCTTGAACAGCTGTGGGCTCTGCGGCAGCGCGTAGAACGAGCCGGGCTGCAGCCGCGCGGGCACCAGGAAGTCCCGGGCGCCCTCGGGGGTCGAGCGGGTAAGGGTGGGAGTCTCGATCTCGACGAAGTCGTGGGCGGCCAGCACCGATCGGGCGGCGGCGTTCACCCGGGAGCGCAGCCGCAGCGCGTCGCCGGTGCCGCCGTCGCGGCGCATGTCGAGGTAGCGGTGCTTGAGTCTGGCTTCCTCGCCGGCGGGTTCGTCGAGCTGGAACGGCAGCGGCGCGCTCTCCCCCAGCACGGTCAGCGACGTCGCGTTGACCTCGATGTCGCCGGTCGCGATATCGGGGTTGGCGTTGCCCTCCGGGCGGATCTCGACCACACCCTCGACAGCGACGCAGAACTCGGCGCGCAGCCGGTGCGCCTGGGCCAGCACGTCGGCCTCTCGGAACACCACCTGGGCGGTGCCGGGGCTGTTTCCGGAGCCGTCGCGCAGGTCGATGAAGATCACCCCGCCGTGGTCCCGCCGGCGGGCCACCCAGCCCGCCAGGGTGACCCTCTGCCCTGCGTCGGAGGCCCGCAACGAGCCGGCGGCGTGACTGCGCAGCACCAAGATCTCCCTGGGATCGGCGAAAGGAACGAGCGCCCAGTCTATGAGGTCGCTGTGGCAAACTGGTTCCGGCAGGCGCCCGGCCAGTCGGGGCCGGATCATCGAGGAGCGCTCATGACCTTCAACGAAGGCATGCGGATCGACACCAGCACCGCCCGCAGCAGCGGCGGGGCGGGGCGCGGGATCGCACTCGGCGGCGGTGTCGGGGGTCTGGCCATCCTGCTGCTCGCACTGTTTCTCGGGGTCGATCCGGGGCCGGTTCTCCAGCAGCCGATGGGGCCGTCGCAGTCGCAGCCCGGCTTCGACCTGGCCCAGTGCAAGACCGGCGCCGACGCGAACAAGTACGCCGAGTGCCGGGTGGTCGCCACCGGCAACTCCCTCGACGGCATCTGGTCCCAACTGCTCAAGGGCTACCGGCGGCCCAAGACACAGCTGTTCAAGGGGCAGGTGCAGACCGGTTGCGGCCCGGCCAGCAGCGATATGGGGCCGTTCTACTGCCCGGCCGACCAGACCGCCTACTTCGACGTCGACTTCTTCAACGTCCTGAAGAACGAATACGGTTCCAGCGGCGGCCCGCTGGCCCAGGAATACGTGGTGGCCCACGAGTACGGGCACCACGTGCAGAATCTGACCGGCGACCTCAGCCGCGCCCAGAAGGGCGCCAAGGGCGCCACCGGCGGCGGGGTGCGCTCAGAACTGCAGGCCGACTGCTACGCGGGGGTGTGGGCGCACTACGCCGCGATCACCAAGCAGCCCGGAACCGATGTCACCTATCTGGAACCGTTGAGCGACAAGGACATTGCCGACGCACTGTCGGCCGCGGCCGCCGTCGGCGACGACCGCATCCAGGAACAGGCCACCGGCCGGGTCAATCCGGAGAGCTGGACCCACGGCTCATCGGAGCAGCGCCAGCGGTGGTTCACCGTCGGCTACCAGACCGGCGACCCGAACAAGTGCGACACCTTCAGCGCACGCGATCTGGGCTGAGCTACCAGGGGCGAAGGGCGCACTGCACGCCGCTGCCACCCTGCTGCGACACCACGACCTGACCGTCGACGGCGATCTCGCAGCGGAATTCGGGATTGACCCGCAGTCCGCCGCTGGCGCTGACGAACGCCCACTTGTCGGGGTCGTTGATATTCGCCTGGACCGTCCACGGGGCGCCCGGCCCCACGGTGGTGCGCGCCATCGGCATGTACTGCGGCTTGTTGGCCGAGGCCTGGTCGGGCGGGTCGGCGCTCACGTAGTAGATGTTCGCGGTCAGGTCGCTGGTGGTGGTGACGGTGTAAGTCACCTGGTGCGTTCCCGCCGCGGCCGGTGGTGTCGTGCCTGCCGGAGTGCTGCTGGCCGGCACCGGGCTGGGCTCGGCGCTGGCCGGGCTGGGCTCGGCGCTGGCCGGCGCGGTGCTGGTCGGACCCGCCGGATCGGCCGGGTCGGCGCCGGCCGGGCCGGCCACGGCGATCCCCGCGGCCAGGACGGCCGCTGCGGCCGCTGTCAGATGTCGCATACTGCGATTATCGGATGGGGCCGACCTGGCGTTACCGGGACCTCAGCCCGCATCGCGCAGGCTGGCGGGGCCCTGCTGCGCCGGGGGCGCCACAGCCGTCATCCGGCTGAACAGTTCGACCGCCCCGGAGACCGCCGCCTCGGCGAATTCGGCCAGTTCGGCCGGTCCGCCCGGCCGCGCCACGGCGCGCGCGGCGACGCCGACCAGTGTGGGGTCGCAGGAATCGCGGACTACGGCGTGCACCGTCTGCGCGGCGGCGTTCCAGCGCCCGGCGACGGCGTCGAGGCCCGCCCGCTGAGCGGCCGGGTAGTACCGGTCCGGGGAGATGCCGACCACGACGGTGTCCGCTGCCACCTCGAGATGGACGTTGAGCCGACCGCGGTAGGCGCCGGCGACGAAGTCGACGAAGAACAGGTACTCGTCGTCGTGGTGGCCACGGAAATACCGCACACCACGGGTGCGCAGATAGTCCTCGATCAGCCGGTTCATACCCTGCTCAACGGACCGCGCCCACGGCCGGTTCCCGCACGGTCCTAAGAAATCATTGAGGGCCGCCGGTCAGCCGCGAAAGAACCTCGGCGACAACGGAATCAACCGCGATGTCATCCTGCCGACCGGTGGACAGATCCTTGAGCCCGACGGTGCCGGCCTCGATGTCGCGGTCGCCGGCCACCAGGGCGATCCGGGCGCCGGAGCGGTCCGCGGCCCGCATCGCGCCCTTCACGCCGCGGTCGCCGTAAGCCAGGTCGACCCGCACACCGGCGGCCCGCAGCGCGGCCGCCAGCCGCGCCAGCTCGAGTTTGGCCCGATCGCCGAGCGGGACCCCGAACACCTCGCAGCGGGCCTGCTCCCCGGGCTGCCTGCCCTCCGCGCGCAGCGCCAGCACGGTGCGGTCCACACCCAGCCCGAAGCCGATTCCGGAGAGGTCCTGCCCGCCCAGCGGGGCCATCAGGCCGTCGTAGCGGCCGCCGCCGCCGATGCCGGACTGCGCGCCGAGGCCGTCGTGGACGAATTCGAAGGTGGTCTTGGTGTAGTAGTCCAGCCCGCGCACCAGCCTCGGGTTGACCACATACGGCACCCCGAGCGCGTCCAGATGCGCCAGCACAGTGTCGAAGTGCGCTCTGGCCGCGTCGGAGAGGTGATCCAGCATCACCGGCGCGCCGGCGGTGAGTTCCCGCACATGCGGCCGCTTGTCGTCGAGCACCCGAAGCGGGTTGATCTCTGCCCGCGCCCGCGTGGCCTCATCGAGATCGAGCCGGAAAAGGAAGTCCTGCAACAGTTTCCGGTATTGCGGGCGGCAGGTCTCGTCACCCAGCGAGGTGATCTCCAGCCGGAAGCCGTCCAGACCCAGGGATCGGAAGCCCTCGTCGGCGATCGCGATCACCTCGGCGTCCAGGGCGGGGTCGTCGACGCCGATGGCCTCCACCCCGACCTGCTGCAGTTGGCGATAGCGTCCGGCCTGCGGTCGCTCGTAACGGAAGAACGGCCCGGCGTAGCAGAGCTTCACCGGCAGCGCCCCCCGGTCGAGTCCGTGCTCGATCACGGCGCGCATCACCCCGGCTGTGCCCTCCGGACGCAGCGTCACCGACCGGTCGCCGCGATCGGCGAAGGTGTACATCTCCTTGGAGACCACGTCGGTGGACTCCCCCACGCCGCGGGCGAACAGTGCGGTGTCCTCGAAGACCGGCAGTTCGACATCGCCGTACCCGGCCCGCCGGGCGGCGGCGAGCAATCCGTCGCGCACGGCGACGAACCCGGCCGATTCCGGCGGAAGGTAGTCCGGGACGCCCTTGGGCGCCTGGAACTCACTCACAGCGTCAGACCCTCCAGGAAGGGGTTGGTGACCCGCTCCAGCCCGATGGTGGAACTGGGTCCGTGGCCGGGCAGCACCCTGGTGTCGTCATCGAGGACCAGCAGCTTGTTCAGTATCGAGCCGAGCAGGTCCCGGCCGCTGCCACCGGGCAGATCGGTGCGGCCGATGGACTGCTTGAACAGGGTGTCGCCGGTGAACGCCATCGCGCCGCCGTCGCGCGGCACCCGGAAGGTCACCGATCCGCGGGTGTGCCCCGGTGTGTGGTCGACGGTCACCGCGATGCCGCCGAGGTCCAGGACGTCCCCGTCGCGGTCGAGTTCGACCACCTGCCTGGGCTCGCGGAACAGCGCCCCGAAGGCGAGCTGGGCGATCTTCGGCCCGAAGCCGCGGATCGGGTCGGTGAGCATGTAACGGTCCTCAGGGTGGATGAAGACCGGGCAGCCGAAGGTGTCGGCGACCTTCTGCGCCGACCAGAGGTGGTCGATGTGGCCGTGGGTGAGCAGTACGGCGGCGGGTGTCAGCCGGTTCTCGTCGAGGATCCGGCGCAGCGGTCCGAACGCCCGCTGGCCCGGGTCGACGATGATGGCGTCCGACCCCTGGTGGCGGGCCAGAACGTAGCAGTTGCAGGCCAGCATCCCGGCCGGGAAACCCGTGAGCAACACGCCGACCAGTCTCGCACCCGCCGGTTCCGGCGGGCCCTCAGCCCCGTTCACATGTTGGGCTGGCACACTCGTCTGCGCGATCGACCGACGAGCCGACAGGGAGGGACCGAACCGGTGTCCACCAACGCAGAACGACGCGAAACGGCAAAGCGCAAGCTCGAAGAGCAGCTCGAGCAGCGCGCCCAGCAGGAGAAGCGACAGCGGATCCTGACCGTGGTCGCCGCCATGCTGGCCCTGGCCGTCGGCGCCGCGGCGATCGCGACCTTCGTCTTCAAGGGCGACAAGGAGAACTCCGCGGCTCCCGCCACGACCGCCCCGGCCGGGCCGCCCGGAACGCCCACCCAGCTGGTGCGCGGCGGCCCTGACCAGCTGCCCGCCTTCAAGGCCCCCGACGGCCTGGGCGCCAACTGCCAGTACCCGGCAGCCGGACCGAAGTCCAAGGAGGTGGCGCCGCCGAACGCCGGCACGGTGCCCACCGACCCGGCGACGGTCAGCGTCAGCATGGCGACCGACAAGGGCAACATCGGCCTGATCCTCAACAACGCCGAAGCGCCGTGCACGGTCAACAGCTTCGCCAGCCTGGCCCAGAAGGGCTACTTCAACGACACCGTCTGCCACCGGCTGACCACCGCCCCCGGGCTCGGCGTGCTGCAGTGCGGCGATCCCACCGGCACTGGATCCGGCGGACCCGGGTACTCGTTCGCCAACGAGTACCCGACCAACCAGTACCCGAAGAACGACCCCGCGCTGGGCAAGCCCGTGCTGTATCCGCGCGGCGCGCTCGCCATGGCCAACGCCGGGCCGAATACCAACGGCAGCCAGTTCTTCCTGGTGTACAAGGACTCGCAGCTGCCACCGAACTACACGGTGTTCGGCACCATCGACAGCACCGGCCTGGCGACCTTGGACAAGATCGCCAAGGACGGCGTGGCCGGCGGCGGCGAGGACGGCAAGCCGGCCACCGAGGTGAAGGTCACGTCGGTCCTGCTCGACTGAACCCCTTGCGGCTCAGGCGATCCCGGCTGCGGTTTCGGCGGGGATGCCGGGGGGCAGTACCGCGACCGGGCAACTGGCGTGCGCCAGCACCTTCTGGCTGACCGAGCCCATGATGAGCCCGGCGAACCCGCCGGATCCCCGGCTGCCGACAACCAGCAGTTCGGCACCGGCAGCCTCGGACAGCAGCACCTCGGCCGGCCGGCCGGTTCCCGCCACGAACTTGACCGGGACGTCGGGGAAACTCGAGGCGGTCACGATCACCGGCGAGTGGAACGCACTGGTGTCCGATCCCGGCGTGGCGTTCTCCGGGTCGATCTGCTCGGTCTCGGGCTCGCTGCGGCTCGGCTCCACGCTGACCGCGACCACGCCGCACCCGATGGCCTCGGCATGCCGGAAGGCGAAGGCGGCCGCCCGGTTCGAGGCCGGTGAGCCGTCATACCCGAGAACGACCTGCCCCGGGTTACCCGGATAGTCCTCGAATCCCTCGAACCGAACACCCCCGTCGGTCTCGGAGTGCACCACCACCACCGGGCACGGGGCGTAGGGCGCGACGTGCATCGTCGTCGAACCCAGCAGCAGCCCGCGGAAACCCTCGACGCCCCGGTGCCCGATGACCAGCAGGTCGGCATTCTCTCCCGCGGCCAGCAGCGACTGCACCGGCGCGTCGGGCATCTGCAGCGCCCTGATGTCCAGGCCCGGAGCCGCGGAGTGCGCCAGCGCCGCCGCCTCGCCCAGCACACCGGTGGGCTCGGTGACCAGCGTCGGTTCGGCCGCGGCGTCGGGGCGGGCGTAGAGAACCGTCAGCGGCAGGCCGTAGGACTTCGCGGTGTTCGCCGCCCAGCGCACCGCCGCGATCCCGTGCTCGGACCCGTCCGCTCCGACGACGACACCGCTCTCGACCAACTCGACTGCCTCGGTCATGCCCGGGTGCCTTCCGTCCGTTCAACCTCTGACGTCCAAGCAAACACGCAACACGCCATCGTGTCAGCGGTACGGTACTTCTGATTCGGTCAGATCGCGATGAGATCCCGGCGGGGGCGGTATGGAAGAGACACACGAGGTCCACCACGCCCCGGAAGCCGACCTGCAGGAGAAGGGTCTTTCCCGGAACTCGCTGGGAGTCTTCGGCAGTGTCGTGCTCGGCATCTCGTGTGTGGCGCCGGCCTACACCCTCTCGGCGACCATCGGGATTCTCGTCACCCAGGCCGGCTACAAGACGGCGGTGGTGATCATCGCGGGCTTTCTTCCGATGTTCTTCGCCGCCTACGCCTACCGCGAACTGAACAAGGTCATGCCGGACTGCGGGACGTCGTTCACGTGGACCAGCAAGGCATTCGGGCCCTACGTCGGCTGGCTGGGCGGGTGGGCGGCGATCCTCGCGACGGCCATCGTGCTGTCCAATCTCGCCGGGGTCGCCGTGGAGTTCTTCTACCAGTTGCTCGGCGAGGTATTCGGCAGCCCCGGCCTGGGCAGCCTGTGGGAGAACAACACGGTCAATGTGCTGACCTGCCTGAGCTTCCTCACGCTGGCCACCTGGGTGGCCTACCGCGGTATCACCACCACCGAGAAAGTCCAGTTCATCCTGGTCGGATTCCAGCTGGTCATGCTGTTCGTCTTCGCGGTGACGGCGGTGATCAAGGCGAACTCCAGCGACGGGTTCAACTGGCGCACCGCGATGGTCGAGACGCCGGACCTGCCGGGGCACACCGAACACTTCGCCGGGATGTTGTTCAGTCCCGCGGGTCTCACCCTGTCGGCCTTCATCGCCGGGCTGTCCGGGTCGATCTTCGCGTTCTGGGGCTGGGACACCTGCCTGACGGTCAACGAGGAGTCCAAGGGCTCGGACAAGACACCGGGACGCGCGGCGCTGCTGACCGTGCTGTCGATCCTGGTGACGTATCTGATCGTGTCCATCGCCGCGGTGATGTTCGCCGGTATCGGGACGGAGGGGTACGGGCTGGGCAACGAGAAGATCGCGCACAACGTCTTCGGCGCGCTGGCCGAGCCGGTGCTGGGCAATCCCTGGCACATGCTGCTCTACCTCGCGGTGCTGGCCTCCAGCGTGGCCAGCCTGATCACCACGTTCCTGCCGGCGTCGCGGACCATGCTCGGCATGGCCACCTACAAGGCATTGCCGGCCCGCTTCGGTGCGATCCACCCGCGCTACCTGACGCCGTCCTACGCAACCGTTGCCGGCGGGGTCTTCGCCGGCGGGTTTTACACCGTCATGATGATCCTCAGCGAAAACGCACTGACCGACACGATTTATTCGCTGGGGATCATGATCTGCTTTTACTACGGACTCACGGCATTCGCGTGCATCTGGTTCTTCCGGCGCGAACTGTTCGCCGATGTCAAGAGCATCGTCTTCAAACTGCTGTTCCCACTGCTCGGCGGGCTGGGATTGTTCGCGGTGCTCATCGTGACGCTGCACGACAGCGCATCACCTGAATATGGCAGCGGCGCAAGCGTTTTCGGCGTCGGCCTGGTCCTGGTCCTGGGCCTGAGCCTCATCCTGCTCGGGCTGGTGCTGATGGTGACGTGGCGCACCGTCTCGCCGGCATTCTTCCGCGGCGAGACACTGCACAAGGACACGCCCACCGTCATCGATTAGGACGGCACGGGCAGCTTCAGCCGCTGTGGCAGGCCCCCCCGCCGCCCTTCGGCGTCGGTGGAGCGTCGATCGACGGGTTTCGATCGAAGAAGCCGGACGGCTTGAGCCAGAAGGACACGGTGTCCACTGACATGATCGGCCACTCCTCCATCCGGGTGATGTGGTGGATGCCGAACACGTACCAGAGCACGACGTCGGTGTTCACCAGTGACGCGTCGTCCTTGACCCACTCGGTCATCCCGGTGTCTGTCTCGGACTGGACCGGGTAGGCGCCCGCCGGCCAGCGCTCGTCGGAACTGTTCTTCGTCACCCAGAGGGTGTGGCCGATCACCGGGGCCCGCAGGAACTGGGGTGCCAACGGATCCATCATCGGCGGGAAGCACGCTCCCGGGACCAGCTTGTAGCTGACATTGGTGCCGTGCTTGTTGGTCTTGTTCGGATTGACCACCTTCCAGCTCCGCTGGGTCGACCAGTCGAAGTCCCGGGCGGACTCCGCCTCGGAGGTGATCGGCGTCGCCTCGGTCACCAGAGCCAGGCCGTACGGGTTGTCCCCGGACACCGGCGGGGCCACCGAGTCGATCTCCATGACGGTGTTGTCCTCACCGTCGACGTCGAGATCCAGCCGGGCGACCAGGAAATGCTGATGGAACGGGGCGTAGGTGTTCTTGTCGACGACGGTCCCGTAGGGCGGCGGGGCCGAGCCCTCCGGGAAGGGCGTGGTGACCATGATGCCGGTGGCGCGGATCTCGCACTCGATGTTCCCGTCCTGATAAAGGCGCCAGTAGACCAGGTACTCGTAGTTGGCCACCGTGGCGTGGCAGGAGATCACCATCCGCCGCTGCCGGCGCACCTCGGCTCCGGTCTTGTAGTCGACGTGCTTCCACAGCACGGCGTTGTCCTCCTCATGCAGGCAGATGGCGTTCTTGATGGTGTAGGGCTCACCCCGGGTGTTGGCCAGGGTGGCGTCGAGGTAGACGATCTCGCCCAGGCAGTCGCACCCCAACTCCAGCGAGGTCGTCATGACACCCAGACCCCACTCGCCGATGTCGAAGGCGGTCCTGCGGTAGTGGTCGAAGGAGGGATCTCGATAGGGGACCACCATCTCAGCCAGCGACATGCGATAGGCCACATCACGTTTGGTGCCGTTGTCGTCGAAGGTCAGCTGGTAGATGACCGGGCCTTCCCGGTAGTTGAAGCCCAGTCGCATGGTCCAGTTGAGCCACTTCAGTTCCGAGCCGTCCAGGGTGAACGACGGGCCCTCGGGCTGGGTGATGTGAAGCGGCTTGACATCGTTTCGTGGCTCGATACCCCGAACCGAGGGAACGTACTCGCAGTCCACCTCGGGCTGACCGTAGGAGTGGTCATTGTCGATCTCGAGCAGTTCGTGGGTGTTCATGTCGACGACCAACTGCAGGCCGGAGACCGGATGTCCGTAGGGATTGCCCTCCGGTGTCGCCCGGGCCCACAGGTCGCACCAGCCGAGCCTGCGGTTCGGATACTTCTCTTTACGCCGCAGTACGGCCCGGGCGAGTTCCACCGAAGCCGGCATCAGAGCCTTGGCGTATGCCCAGGTGTCGATCAGGATCAGGCTCATGTCGGTGTAGCCGCGCTCGGCAAGCGCGGCGATGACATCGGGATGCTTGCGCATCGCCTCGTCCATCTCGTAGAACTCGTCGACGGTGAAATTGGGCTGCACACCGGGGATGTGCTCGAAGGAGACGACGGTGCCCCCGGTGAGGTCGACGGTGGCTTCGTAGGTCTTGTTCTCGTTGCGGTCGAGCAGGACCGCGAAAGACGTTCGCGGGACCGGATCGCCGGGCCGCCAGGCCTTGACCCAGCTTTTCTCCGGCTCCTTGAGCTCGATCGCGGTGAACCGCCACCCGTCGGTCACCGGGCCTTGGCGGCGGAGGATCTCCGCGGTCTGCCGGAGTTCGTCCGCCGACAGTGAGTCCAGTGGGTGCTGGGCCATCGAGGCCTCCTTCTGCTGAATCGACTCCCCCTGTTTCCAGGTCACCGGCGTATGCGGCGTGAGAGAATCCGACTCGGCAAAACCCCGAACCGCCGGGAAGGATCTCCGAAATCTGATGATATCCACGGTGTTCCGATCCCGGGGTCTTAACGGAATCCCGGAGATCCGGACGTTCTTCCGGACCAACGAGCAACCCATCTTCTTCGTCGGACCGACAGCCTTCAATCTGCTCGGGATCGACCGGTGGGTACGCGGATTCGAGTACATCGTCTACCACGATTCCTGGGACTCCTCGCACCCCCGGGTTTTCACTCCCAACAGCAAGCCCTACATCGAGTTCACCAGTTCCGAGGAGATCAACAACTACCTGCTGCGTGATGCGGAGGTTCAGCGGCATATCGAATCCCGTTGCGCAGCAACCGGCTTGCGCCCGATGATCGCGATGGTCTTCTTCGACGAGGAGACCGAGCAGATCTGCCGTGAGCTCGACTACAACCTGATCCTGCCTCCCGACTCACTGCGCCGGCATCTCGACTCCAAGATCGTCACCACCCGGCTCGGCGAGGAGGCCGGCGCTCCGTCGGTTCCCAATGTCCTGGCGCGCGCCGAGAACTACCAACAGCTGAGCGAACTGTCCGCCGCCGCGGGCCTGGGATCAGACCTGGTTGTTCAGACCCCGTACGGCGACTCGGGCAAAACAACCTTCTTCATCACCAGCGAGGCCGACTGGGACCGCGACAGCGCAAACATGGTCGGCCAGGACCTGAAGATCATGAAGCGCATCAACAACCGGGCGGTGGCCGTGGAGGCGGTAAACACCGAGCACGGCACCGTCGTAGGCCCGTTCATGACCGATCTGACCGGCTATCCGGAACTGACTCCCTACCGCGGCGGGTGGTGCGGCAACGACCTCTTCCCCGAAGCGCTCTCCGAGGCGCACCGCAACACCGCGATCCAGCATGTGCGGCGCCTCGGTGACCGGCTCCGCCAGGAGGATTACAAGGGATTCTTCGAGGTGGACGTCCTGGTGGACCTCGACTCCGACAACGTCTACCTCGGCGAGTTGAACCCCCGGATCTCAGGGGTGTCCTCAATGACCAACGTCACCGCGGGCGCCTATGCCGATATACCGCTGTTCCTTTTCCACCTGCTGGAGTTCATGGACATCGACTACGAGGCCGACATCGACGAGATCAACGAGCGCTGGCGGGACCTGGCGGCCGTGGACGTGTGGGCGCAGTTGGTCATGAAGGAGCCCGACGAGTCCGTCGAGCGGATTCTGGCCGCACCGGTGACCGGCCGCTACCGCCTCGACGAGGACGGTGCACTGAACTTCATCGGGGTGACCAACGACTGGCATGACGTGACCCACGAGGACGAGTGCTTCTTCCTGCGCATCTACGGACCCGGCGACTACCGGTTCAAGGGAGCCGATCTGGGCATCCTGGTCACCAAGGGGCGCATGCAGACCGACGACGGACTGACCCGGCGCTGCCGACGCTATATCGACGGCATCCGCGCGATGTACGTCAGCGAACCACTGCCCAGTCCCCCTGCGGTGTACCCGATCGGGTTCGTCAAGTAGCCGCCGTTCACTCGCCGCCGCGATCGCGGGCCTTCGCCACGCCGATCGGTCCGGTCAAAGCGCCCGGGCCGCCGGCAGGACCCGACAACCCGGCGAGGAAACGGCCCGTCGCGGCGAACGCCCGGATGGTGTCCACCAGGTGGGCCGGCGACTGCGCCGCCGGCCACGTGGACAACTTGACCGACACCGTCCTGGTGGCCCGGTCGACAACGACCATCTGGCCGTGGATGCCCAGGCAAACCTGGAGATCGCCGAGCGGCCCGGGCACGTACCAGAACTGGTTGCGGTACCAGCCTCCGCTCAGCGTCGCCTCGGAGGCCGACGACGAGAACGCGCCCCGGATATCGGGGTCGATGGTGCGCGACTGCGTCAGCCACTTATTGAGAACCACCGGCCTTCCGGCGGCGTAGCCGTCGTCGAGAAGCATCTGCCCGAATCTTGCGATATCGCGCGCCGTCGCCGACATCCCGCCGTCGTGAATCGCCGAACCAACTCCGTCACAGGTGATCTCGGCGTCGTACTCGGCGCCGATCGGTCGCCAGATCAGATCGGAGATCAGATCGGCCATCCGCACGCCGGATGCGCGTTCACACACCCAGCCGAGCATGTCGGTGTCCGCCGAGCGGTAGACGAAGGAACCGCCGTGCGGGCCGACGGCGCTCATCGAGGCGAGGAAGGCGTACATACCGCCGATGTAGCCGGGGCTCAACCCGGGCCGCCACCCCATGTGACGCTCCATCTCGCGGACCTCGGAATGGGGGTTGGTGTACTCCTCGCGGAACAGCACGCCGGTGCGCATGTCCAGCAGGTCGCGGGTACTCGCACCGCTGTAGCCGGAACCGGTTATCTCGGGCACGTACAGGTCGATCGGCTGGCTCGGATCAAGTTGCCCCCGGTTCACCAGGATCCCGGCGACGCAGCCCACCACCGACTTCGTCACCGACATCATCAGGTGAACCGAATCCGCGGCCATCCCGTTGTGGTAGCTCTCCAGCACGATCCGGCCGTCGTGGACGACCACCACGGCGTCGGTCCAGGTCTCGGCGATCAACTCGGCCAGGGTCGACACGCGGCCGTCGACCCGGTCGACGGTGACAGCCGCAGGGTCGAGGGCGGTGTCGTGGTATGCCGGCGGCCGGACGGGCGCGGTACCGCGCGAGATCCGTTGCGTGGGGATGAGTTCCCGCAGGTGCTGGAACGACCAGCGGTTGAACGGCGGGTCCTGCCAGTTCAGCAGCGTGACGCGTGACCCCGGATCGGACGGGAACCCGGTCATCAGGGGCACCTCGGACATGGGCCTCACCCTACCGGTCGGATGCGCGGGTCAGGCCGCGGAAGTAACCCTGTACACGTCGTAGACACCCTCCACATTGCGCACCGCGTTGAGGACGTGGCCGAGGTGCTTGGGGTCGCCCATCTCGAAGGTGAACCGGCTGATCGCCACCCGGTCGTCGGAGGTCGTCACCGACGCCGAGAGGATGTTCACCCGCTCGTCGGCCAGCACCCGGGTGACGTCGGACAGCAGCCGGTGCCGGTCAAGCGCCTCCACCTGGATGGCGACCAGGAACACCGATGTGTGCGAGGGCGCCCACAGCACCTCGATGATCCGTTCGGACTGCTGACGCAGGTCCGCACCGTTGGTGCAGTCGGTGCGGTGCACGCTCACGCCGCCGCCGCGGGTGACGAAGCCCATGATGTTGTCGCCCGGCACCGGGGTGCAGCACTTGGCCAGCTTGGTCAGCGTTCCGGGCGCGCCCGGAACCGCCACCCCGGCGTCCTCGGTGGAGCGCTGCCGCACCGGCATGGTTGCGGGAGTGGAGCGCTCGGCCAGTTCGTCCTCGGCGCCGTCGGCGCCACCGAGTTGGGCCAGCAGCCGCTGCACCACGTGCCGCGGCGACACATGGCCCTCGCCGACGGCGGTGTAGAGCGCCGAGACGTCGGCGTAGCGCAGTTCCTGCGCCAGCGCGGTCATCGCCTCGCCGTTGACCAGCCGCTGCAGCGGCAGACCGCCGCGGCGAACCTCCCGGGCGATCGACTCCTTGCCGGCTTCCAGCGCCTCCTCGCGGCGTTCCTTGGCGAACCATTGCCGGATCTTGGCCTTGGCGCGCGGCGACACCACGAAGCCCTGCCAGTCCCGAGACGGGCCGGCGTTGGGCGCCTTTGAGGTGAAAACCTCGACCACCTCGCCGTTCTCGAGCTTGCGCTCCAGCGCCACCAACCGGCCGTTGACCCTCGCACCGATGCAGCGGTGCCCGACCTCGGTGTGTACCGCGTAGGCGAAGTCCACCGGGGTGGACCCGGCCGGCAGCGTGATCACGTCGCCCTTGGGGGTGAACACGAAGATCTCCTGCACCGCCAGGTCATAACGCAGCGACTCCAGGAACTCGCCGGGATCGGCGGCCTCCCGCTGCCAGTCGAGCAGTTGTCGCATCCAGGCCATGTCGTCGATCTCTGCCGAGGTGTGCGGGTGCGGAACTCCGTTGCGACCCTTGGCTTCCTTGTAGCGCCAGTGGGCGGCGATGCCGTACTCGGCGGTGCGGTGCATGTCGCGGGTGCGGATCTGCACCTCCAGCGGCTTACCCTCCGGGCCGACGACGGTGGTGTGCAGCGACTGGTAGACCCCGAACCGGGGTTGGGCGATGTAGTCCTTGAACCGGCCCGGCATCGGCTGCCACAGCGAGTGCACCACGCCCACCGCCGCGTAGCAGTCGCGGATCTCCTCGCAGAGGATCCGGACCCCGACCAGGTCGTGGATGTCGTCGAAGTCGCGGCCCTTGACGATCATCTTCTGGTAGATCGACCAGTAGTGCTTGGGCCTGCCCTCCACGGAGGCATTGATCTTCATCGCACCCAGGGCCGAACCGATGTCGGCGCGCACCCTGGCCAGGTAGGTGTCGCGGGACGGCGCCCGATCCGCCACGAGCCGGACGATCTCCTCGTAGCGCTTGGGGTGCAGGATCGCGAAGGACAGGTCTTCGAGCTCCCATTTCACCGTCGCCATACCGAGCCGGTGGGCAAGGGGCGCAATGACTTCCAGCGTCTCGCGGGCCTTCCGGGCCTGCTTCTCCGGCGGCAGGAAGCGCATCGTGCGCATGTTGTGCAGCCGGTCGGCGACCTTGATCACCAGAACCCGCGGATCACGGGCCATGGCGATGATCATCTTGCGGATGGTCTCGCCCTCGGCGGCGCTGCCGAGCACCACCTTGTCCAGCTTGGTGACGCCGTCGACGAGATGCCCGACCTCGTCGCCGAACTCTGCCGTCAGCGCCTCCAGCGTGTAGCCGGTGTCCTCGACGGTGTCGTGCAGCAGCGCGGCCACCAGGGTCGTAGTGTCCATGCCCAGTTCGGCGAGGATGCTCGCGACGGCAAGCGGGTGGGTGATGTACGGATCGCCGGAGCGGCGGGACTGCCCGGCGTGCTTGGCCT
>JAPOHV010000177.1 GCA_029979305.1 Mycobacteriaceae bacterium | reverse complement strand
TCGACCCCCGGCAGGCCGGCACCATATGCCGCAGCGCGGCTCGGCAACAAAGGTAGACGCTCTTGAGGTTCACGTCCTGCACCCGCTGCCAGGCGGGCAACTCGGTGGTCTCGATCAGATCGTCGTCGGGCGGGGAGATGCCGGCGTTGTTGAACGCGATGTCGACCGACCCGTGGGTGGCCGCGGCGGTGTCGAACAGGTTATCCACCGCCGCCTCATCGGAGACGTCGACGGCCACAAAGGTTCCGCCGAGTTCGGCCGCCACCGGCTCTCCGGTGGCCGGGTCGATATCGCCGACCACGATGGTGGCCCCCTCGGCGCGCATCCGCCGGGCCGCGGCCAGGCCGATGCCGCTGGCCGCCCCGGTGATCACCGCCACCCTGCCGGCCAGTCGCTGGGTCAGATCGGTCACTGCTCATCTCCAATCGCGAAGAACACGTTCTTGGTCTCGGTGAAGTGCTCGGGCGCGTCCGGGCCGAGTTCGCGGCCGAGTCCGGACCGCTTGAACCCGCCGAACGGGGTGTTGTAACGCACCGAGGAGTGCGAGTTGACACTGAGGTTGCCCGACTCCACCGCGCGGGACACCCGCATCGCCCGGTTCAGGTTGTCGGTCCAGATGGACCCGGACAGACCGTAGCGGGTGTCGTTGGCCAGCGCGATGGCGTCGGACTCGTCCTCG
Source organism: Mycobacteriaceae bacterium (assembly GCA_029979305.1). Classification (GTDB taxonomy): domain Bacteria; phylum Actinomycetota; class Actinomycetes; order Mycobacteriales; family Mycobacteriaceae; genus Mycobacterium. The sequence goes on along the minus strand of JAPOHV010000177.1, from coordinate 4,570 downwards.
AAAGCCAGCACCGTGACCACCGGGCCGAAAATCTCCTCGGTGACGGTGCGGTCGGTGCGCGCCGGGGTGAGAACCGTTGGCGGGAACCAGTAACCGGCTCCGGCCGGCACCGAACCGCGGAACGCGACGGGCGCGTCGTCGGGCACGTAGGCCGCCACCGAGTCCAGGTGCGGCCGCGAAACCAGCGGGCCCATCTCGGTGTCGCGCCGCGTCGGGTCACCCACCACCACACCTTTGACCGCTGGTTCGAGCAGCTCCATGAAGCGGTCGAAAACACTGCGCTGCACCAGGATCCGGCTGCGCGCGCAGCAGTCCTGGCCGGCGTTGTCGAACACTCCGTAGGGAGCGGTGGCCGCCGCGCGCTCGAGGTCGCAGTCGTCGAAGACGATGTTGGCGCTCTTACCGCCGAGTTCGAGGGTGACCCGCTTGACCTGCTGCGCCGCGCCCGCCATCACCCGGACGCCCACCTCCGTCGAGCCGGTGAACACCAGTTTCCCGATGTCGGGGTGGGTGACGAAGCGCTCCCCCACCACGCTGCCCTTTCCGGGCAGTACCCGGAACAGGTCGGGCGGCAGGCCGGATTCCACCGCCAGTTCACCGAGCCGGATGCTGGTCAGCGGCGTCCACTCCGCGGGCTTGAGCAGCACCGCGTTACCGGCTGCCAGCGCCGGCGCGAACGCCCAGGACGCAATCGGCATCGGGAAGTTCCACGGCGTGATCACCCCCACCACTCCGATGGGATCGTGGAAAGTCACGTCGAGACCGCCGGCGACGGGAATCTGCCTGCCGGACAGCCGTTCCGGGGCGGCCGCGTAGTACTGCAGCACATCGCGGACATGGCCGGCCTCCCACTCGGCCGCCGAGAGCGGGTGACCGGCGTTGGCCACCTCCAGGGCGGCCAGCTCACCGATGGCGGCGTCCACGGCGGCGGCGAAGTCGCGCAGCGCTGCGGCCCGCTCGGCCGGGGGCCGCGCCGCCCAGACCCTCTGGGCGGTCTTGGCCCTGGCGACGGCAAAGTCCACGGTGTCGGCGTCGCAGAGCTCGACCGTCCGCAGCACCTCCTCGGTGGCCGGATTGATCAGCGTTGTGCTGCTCACGAATTCACCCCTCTCGATCGCGCAAAGCTACCGGCGGCCTCGACCAGCCCGGCGAACAGCCGCAGGTCGTCGAGGCTCTCCTCCGGATGCCATTGCACGGCAACCACGAATCCGGGCCCGGGCATCTCGATCGCCTCGATGACGCCGTCGGCGTCGAGCGCACTGACCACCAGACCTTCGCCGAGCCGGTCGATCGCCTGGTGGTGGTAGCACTGCACCCGCGCGGTCGGGCCGACCAGCTCTGCAACCCGGCTGCCGCTGACGGTCAGCACCGTCGAGGTGGCGAACACCGCGTCACCGGCGCGGTGCCCGCTGTGGCCGATCACGTCGGGCAGATGCTGGTGCAGCGTGCCGCCGAGCGCGACGTTGAGCAGCTGGGCGCCGCGGCAGATTCCCAGCACCGGTATCCGCTGTCGGAGCGCGGCGGCCAGCAGAGCGAACTCCCAGGCGTCGCGGTCGGGCGCCGGTTGCTCGGTGGCCGGGTGCGGCTGGTGGCCGTAGGCGGCCGGGTCGATGTCCTTGCCGCCGGTGATGATCAGACCGTCCAGCCCGGCGAGTACCCGGGCGGCCACCTCGGCGTCGACCGGTTGCGGCGGCAGCAGGGTGGCGATCCCGCCTGCGCCGGTGACCCCGTCGAGGTAGACCCCGGGCAGAAAGCTGGCATGGACGTCCCAGACGCCGCTGCTGGCCTGCTGGCGGTAGGTGGTCAGGCCTATGACCGGACGGGGCCGAGCGTGGCCGGGGGTGCTAGAAACGCTCAAACCCGCGCACCCGTTCCCAGTCGGTGACTGCCGCATTGAAGGCGCCGATCTCCACCCGGGCGTTGTTGAGGTAGTGCTCGACCACCTCATCGCCGAATGCCTCTCGGGCCACCGCGGAGCGGCCGAACAGTTCGGCCGCCTCAGCCAGGGTGGTGGGTAGCCGTTGCTCCTCGCCGGCGTAGGCGTTTCCGGTGACCGGCTCGGGGAGTTCCAGGCCCTTGTCGATACCGTGCAGTCCCCCCGCGATCAGCCCCGCGACCGCCAGATACGGGTTGACGTCACCGCCCGGTGCGCGGCACTCCACCCGCATCGAGTGGCCGTGCCCCACCACCCGCATCGCGCAGGTCCGGTTGTCCATACCCCATGCCACCGCGGTCGGGGCGAAGCTGCCCGCGGCGAACCGCTTGTAGGAGTTGATGTTCGGCGCGTAGCACAACGAAAGCTCGCGTAACGTCGCCAGCTGGCCGGCCAGGAAGCTGCGGAACATCGCGGACATACCCAGCGGGGCGGCGTCGTCGGCGAACACCGCCGCACCGTCGGCGCCGCGCAGCGACAAATGGATGTGGCAGCTGTTGCCTTCCCGCTCGTCGAACTTGGCCATGAAGGTCAGGCTCTTGCCGTGCTGGTCGGCGATCTCCTTGGCGCCGTTCTTGTAGATGGTGTGGTTGTCACAGGTGATCTGTGCGCCGGCGTAGCGGAACGCGATCTCCTGCTGGCCGAGATTGCACTCGCCCTTGACGCCCTCGCAGTACATGCCGGCGCCGTCCATGCCCAGCCGGATGTCGCGCAGCAGCGGCTCGAGCCGGCTGGACGCGTGGATCGCGTAGTCGACGTTGTAGTCGGTGGACTTGCTCAGTCCCCGATACCCGGCGGCCCAGGCATCACGATAGGTGTCGTCGAACACCATGAATTCCAGTTCGGTGCCGACGAAGGCGGCCAGTCCGCGCTGGGTCAGCCGGTCGGTCTGGGCGCGCAGGATGTTGCGCGGCGCGGCCGCCACCGGTTGGCCGTCCGGCCAGTGCAGGTCGGCCATCACCAGCGCGGTGCCCGGCAGCCACGGCAACACCCGCAGGGTGTCCAGATCGGGCCGCATCACCATGTCGCCGTACCCGGATTCCCAACTCGACATGCGGTAGCCGTCGACGGTGTTCATCTCGACGTCGACAGCGAGCAGGTAGTTGCAGCATTCCGAGCCGTGCGCGGCGACCTCCTCGACGAACAGCCGCGCCGCCACCCGCTTGCCGGTGAGCCGGCCCTGCATGTCGGCGAACGCCACGATCACCGTGTCGATGTCACCGGCAGCCATCAGCCGTTCCAGTTCCCCGGCCGTCAACAGGCCGCGGCGGCGACCGGTGCCCTCAGACGTCACGTGCGCTCCTTGAATCGCGTGTCGACACCAAGGTTTACACGAACGACACCTCAGACGTGGGACAGCGGCCCGATAAACGGCCTATTGTCCCTGCCGGGGGCGACGGGTAAGGAGAACGCGCGTGCCAGAGGGCCACGAACTGCTCGACGAGGACGAACTGCACCTGGCCCGGCTGGGTTACTCCCAGGAGCTCAAACGCTCGTGGTCGGGTTTCAACAACTTCGCGATCTCGTTCTCGATCATCTCGATCCTGGCGGGGTGCTTCACCTCGTTCGCGTTGGGCTGGAACAACGGCGGACCGGCGGCCATCGCCTGGGGCTGGCCGATCCTGTCGGTCTTCATTCTTTTCATCGGGCTGTGCATGTCGGAGTTGGTGTCGGCCTTCCCGACATCCGGCGGAATCTATTGGTGGGCAGCCAAGCTCGGCGGCGCCAAGGCCGGCTTCTACACCGGATGGCTGAACCTGATCGGGCTCATCGCCATCCTGGCGTCGGTGGCCTACGGCAGCGCGACCTTCCTGGACCTGACGCTGGGCACCCTCAGCGAGAGCTGGCTGGCCGGCTACAGCCTCAAGCGGGTATTCGTGATGTTCCTGGTGATCCTTGTCGTCGTCGCCGTGATCAACATCTTCTCCAGCCATCTGCTGGCGGTGATCAACAACATCTCGGTGTGGTGGCATGTGGCCGGCGCGGCCGCGGTGATCGCCATTCTGTTCCTGGTCCCGGAGAAGCACGCCGGAGTCGGTGACGTCTTCGCCAGGACGGTGAACAACAGCGGCATGTTCGGCGGCGCCACCTCCGGATGGGGCTGGCTGCTGTTCGTGCTGCCCATCTCGGCGATCCTCACCCAGTACACGATCACCGGCTACGACGCGTCGGCCCACCTCTCCGAGGAGACCCGCAGCGCCGCCGACGCCGCCGCCAAGGGCATCTGGCGATCCATCTTCTACTCGGCGATCGGCGGGTGGATCCTGTTGCTGGCCTTCCTGTTCGCCGTTCAGGATGCCGACGGGGTTTCCAAGGCCGGCGGCGCGGTGGCGGCCATCTTCAGCCAGGCGCTGAACTCGAAGTGGGCGGGTTTGGTGCTGTTCATCTCCACCGCCGGCCAGTTGTTCTGCACCACCGCCTGCCAGACCAGCGCGTCGCGAATGCTGTTCGCGTTCAGCCGGGACCGGGCGGTCCCGGGCCACCGGTTGTGGTCGGCGGTCAACGCCAACAAGGTTCCCGCCAACGCGGTGGTCGTCACAGCGGCGATCGCCGCGCTGCTGACGCTGCCTGCACTGGTCGAGGTGGACATCAACGGCGCACCGGTTCCGGTGGCGTTCTTCGCGGTGGTGTCCATCG
>JAPOHV010000011.1 GCA_029979305.1 Mycobacteriaceae bacterium | reverse complement strand
GGCCGACCGCGCGGTGGTGGGTCTGGTGCGCGGCGCGGACCGCGGTGAGCGGATGCTCGACGAGATAGCCGGCGAACTCGGCTGGGACCGTCGCGCCGACGCCGCCGAGCCGGCCATCCTGGACTACGCGCGGTTGCGGGCGCGGATCGGCGAGCGGGAACGGGCGCAGTCGAGGGCCTCGCGGCTGCACCGCCGGCAGGCCGCCGGCGAGGCGCTGGCCTCGCTGCGTCGCGGCGACATCATCAACATCACCCACGGCCGCCGTGGCGGGCTCGCCGTGGTTCTGGAGGCCGCTCGGGTCGCCGAGGATCCCCGGCCGCTGGTGCTCACCGAGAACCGCTGGGCGGGAAGGATTTCCGCCGCCGACTACCCCGGTGGCGCCGCGCCGATCGGTTCGATGACCCTGCCCAAGCGGATCGAGCACCGCCAGCCCAGAGTCCGCCGCGACCTGGCCTCGGCACTGCTGGCCGCTGCCGAGGGGTTGGCGGTGCCGTCGGCTCGCAGGCGGCGCGGCGGTGAGGAGCAGCCCGAGACGGACCCGGAGTTGCTCGCCCTGCGCGAGGCGATGCGCCGCCATCCCGGGCACCGGATGGCCGACCGGGACGGGCAGGTGCGCATCGCCGAGCGGTTCCTGCGGGTGGAGCGTGACAACGAGCAGATCCGCGCCAAGGTCAGCGCGGCCACCAACTCGCTGGCCCGGACCTTCGACCGGATCCTGGGCCTGCTCACCGAGCGGGGCTACATCTCCGGTCCGTCGAACGGCCCGCAGGATTCGGCGGGTCCGGCTTCGGAAGCGGCGCACCCGCAGGTCACCGATGACGGTCGGCTGCTGGCCCGGATCTACAGCGAGAGCGACCTGCTGGTGGCGGAGTGCCTGCGCGGCGGGGTGTGGAAAGGCCTGCAGCCCGCCGAGTTGGCCGCGGTGCTCTCGGCGATGGTCTTCGAGACGCGCGGTAGTGACGGCCCGACCCCGGTGCACCAGATCGACATGCCCACCCCGGCGGTGCGCCGGGCGCTGGCCGAGACCCGGCGGATGTCCGAACAGTTGCGCGCCGACGAGCACCGGCACAAGCTCACTCCCTCGCGGCAGCCCGACGAGGGCTTCGTGCCCGCCATCCATCGGTGGGCCACCACCGGCGACCTGGCCGCGGCGCTGGACGCCTCCGACACCGCGGGCAACGGCGCCCCGCTGCCGGCGGGGGATTTCGTCCGGTGGTGCCGCCAGGTGCTCGACCTGCTCGATCAGGTGCGCAACGCCGCGCCCGAGGAGGCGATGCGCCGGGCGGCGAAACGCGCCATCGACGACATCCGGCGCGGCGTCGTCGCTGTTGACAGCGGGTAGGGTGAGGCAACCGTTACTGTTGTGATCGTTTTGCGGGGCGTGCGCCCCTGACATGCGAGGAGAGACCATGAGCGGACCGCAGGGATCTGAGTCCAACCCGTGGCAGGCGTCGGGTGCCGACACCCCTGCCGGTGGCGCCGACCAGCCCTCCGCCGGATGGCAGCCCTCGGGCAGCGAGGCCCCGGCCTGGCAGCCGCCCGCCTACACCCCGCAGCCCTACCCGCAGTACGGTCAGCCGCCGGGCTACCCGGCGGCGCCGCCCTATGGCGCACCGGCTGAGTACAACCCGGCCGGATACGGGCAGCCCCAGTACGGCCAGTACGGCCAGGGTCAGTACGGACAGCCGCAGTACGGTCAGCCGGGTCCCTACGGTGCGCCCCCGCAGTACGGCCAGTACCCGGCGCCGGGGCAGTATCCGACGGCTCCCGGTCAGCCGGGCCAGTACCCCTACGTCCCGCCGGGTGCGGAGGGCGCTCCGAAAGCCTCGACGAAGACGATGGGCACCCTGCTCGCAGTGCTGGGCGCACTTGCCCTGCTGGTCGTGCTGGTGCTCGGTTTCTGGAAGCCGGGCTTCTTCGTCACCACCAAACTGGACGTCAACAAGGCCCAGCAGGGTGTCCAGCAGATTCTCACCGACGAGGCCAACGGCTACGGCGCGAAGAACGTCTCCGACGTCAAGTGCAACAACGGCCAGAACCCGAAGGTGAAGAAGGGTGACACGTTCAACTGCGAGGTCAGCATCGACGGCACCAAGCGTCAGGTGACCGTGACCTTCCAGGACGACAAGGGCACCTACGAGGTGGGCCGGCCCAAGTAGCCGCCCGGCGCAGCAGGGGGATCCGCCAGATGGCTTCCGACGGCGACCCGCCCGCGCTGGATTGCCCGGCGTGCCGGTCGGAGGTGCCGGCGGCCACCTTCTGCGGACGCTGTGGAGCGCGCCTGGACGCGCCCGCTGACGCCTGGAGCATCCTGCTTCGCCCCGGCGTGTTCGCCAACGCCCACCGCGAACCGGTCTGGCTTCCGCGGGTCAGCAGCACGCTGTTCCCGCGGCTGCCCGGGGCCGCCCGCAGACCGTTCCGGGTCGGGCTGATCCTGGTCGTGGTAGCCGTCGTCGTGTTGGCCGTCGCGCGGGTGAACGGCCCTCTCGGCGTGATGGCCGTGATCGGGTGGCCGCTGCTGTTCCTGATCTACGTATGGCAGTCCGGGGTTTTCCGCGACATCCCGGCCCGGATCCTGCTGACCGCGATGCTGCTCGGCATCGTCCTGGGCGCCGGTGCCTGGCTGGCGGCGGGTGAGTTCGTCGCCGGTTCCTACGGCGTCTCCACCGGTTCGAGCTTCCTTCTGCTGGGCCGGGAGTTGGAGGCCGGGTTCCTGGTGTCGCTCGGCGGGGCGCTACTGATGCTGATCCCGGCTGTTGTCACCCGGTTGTTCGCGGTGCCGGAGCGAGAGTCGCTGGACGGCTTCGTCATCGGCGCATTCGGTGCGCTGTGGTACTCGACCGCGGCCGCCACCACCATCCTGGCGCCCCAGTTCACCGAGGGGCTGCTCGAAGGCCAGCCCCCGGACCGCATGCTCCAGGACGCCATCAGCTACGGAATCGTCAGCGCTGTCGTCACCACGGCGGCCGGCGGCGTCGTCGGCGCGGCGCTGTGGTTTGCACCTTGCCGGCGGGCGGGCCGCGACCCGTGGCATGCCCGGGCTGCGCTGACACTCTGCTCCCTGCTGGCCCTCGGCTGCTACGTCGCGGTGTGGGCCGTCGATGCCCAGGGCCTGCCGAGATTTTTCGACATCGGGGCGAAAGCGGGTTTGGCGCTGCTCGCTCTGCTCGTGGTCCGGTGCGCGGTGCAGGTCGCGCTGCTCCACGAGATTCCCGACCCGGCCACCGGCGATCCGGTGTTGTGCGTCCATTGCCTGCGGGTGGTCCCGGACATGCCGTTCTGCGTTGCGTGCGGGGCCGCCGCGCAGGCGTCGTCGCGGACCTCGCGGCAACTGCGCCGGCAGTACCCGCCGGTGCGCGGGCAACCGACCGGTTGACCGCTTGCTATCCGACAGCTTTCCGGTATGCGGCGATGTCGCCCTCGAGTTCGGTTAGTACCGCATTCCAGTCCGGTGTCCACAGTGTCACGCCGTCGAGCGCCCCGAGCGGCGTCATGGGTCCGGCCTGACCGCCGGTCGCCAGGGCGATCGAATCACGGACCGGGATGCCGAAAGCTCTTGTATAGACGTCCTTTTGGGCCTCATCGCCGAGCAGGTGAGCGAGCAGCCTCTTGGCGTCCTCGGGCCTGGGTGCTGTGGCGGTGATGCCGGCGAAGAAGGGCATCGAGACCGTGGCCCGGCTGCTGTCGGGCATTGCCGGGAAGAAGACGTCCAGTTTGGCCCCGTCGTTGTTGACAGCGGCGAGGTTCATCTGGATGTCGCCGTTGGCGATCAGCAGCTCACCGCTGCTCACTTTGGGTTGCAGGCCGGCCGTCGATGATGCCGGGCCCACGTTGTTGGGTGCCAGCTTCGCCAGGTAGTCCAGCGCGCCTTGCTTGCCCATCAGATGCTGCAGCAGGAGCAGCAGAGCGGTGCCGTCACCGGCTTCCCCGGGGGTCGAGTACTGCAGCTTTCCTTTGAACCGCGGTGCCAGCAGGTCCTGCCAGTTGACCGGCTTGGGGTTGACCGACGGATGCGCGATGAAGCACAGCGCCGTTTTGACGATGGGAACGTAATCGCCCCCGGGGCCGATGAGCTCAGCCGGTATCCCCGTGGTGTCGGCGTCGCTGGGTTGCAGCAGCCCGGCCTTCTCGGCCTTCTGGATGAACGGCGGAAGGGTGACGACCAGATCCGCGGGCGGCACCGACTGGCCGTCGAGGCGGTCCCAGACCGCTCCGGAATTCAGTCGCGAGACGACTTCGCCCGAACCGGCTTCGAACAGGGTGACCTTGATTCCAGTCTCCCTGGTGAACGCGTCGAATTGCGTTCTGTACCAAGCCCCCAGACCACCGGAGCTATAGACGGTCACGGTGGCGCCGTCCCCGGAGCCGGATCGGGCGCCGCAGCCGGCGATGACCGTGGCCAGCGCGCCGATCATGAGCAGGGCCGTTGCGAGCCGGGATTTCGGCCGACGTGGGTTCATGTTCGCGATCTTTCCTACTTCCGGGCCTCAGCGCGGCGGGTCTCCCTCCCAGCTGAAGCTTTCCACGTACCTGCCCATGTCCATGGCGAGTTCCATATTGGCCGATGACGGCGGCCCGGGTCCGAAGTCGGGGGTGAACCGGCGAAACGGCCCCTCGGCGACGGCGATCAGCGCGAGATTGTTCTTCACCGCGGCCATGACGATCACACGCTGGTCGAATCGTGCTGCGAGACCGGGTTTTTGGAAGTTGGCCACTATGCCGTAGCCGAGTTGGTAGCCCACCATCGAATTGGGCAGTTCGTAGGCCACCGCCGCATCGGGGAACTGGCGTGATAAAACGTCGGCCACCACCCGGCGGGCGACGCGTCCTCCGGCGGGCTCGCTGAACAGGCGCAAAACACCTTTGTCGCCGGTGGTGTACTTCGCGGTCACCCCGTCCTGCCCGGTGATGACCTCGTAGCCCGAACCGGGAGGGGGGTAGGCCACCGAGAACTTCCCGCCGGGGGCGACGTAGCGCGGGAGGTTGGCAACCGGCACCGCGTTCGGCGGCCGCCCGCAGTCCGGCGGGCAGTTGTAGGTCGAGGCGTCGGTGACGAGTGTGTCCCAGACGCCGAGCACGCCCATGGCTGTTCCCAGCCCGAGCGCGAGCAGTCCCAGTGTGGCGGCATAGCGTGCGCGGGGAGCGCCGCGTGCGGTGTAGCGCCCGGGCGGTACGGCCACGGCGTCGAACTCGGCGGGCGCCTCGCTCGTCGGACGCGTCATGCGTTGGCCCGGGCCAGCAAGATGTTGGTCACCAGGTTGGCGACATTCGGTGTGCCCAGGCCGGTCACCATGTCGTATCCCAGCGTGCCGGAGATGCTGATCGCGTTGCCGCCCAGGTTGATGTCGCGTAGGCCGGGCGGCAGCGTGGTTGATTTGGCCAACCGATAGAGCACCGGGTTGAGGTCGCCGACGGGATCGGCGCCGCTCGTGCGCAGTTTGTCGTTCATCAGCGCGGTCAGGCCGGCCCAGATCGGCGCAGCCTGGGAGGTACCGCCGCCCACCATGACGGTCTGGTCGAAGACGATCCGGACACCGGTGGACGGGTCGGAGACCGCCGAGATGTCAGGTACCAGCCTGCGGTCGGGCAGTTCGGTGCCGATACCCACGGTCTGCCAGTCCGGTCTGCCGAACAACGTCGAAGCACCGCCTGCGGTGCCCAGGATCAGCGGTGTGTTGTACCAGGATTGCTCGGAGAGCCAGTGGCCGTCACCGTCGGTGGACAGCTTGGTTCCGCCGACCGAGGTCATCTCCGGTAACGAGGCGACCGCGTCCACGCCGACGTCGTCCGTACTGGGAGGGGCGGACCAGTTCTCCCCGTGTTTGCATTCCATGCCGGCCAGATCGCCGGAGGCGTTGAAGGCCGTGGTGCCGTTGCCGATTGCCGCCGCCAACGCCTGGCGGACAGGCGTGAAGTCCGAGGGGGTGAACAACCGGTCGCAGCCCCAGCCGATCGAGAATGTCCAAATGGCGCCCGGATAGCGGCGATCCACCGACTTCATCAACTCGGCGAGCTTTTCGAAGGTGCCCCCTGCGCCGCCGGTGATGGTGTCGCGGGCGTTGACCAGCACCAGCTTCGCGTCCGGGGCGATGGAGTGCACCACCTGAAGATCCATGTTCGCCTCACCGCTGCGCCGATCGGGCATACCGCCCATGACCTCGGGGGTGAACCGCGGCAGCCCGAAGGTGTCGGCGAAGGTGTCCAGATCCCGTTGCTGGAAGCCGTCGAAGGCGAACACCGCAACGGTCTGGCCTTTCCCGGTGTGCCCCTCGGCGACCAGCGGTGTCGCGTTGTAGGCGTTGAGCAGTTGACTGGGCAACAACCCGCCCGCGGGAACGTCGCGCGGCGGTACGGGCATCGCCCCGCGGACGGGCGTGTAACCCAGGATGCGGCCCAGGCCGGACACCTCGGCCTGCGCGGCGAGCGGGACGTCCGGCTGCTGCGGGGAGGCCGAGAACAACCGGCCCGACATCCGGTAGTCGCGCACCGCGACACCGAACGCCCGTGCGACGGCGTCGGCGGCGCCCTCGACCACCGCCCAGCCGTCGCCCTCGTGCCACCGCACCGACAGGCCTCGGCCGCGGGCCCACTGCGACAGCGCAACGGGCTCGGCGCGGCGGCGCAGCGCCGCGGTCACCTGAACCCGGTCGGAGCGGGCGGGCCCGAGGTCGGTCGCATCACCGAGCAGACGGGCGTAGGGACCGCCGATCGCGTTGGGATAGGGCGGCACCGCCGGCTGGTCGGCGACGGCGAGGGACAACGCGGCGGCCAGGCACACCGCGCCGGCCAGTCCTGCGGCGGGACCAGGAAGTCGCCTTCTGGTCACCGGTCCGTCCTCTCCCGCGGATGTGTGCTGCCGGATTCAGCCTATGTCGCCGCCGCTGTTCTGTGCGCCCAGCGGCCCGCACTTCCCCACGGAGCAGTTCCGACGGTTTGTGACATAGCATCGGAACCCCATGCTGCTGTCCCGCGAAGACTTCGCCCACGTTGTCCGCCAGACACCCCTCGTCAGTATCGACCTCGTTGTGAGAGATGAGACGGGCCGAGTACTTGTCGGACTGCGTCGCAACCGCCCGGCCAGGGGGTATTGGTTCGTCCCGGGCGGGCGGATCTATAAAGACGAGCGGATTGACGACGCGTTTCTGCGTATATCGCTTGCAGAGTTGGGGAGTGCTATTCATCGGCGAGACGCTGTTCTGCTCGGCATTTACGAACACCTATATGACGACAACGCGCTCGATATTCCTGGTGTAAGCACCCACTACGTGGTGATCGGGTACCAGTTGCGCGTCGATGCGAGTTCGCTGTCGCTGCCCGACGGCCAACACGAGCGGTTCCGGTGGATGGGTGCCCAAGAGATCCTCGACGACGCGGCTGTCCATCCGAACACGAAGGCCTATTTCGTCTGAATTCGTGCTCCCTGGCTACAGCCTCTCCAGCGCCTTCCGCAGTCGCGCGACGGGCGAACCGATCCCGTAGCGCTCGGCCAACTCCGCCACTCGGGCCGGGTCGGCCGCGTGCGACGGCAGCCGGTCACCATCGCCGGAGAGCCGCACCGGGGCGTCGCAGGCCACCCGGACCACCGGCTGTGCGGCCTCGATGTAATCGGCGGCGGCCAGGATCTTGGATCGGAAAGCCTTGGGCAGCTGGGACTTCGGATCGTGGGCCGCGGCCAAGATCGCCTCCAGCGACCCGAACTGCGACAGCATCGCGGCGGCGGTCTTCTCGCCGACCCCGGCCACTCCGGGCAGCCCGTCCGACGGGTCGCCCCGCAGCAGGGCCAGCTCGGCGTAGGCCGGGCCGGCCCGGTCCGCAGGCACCCCGTACTTACCGGCCACCTCGGCCGGGCCGAACATCTCCGCCTTGGCCAGGCCCCGGCCCAGATAGAGCACCCGGACCGGGACCGGGTCGTCGGCCACCAGCTGCAACAGGTCCCGGTCCCCGCTGACCACCACCACCGGGTCGCGTAGCTCGGCGGTGGCCAGCGTGCCCAGCACGTCGTCGGCCTCGAAACCCGCGGCCCCGGCGGTGGCGATACCGAACGCGTCGAGAACCTCCAGGATCATCTCGACCTGGGGGCTCAGGTCGTCGGGAACCTCCTCGGCATACCCCTCCGAGCCCTCCGCCCCTTCCCCGAGGGGGCTGCCCTCCTCGACCACCCGGTGAGCCTTGTAGGACGGGATCAACTCCACCCGCCACGCCGGCCGCCAGTCCAGATCCAGGCAGACCACCAGCCGTGACGGCTGTTCGCGGGTGATCAGGGTCGCGACGGTGTCGAGAAACCCGCGCACCGCGTTCACCGGACGTCCGTCGGGCGCCGTGATCGACGAGGGCACTCCGAAGTAGGAACGGAACCACATGCTCGCTCCGTCGAGGAGCAACACCGGTCCGGGCATGACAGCCACGCTAGCCTGACCGGTATGACCGGACGGTTCAGTAGCGACGTCTACGCACGTCGGCTCGCCGCGGCGGCCGCCGGGGCCGGACAGGCCGGGCTGGCCGGCCTGATCGTCACACCCGGCTACGACCTGCGTTACCTGATCGGTTCGCGGGCGCAGACCTTCGAGCGGCTGACCGCGCTCGTCATTCCGGCCGCCGGTGAGCCCGTGGTGGTGCTTCCGCGCCTGGAACTGGCCTCGCTCAAGGAGTCCGCGGCGAACGATCTCGGCCTGACCCTGCAGGACTGGGTCGACGGCGAGGATCCCTACGGGCTGGTGGCCGACGCACTGGGCGGGCATGCGCGGGTGGCTGTCACTGACTCCATGCCGGCGCTGCACCTGCTGCCGCTGGCGGAGAAGCTGGGCGCGGTGCCGGTGCTGGGCACCGGAATCATGGCAGGTCTGCGAATGGTCAAGGACGCCAGCGAGATCGAGGCACTGCGGCGGGCCGGGGCGGCCATCGACCGGGTGCACGCACGGGTCCCGGCGTTCCTCAAACCCGGCCGAACCGAAGCCGAGGTCGCCGCCGATATCGCCGAAGCCATTGTGGCCGAGGGGCATTCGGAGGCGGCGTTCGTGATCGTCGGCTCCGGCCCGAACGGCGCCGACCCGCATCATCATTGCTCGGATCGCGAACTACAGGCAGGCGACATCGTGGTCGTCGATATCGGGGGACCGGTGGAGCCGGGCTACAACTCCGACTGCACGCGTACCTACAGCATCGGCGAGCCTACGCGGGAGATCGCCGAGCAGTACGCGGTGCTGCAGCGCGCCCAGGCGGCCGCGGTCGCCGCGGTGCGGCCGGGGGTGACCGCCGAAGAGGTCGACGCCGCAGCCCGCGACATCCTGGCCGACGCCGGACTCGCCGAGTACTTCGTGCATCGCACCGGCCACGGGATCGGGCTCTCAGTGCACGAGGAGCCCTACATCGTGGCTGGCAACGGCCTACCGCTTGCCGAGGGGATGGTGTTCTCCGTTGAGCCGGGGATCTACCTACCGGATCGGTGGGGTGCGCGTATCGAGGACATCGTCATCGTCACCACCGACGGGGCGCTGGCGGTCAACGAACGGCCGCACGAGTTGACGGTGGTGTAGCCGGAGAGTCGGTGACGGCGACGACCGCGGATGGCTAGGCCGGGCAACCGGTGTCGGTCTTCGACCCGTCCGGGCAGGTGGTGTTTTTCCAGGTGACGTACTCCAGATTCGCGCCGGTGATGTTCGCCCCGGTGAGGTTGGCGTCGGTCAAGTTCGCGTCACTGAGATTCGCGCTGCGCATGTTCGCGCCGACGAGGTTCGCACCCGTGAAGTTCCCTTTGACCAACCTCATGCCGGCCAGATTCGCGCCCTCCAGGTTGGTGCGCGTGAGGTTGACACGTTCCAGGCTTTTGGCTTCGACCCGGGTCAAGTCCACACCCGCCAGATCGACACCGGTGAGATTGGCGCCGAAGTGCTCACTACGCCAGCCGCTCAGCCACGTGCCGTTCAGGCTGGCGCCGGTCAGTACGGCGTCGGTCAGGTTCGCGCGCCAGAGGTAGGCCCCGTCCAGATTCGCGTCGGTGAGACGTGCGTCGACCAGGTACGCCCCGGCGAAGATCGCATCTCGCAGTTCCGCACGGGCGAGATTTGTGCCACCGAGGTTCGCGTCGGTGAAATTCGCTCCGGTGAAGTTCGAGCGGCCCAGCTTCGCCGAGCGCAGGTCGGCCCCGCGCAGGTCGGCGCGGCTGAAGTTCGCACCTTCGAAGTCTGCGTTGGTCAGCTTCGCGTTGGTCAGCACTGCTCCCTCACTGCGCCCACTGAACGATGCGAAAGACAGGTTCGCGCCGGAAAGGTTCGCGCCGCTGAGGCTGACATCGGTGAGGTTCACGCCGACCAGGTCGGTCGCCGTCATGTTCGTCCGAATCAGCAGCGCGTCGGTCATTCGCACCCGCCTCATGTATGCGCCGCTGAAGTCCGCACCGGTCAGGTTCGCGTTCGCCAGGCTCGCGCCCTCCAAATTTCCGCCGTTGAAATTGCTGGACCTCAGGTCCGCGTCGGCGAGAGTGGCGTTGATCAGTTTCGCCTGACGAACATTGGCCAGCGAAACGACAGCCCGGGTCAGGTTTGCGCCGGTGATGTCCGCCGAGCGGAGGTTCGACCATTTCAGGTTCGTTCCGGTGAAGTTCACCCCGGACAGGTCCAGGCCACTCAGGTCCGCCCCTTGCAAATCCTGACCGGAGCAGTCCTTCGTCGCGACGCACGGCGCGGCACCCCACCGGCCGACGTCGGCGCCGGTCGGCAACAGGGTGCGGCGCACCAGCCACAGACCTCCGGAGAGGATGTTGGTGATCGGGTTGGCCGGTAGTGAGGACAGCCAGATGCCCACGGCGTCAACGGCATGCTCGACGCCGGTGACGGCGGTGCCGACCAGTTCACCCAGCGAGGGCACGGCGGTGGGAGTTCCGCACGTGGCGCACAGCGTCGCGGCTGCCCGGGGCGCCGCCGCGACGGCGGCCGCCGGTCTGGGGCCGGCATGTTCCACAGACGTCACCGCCGCGACCAAGGGTGCGTTGCCGGCCGCCGGCTGGGGGACTCGGGGAGAAGTGAGGCCGGCCGCGGGAGCGGCGTGGGGCTTGGTGTCGGCCGAAACGCGAAGCGTCGCGTCGGGCCGGTCCAGCGATGCCGTCCGGCGCGAGGCCGGGGATCCGGACCGATCCGGTCGGGCGGCCGCGGAGCCGGGCCTGGCGCCGCGCCGGGTGGCGGTGGCGGCTGACCGCTTGCGTTCAGCGGCGCCGTTTAAGCCCGACGGCGAGTCCGCCGGCCCTGCCGATATCGGGTTCGAGCCGGTGTCGGGGGTCTCGGCGCCGGCGACTGCGACCGAATGCGGACCCGCCAGTGACAAGCCGAGCGCGAGTGCGGCCGCCGCGAGTCCCATTCCACTGCTTGCTTTGGACATCGCTGCACTCCGCTCGAAAACAGGTCCACGTATCGCGTGCGACCGACGACTGAATCCGCCGCTCAGCGAGCTATTAACGGTTGCGGAAAGGCTACTGGCTACTCGCCGCTGCGGTCGAGCAGGGTCGAGGATCCCAGCACCCGCTTGACGAGCACCTCGACCACAACCCGTTGCGGGTTCGGTTTGGGGGTCCGGTAGCGCTGCGCGTAGCGCAGTTCGGCGTCCCGGATCGCCTCGGGGTCACGGTTGACGTTGGCGATGCCCTCCAGCGAGAGCCAGCGGGCACCGTCCACCTGGGACAGCACACCGACCTTGCTGCGCTCGGCGTTGACCGCCTTCTGCGACCCGTCGCTGGTGATCACCCGCGCGATATGGGTGACCGGGTCGAAGGTGAACCCCACCGCCACCACGTGTGGGGAGCCGTCGGCGCGCAACGTGGTCAGCATCGCCAGATGGCGTTCGGTGAGGAATTCCAGTGCGTCGCTGGTCAGCCTGGTGGTGGGCATCACGGTCACGGTAGCGCAGGGAATAATCCCCGTCGTGGAGGACACAGCGGCCGGACCGGTGGTGATTTTCGGCGGCCGCAGCGAAATCGGCGTCGAGTTGGCCACTCGGCTGGCACCCGCAGCGACGGTGGTGCTCGCCGCGCGCGGAGCCGGCCGGCTCACCGAGGAGGTCGCCGCGGTGCGTGCCGCGGGGGCGGCCGCGGTGCACACCGCCGAGTTCGACGCCGACGACCTTGACTCGCACGGCCCGCTGGTGGACGCGCTGGTCGCCGGCTACGGGCCGATCGGTACCGCTGTGCTGGCCTTCGGGATCCTCGGCGACCAGGCCCGCGCCGAGTCCGACGCCGCCCACGCGGTGGCGATCGCGCACACCGACTACGTCGCGCAGATCAGCCTGCTGACCCACCTGGCCACCGCGATGCGCAAGGCCGGACACGGCACGCTGGTGGTGTTCTCCTCGGTGGCCGGCGTGAGGGTGCGGCGGGCCAACTACGTTTACGGCTCGGCGAAGGCCGGTCTGGACGGTTTCGCCAGCGGGCTGTCCGACGCGCTGCACGGCAGCGGGGTGCGTCTGCTGATCGTGCGGCCCGGTTTCGTCATCGGGCGGATGACGGCGGGCATGGACCCGGCACCGCTGTCGAGTACCCCGGCCCAGGTGGCCCAGGCGACGGCGCGGGCGCTGGCCAGCGGCCGGCGCACGGTATGGGTGCCGTGGGCGCTGCGGCCACTGTTCTTCGGGATGCGGCTGCTGCCGCAGCCGATCTGGCGCAGGCTTCCCCGGTGAATGTGATGAACCGCATCGTCGTCGTCGGCATCGGCGCAGATGGCATGGCCGGTCTTTCGGCGAGCTCGCGGGCCGAACTGCTGGGTGCCGCAGTCGTCTACGGCTCGCCGCGCCAACTCGAACTGCTCGACGACACCGTCGCCGCGCCCAGACGGCCCTGGCCCAGCCCGATGCTGCCGGCGCTGGAGCGGCTGTTCGACGACCACCCGGCCGGGGATATCCACGTGGTGGCCAGCGGCGACCCGATGCTGCACGGTGTCGGCGCCACGCTGATCCGGGTTCACGGCACAGACCGGGTGCAGGTACTGCCGCACGTGTCGTCGGTCGCGCTGGCCTGTGCGCGAATGGGCTGGGCCGCCCACGACACCGAGACCATCAGCCTCGTCACCGCACCGGTGTACACCGCGGTCCGCCGCGGGGGCAGGGCGGTGGTGCTCTGCCGCGATGCGGCCACCCCGGTCGAACTGGCCGAAGTGCTGGCCGAAACCGGCCGCGGCGCTTCGGAATTGACCGTCCTGGAGCAACTCGACGGGCCGGGCGAGCGGATCCGTTCCGGTCCGGCCGACGCCTGGGCCGCCGCCCCGCCCACCGACATCGACGACCTCAACATCATCGCGGTCCGCTACCTGCCCGACGAACACGACCCGGCCGCGCTGCCGGACACGGCGTTCCGCCACGACGGCCAGATCACCAAACAGACCATCCGGGCGGTGACGCTGGCCGCGCTCGCACCGCGCCCCGGTCAGCTGCTGTGGGACGTCGGGTCGGGGTCGGGCAGCATCGCGGTCGAATGGTGCCGCGCGGCGCCGGGTAGCCGCGCCGTGGCCTTCGAGGCCGACCCCGAGCGACGCGAACGCATCACTGCCAACGCCCGCGCCTTCGGGGCGCCGGTCGAGGTGCGCGGTGCGGCGCCCGATGACTTCGACGGCGCCGAACGGCCCGACACCATCTTCATCGGCGGCGGCCTGAGCGCCGAGCACCTGGTCGACGAGTGCCTGGCCCGGATCGCCGGCGGCGGCCGGCTTGTCGCCAACGCCGTCACCGCCGAGTCCGAAGCGATTCTGGCGCACTGGCATTCACGCCTCGGCGGTGAGATGGCCCGGTTCCAGCACTACCAGGCCGAACCGCTGGGCGGATTCACCGGCTGGCGCCCGCAGATGCCGATCACCCAGTGGTCGGTCACGCTGCTGTGAGCCCGACGTGACGGTGTACTTCATCGGCGCCGGCCCGGGGGCCGCCGACCTGATCACCGTCCGCGGCCTGCGGCTTATCGAGCGGTGCGGAGTCTGCCTGTACGCCGGGTCGATCATGCCCGACGATCTGCTCGCGTTCTGCCCGCCCGGTGCCCGGATCGTCGACACCGGCCCGCTGACATTGGAGCAGATCGTCGCCGAGATGCGGCGCGCCGACGCCGAGGGTCAGGATGTCGCGCGACTGCACTCCGGTGACCCGTCGCTCTACAGCGCCGTCGCCGAGCAGTGCCGCAGGCTCGATGCGCTGGGCATCGGCTACGACATCGTCCCGGGTGTCCCCGCCTTCGCCGCGGCGGCAGCGGTCCTCGGCCGCGAACTGACCGTTCCCGGGGTCGCGCAGACGGTCACCCTGACCCGGGTGTCGACGCTGTCGACCGCGATGCCTGACGGAGAGGACCTCGCCACGCTTGCCGCGTCCGGCGGCACCCTGGTGATCCATCTGGCGGCCCACCGCATCGACGCGATCGTCCCGGAGTTACTGGCGGCCGGTTACCGGTCCGACACCCCGGCGGCGGTAGTCGCCTTCGCGGGTTGGCCGCAGCAGCAGGTGCTGCGCGGCACCCTGTCCGATATCGCCGGACAGATGCACACCGCGGACATCACCCGTACCGCGGTGATCATCGTCGGGGATGTGCTTGCCGCCGAGGGGTTCACCGACAGCTACCTGTACTCGGCCGACCGGACCAGGGGAGACCGGCACTGATGCGGGTGTTGCTGCTCGGCGGCACCGGCGAGGCCCGTGCGCTGGCCGCGCGGCTACACCCTCGGGTCGACATCGTCAGCTCGCTGGCAGGCCGGGTGGCAGACCCGGCCCTGCCGGCAGGGCCGGTGCGCGTCGGCGGTTTCGGCGGAACCCGCGGGCTGCGGGACTGGTTGTCCGCCAATGCGATCACCGCTGTCGTCGACGCCACCCACCCGTTCGCCGCCACGATCACCGCCGGCGCCGCGCAGGCCTGTGCCGACCTGGGTCTGCCGCATCTGGTGCTGTGCCGCCCGCCGTGGGACGCGGCGGGAACACTGGAGGTCGACTCCGATGCGGGAGCTGCCGAC
This sequence comes from Mycobacteriaceae bacterium, assembly GCA_029979305.1. Classification (GTDB taxonomy): domain Bacteria; phylum Actinomycetota; class Actinomycetes; order Mycobacteriales; family Mycobacteriaceae; genus Mycobacterium. Next base: position 11,144 of record JAPOHV010000011.1, on the reverse strand, counting down.
GTCGTTGCCGCCAAGGGGTATTCGCGGGTCTTCCTGACCACCGGGCGATCCGGGGTTGCCGCGTTCGCGGACAGCGGGTGCTGGTTCCTCATTCGCGTCGTGACCGCGCCGGATCCGGACACGCTGCCGGCCGGTCACCAGCTGCTGCTGTCCCGTGGTCCCTACCGCTACGACGACGAGCGCGACCTGCTCAGCGCCCATCGCATCGAGGCGGTGGTGACCAAGAACAGCGGGGGTGAGATGACCCGGGCGAAAATCGACGCCGCGCGCGACCTCGGCGTCGACGTGGTGATGATCCGCCGCCCGGCGCTGCCGGCCGGGGTTCGGGTCGTCGGGTCGGTGGACGCGGCCGAACGCTGGGTGCTCAGCCCGGATAGCGCCGCGGGGTGAAGACGGTGTCGCCGTACCACTGGGTCTGCGATGACCCCACGATCAGCAGGCAGCGCATGTCGACAGCGGCCGGATCGAGGTCGGCCAGTCGCACGACGGTGACCGACTCCTGCGGGCCCGCCACGTCCCGTCCGATCACCACCGGGGTGCCGGCGTCGCGATGTTCGAGCAGCAGGTCCCGCATGGCGGCCACCTGCCAGGTCCTGCTCTTCGACGCCGGGTTGTACACGGCCAGAACCAGATCCGCGGCGGCCGCCGCCGACAGCCGGGCGGCGATGACGTCCCAGGGCTTGAGCCGGTCGGACAGCGAGAGCACCGCGTAGTCGTGGCCCAGCGGCGCGCCGACCCGGCTGGCCACCGCCTGTGCGGCCGTCATTGCCGGGATCACCCGCACCTCGACACCGGGCCACTGCTTGGCCTCCTCGAGGACGGCGGTGGCCATCGCGAACACGCCCGGGTCACCGGAGGAGACCACGGCCACGGCCCGGCCCTGTTCGGCCAGTTCGCAGGCCAGCCGCGCCCGGAGTGGCTCATCGGTGTTGTCCGACGAGTGCCGGCGCTGGCCGGGGCGCGCCGGCACCCGGTCCAGATAGGCCGCGTAGCCGATCAGGTCGGTGGCCGCGGCCAGTTCCCGGCGGCTCTGCGGCGTCATCCACTCGGTGCCGCCCGGCCCCAGCCCGACCACGGTGACGGTTCCGGGGCGCGCCGCACGGCCGGTGTGATCGCCGGCGGGCAGCACGGCCAGCGAGAAATAGGGAACCCTCGCCTCGTCCACCTCGGCGGCGGGCAGTACCTGCTGGCCGTCGGTGCTGGCACGCTCGACGTAGACGGCGTCCTCGAGCCGGCCGGCCAGCGAGAGTGCCTCGCGCACTTGCGGATACGTCCGCCCCAGCTTCAGGATCACCGCCGCGTCGGTATCGGCGAGCCGGTGTGCCAGTTCAGCGGTCGGCAGCGTCCCGGGCAGTATCGAGAGCACCTCGTCGCCGCTGACCAGCGGGGTGGCGATGGCCGCCGAAGCCGCGCTCACCGAGGTCACGCCGGGAACGATCACCGCGTTGAAGCGCTCGGTCAGCCGGGTGTGCATGTGCATGTAGGAGCTGTAGAACAGCGGGTCGCCCTCGGCCAGCAGGGCGACGTCGCGGCCGGCCTCGAGGTGGGCCGCGATGCGGGCGGCGGCCTCGGCGTAGAAGTCCTCCATCGCGCCGGCGTAGCCGCCCGGGTGGTCGGTGGTCCCGGTGGTCACCGGGTAGACCAGATGCTCCTCGATCTGCCCCGGCCGCAGATAGGGCTCGGCGATCCGGCGGGCGATGCTGCGGCCGTGCCCGGCGCTGTGGTACGCCACCACGTCGGCCTCGCCGATCACCCGGGCGGCCTTGACGGTCACCAGTTCCGGATCGCCCGGTCCCAGCCCGACACCGAACAGGGTGCCGCTCGTGCCGTCGCTCATTCGCGGGCGCTCGCCATCGCATTGACCGCCGCCGCCGCCATGGCACTGCCGCCGCGCCGGCCGCCCACGATCAGATACTCCATGCCGCGGGGGTTGTCGATCAGCTCCTGCTTGGACTGCGCCGAGCCGACGAACCCCACCGGCCCGCCCAGCACCGACACCGGCGCCGGGACGCCTTCGTCGATCAGTTCCAGCAGCCGGAACAGCGCGGTGGGGGCGTTGCCGATGGCCAGCACCGCCCCGTCGAGCCGGTCGGACCACAGTTGTACGCCGGCTGCCGAGCGGGTGGTGCCCAGCTTGGCGGCCAGCTCGGGCGCCCGCGGGTCGGCGACCAGCGACACCACCTCGTTGCCGGCGGGCAGCCGGGCCGCGGTGATTCCGGCGGCCACCATGGAGGAGTCGCACAGCACCGGAGCGCCGGCAGCCAGCGCGGCGTGGGTGGCGCTCACCACGGCGGGGGTGAAGGCGACGTGCTCGGTCAGATCGGTCTGCCCGCAGGTGTGGATCAGCCGTACCACCACCCGCGCCACATCGTCGGGGAACCCGTCGAGGTCGGACTCGGCCCGGATCGTCGCGAATGACTGCCGGTAGATCTCGGCGGCGTCGCGGATGTAGTCGAGCACAGGTTCACCCTACGTTCGGGGCCTGCAGTGTCCGGTACCCGTCGCCGGTCGCCACCAGAACCTCGCCGAGGACCGGTCTGCCGCAGGCTCGTTCACATCCTGCGTAGTGCACCGTGCCGGTCAGCCCACCGGACTCGGCCGTCCGCCTGGCCTCGGCGCGGACATCGGCGCGGGAGCGCTCGCAGCCCGGGCTGCCCACGCAGGCGCTCACGTCCAGCCACCGCGACGTCTCGTCGAACACCAGCCCCAGCGGCGCCAGCACCCGCAGGGCCGTCTCGGCCACCCCCTCGTCGAGATCGCAGATCAGCAGTGACCGCCACGGCGTGACCACCACCGGCGCCCCGACCGCCGCCACGAACTGGGCCTGCCGAGCCGAGAGCACACCCAGCGGGATCGCCGCACCGAGCGCGATGCGGCCGTCGTCCTGGGTTATCCAGCCCACCGGCGGGCGGGCGCCCGGCGCGACGGCCAGCCGCTGCGAATCGCGCGGCTCCCAATCGCCCAGCAGCACACCCGGGTCGTCCAATTCGCTCCCCCGCCAGGCGTTTCCGCGCACCTCGACGAACCGGCCGGCCACCGCCGCCAGCGCCCCGACGGCATCGCCCGGGGCCAGCCGGACACCGGTGTCACGACCCGCCAGCAGCAGTGCGACCCCGTCCGGGCCGGCCAGCACACCGGCGTCGGCGCCCAGTGCGGACACATCGGCCGTGCCGTCGTCGAGGCTGAACCAGAACCGGCCCGGCAGCTCGGCCAGTGCCGGGTCGGCGCAGATCGCCTCGTCCAGGGCACTGACCCACGGGCGGATATCGGGCCGCCCGCCGGCCCGCCCGGACAGCGGTGAGGCAACGATGTTGCGCACCCGCTCGTGGCTCGCCGAGGGCAACAGCCCCGCGGCGGCGACCGCCGCGGCGACCGTCTCGGTCTCGGTGATCCCACGCAGTTGCACGTTGCCGCGTGCGGTCAGCTCCAGCGTGCCCGCGGCGAACCGCACCGCAGCCTCGGCCAGGGCCTCCAGCTGAGCGGCGGTGATCATGCCGCCGGGCAGCCGCACCCGGGCCAGCGCACCGTCAGCGGCCCGGTGCAGCTGCAGCGCCCCGGGACATGCGTCGTGGTCGCTGGTCCGGCTCACCCGATCACGGTACGTGCGGACCCGTGCCACCATGGAAACGCAGGCACCGGCACGGGGGAGGTTCGAGGGCATGACCCGAATGACCTCGCGTACCGGCCGGGTGGTCGCCGTGGTCGTGCTCATGCTCGCCGCGGCGGTGGCACTGCGCGGTCAGGTGCCCGACCTGCGGTCGACCGCCCGCGACCCCGCCGCCGACGACCCGGCCTCGCTGGCCGGCGTCATCGCACTGCTGGGTGTGTCCATGGTGGTCATGGCGTTCGCGGTGTTCGTCCGCCGCCCGCAGGCCCCCCGGGCCGCCGCGTTCGAGATGCGGGACTTCTCCGGCGGCGGGGCGGGCCGGCTCAAACTTCGGCCGGTGCTCATCACGCTCGGGTTCGTGGTGCTCTGGCTGGCGGTCTTCGTCGCCCTCAACCAGTTGCGGCTGGATATCGACGTCGGAGATCAGACACCGGCGCCCACCGCGGTGCCCGACCCCGGCCCGGCGGCGCCGGCGGCCGCCGCGCCGAAACCGGCGCGACCGCCCAAGAGCGGGGTGTACCAGGTGCTGGCCATCGGCACCGGTGTGATGCTGGCGATGATGGTGGCGGCGACCGTCGTGGCAGCACTGCGCAACCGCTCCAAGCTGCCCCCGGTCGTGGTCACCACCGGCCCGGCCGGCCCGGCGGATCCCGTCCCGGCGCCGCTGGCCGCTGCCGCCGAACGGGGACTGGCCGAGGTCTCCAACCTGGGGCTGGCCCCGAGGGAGGCGATCATCGCCTGCTACGCGGCCATGGAGGACGGACTGGCCGGACGGCCCGGCGCCGCCCCGCAGGCCTCCGACACCCCCTCGGAGGTGCTGGCCCGGGCGGTCGGAAACCGGGCGATCAGCCCGGGCAGCGCGTCTGCGCTGGTCGGGCTGTTCGCCGAGGCCCGCTTCAGCCGGCACGTCATGACCGAGGACCACCGAGAGCAGGCCGAGCAGGCACTGCGCTCGGTTCTCGACCAACTCCGGAGCAGTCGATGAACCGGGTGCTCATCGGAGGGTTTCTTGCTGTCGTCCTCGCCGAGATCGTCGGTGTGATGCTCGGCTGGCGGTGGGCGCTACCGGTTGCCGGTGTGGCAGTCGCGGTATTCGGTGTCCAGATCACCGATCGGCTCGCGCGGACCGGAAACGTTGGTGCCCAACCGGATCCGTCCAACGACGCCCTGGAGTCGCTGCTGCACTGGAAAGCCCAGACCGAGGAGCTGATCCGGTGGGCCGACGGCACCAGGGGGGAGTGGGACCGCTACCTGCGGCCCAAATTGGCCCGCGACTTCCTGGTGGCCACCAAGCAGAAGGAACCGGCTGCGGTGGCGGCGACCGGCCGCCTGGTCTTCGGCGACGACCTGTGGCAGTGGGTCGATCCGCAGAACGTGTCGCGCGGAAGGCGGGACGATCCCGCCCCCGGCCGCGACGCCCTCGAACTGATCCTCCGGCGACTGGAAGACGTATGACGACATCGGCCACCGAGACCACCGCACTGTGCGAAGGGGTCCTCAACGAGGTGGAACGGGCGGTCGTCGGCAAGCGCGAGGCGCTCACCCTGATCCTGACCACCGTGCTGGCCGGCGGGCATGTGCTCATCGAGGACCTGCCCGGCATGGGCAAGACCCTGATCGCTCGCTCGTTCGCCGCGGCGCTGGGGCTGCGCTTCACGCGGGTTCAGTTCACTCCCGACCTGCTGCCCGCCGACCTGCTCGGCTCGACGATCTACGACATGCGCTCGGGCCAGTTCGAGTTCCGCCGCGGACCGATCTTCACCAACATGCTGATGGCGGACGAGATCAACCGCACCCCACCCAAGACCCAAGCCGCCCTGCTGGAGGCGATGGCCGAGGGTCAGGTCAGCATCGACGGCGAAACCCACCGGCTGCCGTCGCCGTTCATCGTGATCGCCACCGACAACCCGATCGAGTTCGAGGGCACCTACCCGCTGCCGGAGGCGCAACTGGACCGGTTCGCCGTCAAGGTCGCGCTGAAGTACCTCTCCGAGCAGGAGGAGGCGCACATGCTGCGCCGCCGGCTCGAGCGCGGCGCGGCCGAGGCTCGGGTCGACCAGGTGGTCGACGCCGATCGGCTGTTGGCCATGCAGGAGGCCGTTGAACAGGTCAACGTTCACGACGACGTCCTGCACTACGTGGTGTCGGTGGCCGCAGCCACCCGCAGCCACCCCCAGGTGGTCGTCGGCGCGAGTCCCCGCGCGGAACTCGACCTGGTGCAGCTCGCCAGGGCGCGCGCGCTGCTGAACGGGAGGGACTATGTGGTACCCGAGGACGTCAAAGCCCTCGCCGTGCCGGCCTTCGGCCACCGGATCACCCTGCGCCCGGAGATGTGGGTCCGCAGCATGCACGGCGCCGACGTGGTGGAGCAGCTGCTCAAACGACTGCCGGCTCCACGGACCCCCGGTTGATGGACGACATCGGCCGAGTTGATCTCCAGTTCCGTTGGCGAACAACGGAATTGACGCGCGTACTTCTCATCTGTGCGGCGTTCGCGCTGGGGGGTGCGCTGGTCTCCGGCCACTGGACGCTGGTGGCGTTCGCCGCCCCGCTGCTGGGGGTGCTCTGCTCGGCCTGGTGGCAGCGCCCGGAGCCGGGGATGTCGGCCCAGGCCAGCCCGATCGAACTGCGCTGCTTCGAAGGCGACCGGGAGCGCCTCGAGGTCGAACTGACCGCCGTGCCGGACGGGGCGGCCGTCACGCTGATGGTCAGCGCCCCGCAGGGCATGCAGACCGAGATGCTTGCGGGAGGCGGCGACCCGCCGCGGCACACCGTCGAGGTGTCCGCCGAACGATGGGGGCGCTACCCATTGCAGGCGCGGGTGGATTTCGTCGCCCCGGGCGGGCTGATGGCCGCGACGGCGGTGGCCGAGATCGCCGATGTGTTCGTCTTTCCGCTGGTGCCGCCGCCCACGACGGCGATGCCGCGCACCGAGATGCTCGACCGGATCGGCACCCACCTGACCCGGCACGCCGGCCCCGGCGTGGAATACGCGGACATCCGGGCCTACATTCCCGGCGACCAGTTGCGGACGGTCAACTGGTCGGTCAGCGCCCGGCGCGGTGTGCTGCACGTCACCCAGCGACTCACCGACCGCTCGGTCGACGTGGTGGTGCTGGTGGATATGAGCACCCAGCCGCCCGGACCCGCGACCGCGGACACCCAGCGCGCCGTCGAGGGCGCGCTGCAGGTGGTGCAGTCGGCGTTGCGCAGCGGCGACCGCGCCGGGGTGGTCGGGCTGGGCGGCCAGCGGCCCCGCTGGCTGGGACCCGATATCGGTCAGCGGCAGTTCTACCGGGTGCTCGACACCGTTCTCGGGTCCGGCGGCGGATCCCGCGCCATGACCGGCACGCTGGCACCACAGGCCGCCGTCCCGCCCGGCGCGGTGATCGTCGGCTTCTCCACGCTGCTCGACGCCGACTTCGGACTGGCGCTGATGGACCTGTCCCAGCGCGGGCATGTCGTGGTGGCGGTCGACGTGCTCAAGGGCTGCCCGCTCGGCGATGACGAAGACCCGATCCTGCAGCGGATGTGGGCGCTGCAACGCACGGCGATGTACCGGGACATGCGGATGGTCGGCGTCGAGGTGGTGGCCTGGCCGGCCGAGGTGAACCTGGACGTGGCGATGCGACTGCTGCCGCAGGCAAGGGCCGGATCCCGGCGGCGGCGCCGATGAAGCCCGTGGCGATGTTCTCCCCGGCGTTCGGTGCGCTGATGGTGGCCGCCGCCGCCGGCCCGGCCGGGGCCTGGGGTCTGGCCGCGGTGGCGTTGGCGGCGGTTGCGATCGCGGTGTCTGTTTTCGTCCGCACCGCCGCGGTCGTCGCCGTGCTGCTCACCGTGGTCGCCATCGGACTGGGCGACCCCGCGCCGCTGTTCACCGCGGTGTCCGGGCTGTCGGCGGCGGCGTACCTGCTCACCAGATATGCCGACGAGGCGACGACGCTGACGGTTCCGACGGCGGCAGGCATGCTGGGGTTTGCGGTGGCCGGAGTGGTCGTCACGGCGATTCCGCTGCGGCTGACTTGGGTGCCGCTGGTGGCGCCGGCGATCGTCGCCGTGATCCTGATCTTGGTGGTCGCCCCACTGGTCGTCGAGGCCGTTTCCGGCCCCGCCGCCGACCGGCAGCCCCCGGGTTAGGTACGAATAACGGGTGTCCCGGCCGACTGTCCTGCTGCTGTCCACGTCGGACACCGACCTGATCACCGCCCGCGCGAGTGGGGCGCAGTACCGCTGGGCCAACCCGTCCCGGCTGGCCGAGGGGGAATTGGCCCGACTGCTCGACGGCGCGGCGGCGGTGGTCGTGCGGATCCTTGGCGGATACCGGGCCTGGCCCGACGGCATCGACACGGTGGCTGCCGCCGGCGTGCCGATGGTGGTGGTCAGCGGCGAACAGGCACCCGACGCCGACCTCATGGAGCGCTCCACGGTGCCGGCCGGCATCGCCATGCAGGCCCACGCCTATCTGGCTTCGGGCGGGGTGGACAACCTCGGCGGGCTGCACGCCTTCCTCTGCGACACCCTGCTCATGACCGGCTACGGATTCGCCCCGCCGGCGCAGACCCCGTCCTGGGGGGTGCTGCGCCGCCCCGCCTCCCGGTCCGCCGGCCCGGTGATCGCGGTGCTCTACTACCGCGCCCAGCAGTTGGCCGGCAACACCGCCTACATCGAGGCGCTGTGCGCGGCGATCGAGCAGGCCGGCGGGCGGCCGCTGCCGGTGTACTGCACCTCGCTGCGCAACCCCGACGCGGACCTGCTGGAGCTGTTGGCCGGCGCCGACGCCATGGTGGTGACCGTGCTGGCTGCCGGGGGCGCCACTCCGGCGACAGCCGGGGCGGGCGGGGACGACGACGGTTGGGACGTCAAACACCTTGCCGCCCTCGATATCCCGATCCTGCAGGGGCTGTGCCTGACGGGATCGCGGGCTCGGTGGTCGGCCAACGACGACGGGCTCAGCCCCCTGGATGTCGCAACCCAGGTCGCGGTGCCCGAGTTCGACGGCCGCATCATCACCGTGCCGTTCTCGTTCAAGGAGATCGACGCCGACGGCCTGATCTCCTACGTTCCCGACCCGGAACGCTGTGCCCGCGTCGCCGGCCTGGCCGTCAATCACGCCCGGCTGCGGCGGATCGCGCCGGCCGACAAGCGCCTGGCGCTGGTGTTCTCCGCCTACCCGACCAAGCACTCCCGGATCGGCAATGCCGTCGGGTTGGACACCCCGGCCAGCGCCATCGCATTGCTGAAGGCGTTGCGCGACAACGGCTATGACATCGGCGAGGTGCCCGGCCTGGACGCCGAGGACGGTGATGCCCTGATTCACGCCCTGATCGAGCGCGGCGGCCAGGACCCGGACTGGCTCACCGACGGCCAGTTGGCCGGTAACCCGATCCGTATCCCGGCGGCGCGCTACCGCTACTTGTTCGCCGGGCTGCCCGCCGACCTGGCCGAAGCGATGATCAACCACTGGGGCCCACCGCCCGGACAGTTGTTCGTCGACCACAGCGGAGTCGAACCAGGCAGGGATCCGGACGGCGACATCGTCGTCGCCGCAATGCGATCCGGCAACCTGGTGATCGTGGTGCAGCCGCCGCGCGGGTTCGGTGCGAACCCCGTCGCCGTCTATCACGATCCGGACCTGCCGCCGAGCCATCACTACCTGGCCACCTACCTGTGGCTACGCCACGAGTTCGGCGCGCACGCCGTGGTGCACCTGGGCAAGCACGGCAACCTGGAATGGCTGCCCGGAAAGACTCTCGGCATGTCCGCCGGCTGCGCGCCCGACGCAGCCCTGGGTGACCTGCCGCTGATCTACCCCTTCCTGGTCAACGATCCCGGCGAGGGCACCCAGGCCAAGCGCCGCGCGCACGCCACCCTGGTCGACCACCTGATCCCGCCGATGGCGCGGGCGGAGACCTACGGCGACATCGCCCGCCTCGAGCAACTGCTCGACGAACACGCGAACATCGCCGCCCTGGACCCGGCCAAGCTGCCCGCCGTCCGCCAGCAGATCTGGACTCTGATGCGCGCGGCCAGGATGGACCACGACCTGGGGTTGGCCGAGCGCCCCGAGGACGACCATTTCGACGAGATGCTGCTCGGGGTCGACGGCTGGCTGTGTGAGATCAAGGATGTGCAGATCCGCGACGGCCTGCACGTCCTCGGCGCCGCCCCGGCCGGTGAGCAGCAACTGGACCTGGTGCTGGCCATCCTGCGGGCCCGCCAACTGTTCGCCGGCGACCGGCATCTGCCCGGCCTGCGCCAGGCCCTCGGCCTGGCCGAGGACGGCAGCGACGACCGCGCTGACGTCGACGCGGCCGAACAGCGGGCGCGTGCCCTGCTGGCCGCACTGCAGGCGACCGGGTGGGACCCGGACCGGGCCGGCCAGCTCACCGACGACCCGGCGATCGCGGCGATCCTGCGGTTCGCCGCCGAGGAGGTGGTGCCGAGGCTGGCGGGCACCGCCCGCGAGATCGACCAGGTGCTCGCCGCGCTCGACGGCCGCTATATCGCCGCGGGTCCGTCCGGCTCGCCGCTGCGCGGGCTGGTCAACGTGCTGCCCACCGGCCGCAACTTCTACTCGGTGGACCCCAAGGCCATGCCGTCGCGGCTGGCCTGGGAAACCGGTGTGGCGATGGCGGATTCGCTGCTGGAGCGTTATCGCGCGGACTACGGCGACTGGCCCCGCTCGGTGGGCATCTCGGCCTGGGGCACCTCGGCGATGCGCACCTCCGGGGACGACATCGCAGAGATCCTCGCGCTGCTCGGGGTGCGCCCGGTGTGGGACGATGCGTCGCGGCGGGGGGTCGACCTCGCGGTGATCCCGCCGGCCGAACTCGGCCGCCCCCGCATCGATGTCACGGTGCGGATCTCCGGGTTCTTCCGGGACGCCTTCCCGCATGTGGTGACCATGCTCGACGACGCCGTCCGACTGGTCGCGGCGCTCGACGAGCCCGACGAGCTGAACTACGTCCGCGCCCACGTACAGGCCGACCTCGCACAGAACGGCGACGAGCGGCGAAGCACCACAAGGATTTTCGGGTCCAAGCCGGGCACCTACGGTGCCGGCCTGCTACAGCTGATCGACAGCCGCAACTGGCGCGACGACGCCGACCTCGCCGAGGTCTACACCGCCTGGGGCGGTTTCGCCTACGGCCGTGGACTGGACGGCCGGCCGGCCGCCGGCGACATGCGCGACCAATACCGGCGAATCATGGTCGCCGCCAAGAACACCGACTGCCGAGAGCACGACATCGCCGACTCCGACGACTACTTCCAGTACCACGGCGGAATGGTCGCGACCGTGCGCGCGTTGACCGGGCAGGCGCCGGCCGCCTACATCGGCGACAACACCCGCCCCGACGCGGTGCGTACCCGCACTCTGGGCGAGGAGACCACCCGGGTGTTCCGGTCCCGGGTTGTCAACCCGCGGTGGATGTCCGCCATGCGCCGGCACGGCTACAAGGGCGCCTTCGAGATGGCCGCGACCGTGGACTACCTGTTCGGCTACGACGCCACCGCGCAGGTGATGGCCGACTGGATG
>JAPOHV010000025.1 GCA_029979305.1 Mycobacteriaceae bacterium | reverse complement strand
GACGATGGTTTCCACCGGACTGACCCACACCTTGCCGTCGCCGATCTTGCCGGTGCGTGCCGCCGACACGATGACGTCGACCACCCGGTCCACGGCGGCGTCGTCGACGACGACCTCGACCCGGACCTTCGGCACGAAGTCCACCGCGTACTCGGCGCCGCGGTAGACCTCGGTGTGTCCCTTCTGGCGTCCGTAACCCTGGACCTCGCTGACCGTCATGCCCAGAACACCCAACTCTTCCAGGCCGGTTTTGACGTCTTCCAGAGTGAACGGCTTGATGATCGCAGTGATCAGCTTCATATTCCCTATACCTCCGCGCCTTGACGAGAGAAGACCGAGCCACCACCGGAGACCGCGAAGTCGTACGCGGTCTCCGCGTGTTCGGACTCATCGACGCCGGCGGCCTCGGCCTCCCGGTCAAGCCGCAGTCCGATGGTGTATTTCACGAGCAAAGCCAAGATAGCCGTGACGAGGGCCGAGTAGCCCAGAACCGCGAAGGCGCCGATCGCCTGGCGGCGCAGTTGGTCGACGCCGCCGCCGTAGAACAGTCCGTCGACCGCCGCCGGGGCTGTCTTGGTGGCGACCAGGCCGACCATCAGGGTGCCGACCAGTCCGCCGACGAGGTGCACACCGACCACGTCGAGGGAGTCGTCGAAGCCCAGCTTGTACTTCAGCCCCACCGCCAGCGCGCACAGCACACCGGCGACGGCGCCGACCGCCAGCGCGCCGACCACGTTGACCGACGAACACGACGGCGTGATGGCCACCAGACCGGCCACGATGCCCGAGGCCGCCCCCAGTGAGGTGCCATGTCCGTCGCGGACGCGTTCGGTGACAAGCCAGCCCAGCATCGCGGCCGCAGTGGCCACCGTCGTGGTGATGAAGGTCGCCCCGGCGATTCCGTTGGACCCCACCGCCGAGCCCGCGTTGAACCCGTACCAGCCGAACCACAGCAGGCCGGCGCCGAGCATCACGAACGGCAGGTTGTGCGGGCGCATCGGGGAGCCCGGCCAGCCCAGCCGCTTGCCGAGGATGATGGCGAGTACCAGACCCGCCACACCGGCGTTGATGTGGACCGCGGTGCCGCCTGCGAAGTCGATCGCCTTGAGCTTGTTGGCTATCCAGCCGCCCTTCTCCGCGGTGATGCCGTCGAAGGCGAACACCCAGTGGGCAACCGGGAAGTACACGAAGCTGACCCACAGCGCGGCGAAGGCCAGCCAGCCGCCGAACTTCAGCCGGTCGGCCACCGCTCCGGAGATCAGTGCGACCGTGATGATCGCGAACATCAACTGGAACGCCACGAACACCGTCTGCGGGATCGTCCCGGCCAGCGGGATCGACACCGCGGGAGCCTCCGACGTGGCCTGCAGATAGGTGCCGCCGATGAGTCCCTTGAGCCCGAAGTACTGACCCGGGTCGCCGAACAGACCCGACTTGTCGTTGCCGAAGGCGATCGAATATCCGTAGAGCACCCACAGCACCGTGACCACGCCCATGGCGCTGATGCTCATCATGATCATGTTCAGCACGCCTCGGGCGCGCACCATGCCACCGTAGAAAAACGCCAGACCGGGTGTCATCAGCAGCACAAGCGCAGCGCTGGCAAGCATCCACGCCGTGTCACCGGTGTCCGGCACTCCCATCACCGGGAATTGGTCCACTCGCAGTTCCCTCCTTCGCGCCGCCGAGGCCGGCGACGTAAGGGCAAGACTGCGCAGTACTTGTTTCCAGGCCTGCACTCCGGTGTTTCACGGACGTGAACTGATCGCGGACTTGCGTTTCGTCGCTGTTAACCGGCCGGGTTGTTTTGCGAGTCGCGCCGATCAGCCCAGCAGCGCGTCGACGAAAGCCGCCGGTTCGAAAGGTGCCAGGTCGTCAGGACCCTCACCCAGGCCCACCAGCTTCACCGGAACCCCCAACTCCTGCTGAACGCGGAACACGATGCCGCCCTTGGCTGTTCCGTCGAGCTTGGTCAGCACGACACCGGTGATGTCGACGACGTCGGCGAACACCCGCGCCTGGGTCAGCCCGTTCTGGCCGATGGTGGCGTCGAGCACCAGCAGCACCTCGTCGACGGCGGCGGCGCGTTTCTCCATCACCCGCTTGACCTTCCCGAGTTCGTCCATCAGGCCGGTCTTGGTGTGCAGCCGGCCGGCGGTGTCGATGACGACGACGTCGGCACCGGATTCGATGCCCTTGTCCACCGCGTCGAAGGCCACCGACGCCGGGTCCGCCCCCTCCGGGCCCCGGACGACCTCGGCGCCGACCCGGGATGCCCAGGCCTGCAACTGGTCGGCGGCTGCGGCCCGGAAGGTGTCCGCCGCGCCGAGCACCACACGGCGTCCGTCGGCCACCAGGACCCGGGCCAGCTTGCCGACCGTGGTGGTCTTCCCGGTGCCGTTGACGCCGACCACCAGCAGCACCGAGGGCTTGTCGTCATGCGGCAGCGCCCGGATGGAGCGGTCGAAGTCCGGGTTGAGCTCCTCGACCAGGACCTGACGCAGTACGGCGCGGGCCTGCGCCTCGTTGCGGACGCTGCCCGCGGCGATGGCCGAGCGAAGGTGCCCGGTGATCGAGGCGGTGGCGGTCGGGCCCAGGTCGGCCACCAGCAGGGTGTCCTCGACCTCGTCCCAGGAGGCCTCGTCGAGGTCGCCGCCGCCGAGCAGTCCCAGCATGCTGCGCCCGAACGCGTTCTGCGACTTCGCCAGCCGCCCGCGCAGCCGCTCCAGCCGGCCGGCCGGCGGGGCGATGGCGTCGATCTCCGTCGCCGCCGCAGCGGGTTCGGCGATGATCTCCTCGACCTCCGGCGCCGCTGCCGGCAGCACGTCCGCGGCGGGGGCTTCCTCGATCACCTCCGGCTCGGGAAGGTGGACCTGGGAGATCGGGCGCTTCAGCGAGTCCCTCGGTATGGCGGCGTCGTCGCCGACCCCGGGCAGTCCGGTCGTGTCGAGCCGGGGCGGCCGGGCCGCCGGCCGCTCGACTGTGGCCGGCGCTGACGATTGTGTGAAGCTGATACCGGATTTGGCGGTGTAGCCGCCCGATCGGTCTACCGGTGTGGGAGCCTCGATCTCAACGGCTTCGGGGGCGGAGTGCAGGCTGACCTGGCGGCGCCGGTAGAGCACCGAACCGGTGACCAGTGCGACGATGACGAGGATGGCGATGACCGCGAGAGCGATCCAGAGACCCTGTGACACCGGGCCATTGTTCCAGGGGTTCCCGACGCGCCGCTGGCAGGCTGGCAAACCCGCAGGGCAGCGGCCCTAGATGACCGACGGGATCGCCGCCCGCAAGTTGCGGCATATCGACGCCTGTTTGACCGGGCCGGTCGACTTCGTCGGCGTCAGCACCGGCTTCGACTGGTTCGAACTGCCCTACAACGCGCTGACCCAGACCAGTCTGGCGGCCGTGGACCTCACCACGGACTTCCTGGGCGCCCGGCTGCGGGCGCCCGTGCTGATCGGCGCCATGACCGGCGGGGCCGACCTCGCGCGCACCATCAACCGCAACCTCGCCGGGGCCGCCCAGAAGCTGGGCATCGGCATGATGCTCGGCTCGCAACGCATCATGCTCGACGACTCCCCCGCCGCGAGCAGTTTCGAGGTGCGCGATCTGGCACCCGACGTGCTGCTGATCGGCAACATCGGGCTGGCCCAGCTGTCCGATGACATCGTCCCGCGGCTGCGCGCCGCGCTGCGGCGTATCGGCGCCAATGCCGTTGCAGTGCATACCAATCCGCTTCAGGAAGCAGTTCAGGAGAACGGCGACACCGACTTCCGCGGATCGCTGGATCGGCTCCGCCGGCTGGCCGGGGAACTGGACTACCCGGTCCTGGTCAAGGAGGTCGGCCATGGAATCGGCACCGCGGCGGCCGAGCGACTGCGCGGCCTGCCGATCGCCGCCGTCGACGTCGCCGGCGCCGGGGGCACGTCCTGGGCGCGGGTGGAGCAGCTGGTGCGCTACGGCGAGGTGCGCTACCCCGCCGTCGCCGACTGGGGCATCCCCACCGCCCAGGCGCTCATGGAGGTGCGGCGCTCACTGCCCGGGATGCCGCTGGTGGCCTCGGGCGGGGTCCGCACCGGCATGGATGCGGCCAAGGCGGTCGCACTGGGCGCCGACGTCGTGGCGATGGCCCGTCCGTTACTCGCCCCGGCCCTCGAATCGGCCGCGGCGGTGGTCGACACCCTGGAGGTGTTCATCGAGGAACTGCGGATCTGCCTGCACGGCGCCGGTGCCGCCGACCTGGCCGAACTGCGCAGCATCGGGGTCAACGGCTGAGTTGCCGCTATACCCCTTGGCCGCTGGCGACCAGATTCTCCCCGCGCATCCGCTGCGAGATCACCGCGGTGATGCCGTCGCCCTGCATCGACACGCCGTAGAGTGCGTCGGCGATCTCCATGGTCGGCTTCTGGTGGGTGATCACGATCAACTGCGACTGCGAACGCAACTGCTCGAAAAGGCCGATGAGCCGGCGCAGGTTGACGTCGTCGAGGGCGGCCTCGACCTCGTCCATGACGTAGAACGGCGAGGGCCGTGCCCGGAAGATGGCCACCAGCATGGCCACCGCGGTCAACGACTTCTCCCCGCCGGAGAGCAGTGAGAGCCGCTTGACCTTCTTGCCCGGCGGCCGGGCCTCGACCTCGACCCCGGTGGTGAGCATGTCGGAAGGATCGGTGAGCAGCAGCCGGCCCTCGCCACCGGGGAACAGCGCGGCGAACACCTGCGAGAACTCCCGCTCCACATCGGCGTAGGCCTCGGTGAACACCTGCAGGATGCGCTCGTCGACATCGGCGATCACGTCCAGCAGGTCCTTGCGGGCGGCCTTGACGTCCTCGAGCTGTGTGGACAGGAAGTTGAATCGCTCCTCCAGCGCGGCGAACTCCTCCAGCGCCAGTGGGTTGACCCGCCCCAGTTCGGCCAGGTCGCGCTCGGCCCGCTTGGCGCGACGCTCCTGGGTGGACCGGTCGAAAGCCATCGGCGCGGGTGCGGTGACCTGCTCGCCGCGCTCCCTGGCCTGCTCGTACTCGGCCATCTCCAGCTCCGAGGGCGGCAGTTGCACCTGCGGGCCGTACTCGGCGATCAGGTCGTCACCGGCCATGCCGAACTGTTCGAGCACCGTCTGCTCAAGCTGCTCGATGCGCAGCGCGGCCTGTGCCTTGGCCACCTCGTCGCGGTGCAGTGCGTCGGTCAGCTCGGCGATACGGGCGCCCAGCGCGGCGACCTCTTCGCGGGCAGCCGCCATCGCAGTTGCCCGGCGCTGCCGTTCGGCGGCCAGCCGGTCACGGGTCCGGGAGGCCACCGCCACCACGGCGCTCAGCTGTTCGGCGACCCGCCGGCCGCTCTCGGCGACCGCCGCCGCCACCTCGGAGGCATGCCGGCGTGCCGCGCGCGCCTGTTCGGCGCGAACCCGCGCCTCGCGTTCGGCCGCTGCCGCGCGGCGCAGCGAATCCGCCTGTCCGCGCACCGCATTGGCGCGTTCCTCGGCGGTGCGAACCGCCAGGCGGGCCTCTACCTCGACCGATCTGGCGGCCTCCGCGGCCGCCTGGATCTGCTGACGCTCGCCGGGGGTGTTCTCGACGACGGTCTGGGTCGCCTGTGCCGCCAGCAGCCGCGACTCGAGCTGACCGAGTTCCTCGACCGCCTGCTCGCGGCCGGACTCCAGTTCGTCGCGCTGCCCCTGCAACCGGCGCCACTCCTCCTCGGCGACCCGGACCTCCTGGCCGAGCCGGCCCAGTTGCTCGTAGATCGCCGAGATGGCGGCGTCGGACTCGTTGAGGGCGGCCAGCGCCTGTTCGGCTGCGTCCTGCCGGTTGGACTGCTCGGCCAGCGCACCGGCCAGCGCGGCGGACAACTCGGCAACCCGGGTCTCGGCGTCGGCCAGTTCGGTCCGGGCCTGCTCGATGGCCCCGGCGATCTCCAGCGTGCTGGGCTTGCGATCCGAGCCGCCGTCCACCCAGCCCGCACCGACCAGGTCGCCTTCCAGGGTGACGGCGCGCAGCGACGGGCGCGCGGTCACCAGATCGAGCGCGGCGGCCAGGTCCTCGACCACCGCGACTCCCGACAGCATCGCCGTCAGCGCCCCCTGCAACCGGGCCGGGGCGTCCACCAGGTCGATCGCCCAGCGGGCGCCGCCGGGAAGGGGGGTGACGTCGGCAGCCGGGGTGGCGGGCCAGTCGGCCAGCACGATCGCCGCGCGGCCGCCGTCGGCGTCCTTGAGTGCCTGCACCGCCGAGCGTGCCGCGCCGAAGCCGTCGGCAGCGACCGCATCGGCGGCTGCGCCGAGTACCGCCGCCAGCGGCGTCTCATAGCCGTGGTGGACCCGGACCAGCTTGGCCACCGTGCCCAGAAGCCCTGTGCCGCTTCGGTTCTCCACCAGCCAGGCGGCGCCGTCTTTGCGCTCCAGGCCGACGGCGAGCGCGTCGATGCGGGCCTGCAGCGAGGCCACCTCACGTTCGGCGGCGCGTTCGGCGGTCTGCAGCTCCGCCACGCGCTCGTCGGCCTGCCGCAGCGCGGCGACCGTCCGGTCGTGGTGCTCGTCGAGTCCGACCTCACCCTGGTCGAGCTCGCCCACCCGGTTCTGCACCGTCTCGAAGGCGGCCTTGGCCTGTTCGGTGCGGGCGGCCGCGTCCTCGATGGCCGTCGAGAGCCGCGCCACCCCGTCGTCGATGGACTCCACCCGGGCGCGGGCGGTCTCCACCTGGCCGGTCAGCCGGGCCAGCCCTTCCCGGCGGTCGGCCTCGGCCTGTACCGCGGCCAGGTGTGCCCGCTCGGCTTCGGTTGCCGCGCTTTCCTTTTCGGCCAGTTCGGCTCGGGCGGCCTCCTGGCGCGCACGCGCTTCCTCGAGTTCGGCGAGCAGAGCGCGTTCCTGCTCGGCCACCTCGTCGGCCCGTGAGTCCAGTTCGTCGGGGTCCGGGCCGGTGCTGGCGGCCGGCTCGGCGTCGAGGTACTGGGCCCGCTCGCTGGCGATGCGAACGGTCGCGCCGACCCGCTCGGACAACGCCGAGAGCCGGAACCAGGTCTGCTGGGCGGCATCGGTGTGCTCCGAGAGCGCAGCCACCGCCGTCTCGTGCTCGGCGAGCTGCGCCGAGGCGTGGGAGAGCCGCGCGGCGGCCTCGTCGTGCTCGCGGCGCAGGGTGGTCTCGATGTCGTCGGCGCCGGCGAACTCGGCCCGGCGGGCCACCAGATCGTCAGCGGCCAGCCGCAACCGCGCGTCGCGCAGGTCGGCCTGGATCGTCTGGGCACGGCGGGCCACCTCGGCCTGCCGTCCCAGCGGCTTGAGCTGGCGGCGAAGCTCGGTGGTCAGGTCGGTCAGCCGCGCCAGGTTGGCCGACGTCGCGTCGAGCTTGCGCAGCGCCTTCTCCTTGCGCTTGCGGTGTTTGAGCACGCCGGCGGCCTCCTCGATGAAGGCCCGGCGGTCCTCGGGGCGGGATTCCAGGATCTGTGCCAGCCGGCCCTGACCGACGATGACGTGCATCTCCCGGCCGATGCCGGAGTCGCTCAGCAGTTCCTGGATATCCAGCAGCCGGCAGCTGTTGCCGTTGATCTCGTACTCGCCGGCGCCGTCACGGAACATCCGGCGGGTGATGGACACCTCGGAGTACTCGATCGGCAGCGCGTTGTCGGAGTTGTCGATGGTCAGCGTGACCTCGGCGCGGCCGAGCGGAGCGCGCGAGGAGGTTCCGGCGAAGATGACATCGTCCATCTTCCCGCCGCGCAGCGCCTTGGCGCCCTGCTCCCCCATCACCCAGGCCAGGGCGTCGACCACGTTCGACTTGCCCGAGCCGTTGGGTCCGACCACGCAGGTGATACCGGGCTCGAACCGCAGAGTCGTCGGCGATGCGAAGGATTTGAATCCCTTCAGCGTCAGACTCTTGAGGTACACGTCGAGCGAGCCTACCGGGCCTAATCCGGGCCAGGCCTCAGCGCTCCCGGAAACCACGCATCGGCTCGCCGGCCGCTGCGAACTCGGCGACCACCGTGTCCACCGAACCGGGGGTCGTCTCGCCCCGCAGCAGCTCCAGCAGCCGTTCGCAGGCCGCCCGCGGCCCCTGCGCCACTACCAGCACCCGACCGTCGGGCTGGTTGCTGGCGTACCCGGCCAATCCCAGCTCGAGCGCTCGCGACCGGGTCCACCAGCGGAAACCCACGCCCTGCACGTAGCCGTGCACCCAGGCGGTCAGTCGGGTGTCGTCGCTCATGACCCCGGCTCGGCGACGTCGAACGTGATCGTCGTGCCGGTTTTGAGCGTGCGCCCGACCGTGCACACCTGGTCGATCGCCCGGCCGACGACCACGAGCAGGCGATCCTTCTCCTCGGCGGACAGCCCGGACAGGTCGATCTCGAGGGTCTCGGCCAGCAGCGGGTAGCGCTCCTGGTCGCGGTCGGCAGCGCCCGACACCCGGATGACCGCCGGGTAGTCGTCGCCGAGGCGGCGGCGCAACGGCTGATCGCTGGACAGCCCGCTGCAGCCGGCCAGCGCGATCTTGAGCAGTTCGCCCGGGGTGAAGACGCCGTCGTCGGTCTCCGAGCCGATCAGCACCTCCGCCCCCCGGCTGCTGCGCCCGGTGTAGCGGCGGACCCCGGTGCGCTCCACCCAGAGTTCTGTCATCCGTCGGTTCCCTTCCGCCCCGGAACGTCGATCCCGCGTGAGATTACCGCCGCGGACGGGGCTGGCAGACCGGGCAGTAGAACGACGAGCGGTTGGTGAACTTCTCGCGGCGGATCACCGCGCCGCAGCGCCGGCAGCCCCGGTCCTCGCGGCCGTAGGCGTTCAGCGACCGGTCGAAGTAACCGGACTGCCCGTTGACGTTGACGTAGAGCGAGTCGAAGGAGGTGCCGCCCTCGCGCAGCGCCGCTCGCATCACCTCCGCCGCGGAGTCGAGCACCTCGGCGAGTTGGCGCCGGGTCAGCTTCTCAGCCAGCCGGGCGCCGTTGACCTGCGCGCGCCACAACGCCTCGTCGGCGTAGATGTTGCCGATCCCGGAGACCACGGTCTGGTCGAGAAGCTGGCGTTTGATCTCGGAGTGCTTGCGCCGCAACACGGTCACCACCGCGTCGCGGTCGAATCGGGGATCGAGCGGGTCCCGGGCGATATGCGCCACGGGTGCGGGGACCCGGCTGCCGTCGACACTGACCAGTTCGGCCAGCTGCCAGCCGCCGAAGGTGCGCTGGTCGACGAAGCTCAGTTCGGTACCGTCGTCGAGCTTGGCGGCGATACGCAGGTGGGCGGGGTCGGCGACCGGCCCGAGCAGCATCTGCCCGCTCATCCCCAGGTGCACGACCAGCGCGGTCTGCTCGTCATCGAGCACCAGCCACAGGTACTTGCCACGGCGATCGGTCCCGGTGATGCGAGCGCCGCGCAGTCGTGCCGCCAGGTCGGCCGCCCCGCCCTCATGACGGCGCACCGCGCGGGGATGACGCACCTCGACCTCGGTGAGGATCCGGCCGGCGACGTGTGCCTGCAGCCCGCGCCGCACCACCTCGACCTCGGGGAGTTCAGGCATCCAGGTCGGCGGGGACTTCGGGCGCTCCCGACGCCGGTTCGGAGTCCAGGGCGGTCCAGGCCGCCGCGGCAGCCTCGGTCTCGGCGGCCTTCTTCGAGCGGCCGATTCCGGTGCCGTAGACCTCGCCGTTGAGGAAGACCTGCGCCGAGAAGCGCCGGTCGTGGTCGGGACCCTCGGAGCTGACCTCGTAGCGCGGGACACCCAGTCCGCGGGCGGCGGTCAGCTCCTGCAGGCTGGACTTCCACTCCAGCGCAGCACCGAGTGTCGGGGCGGTGTCGAGCAGTTCGTCGAACAACCGCAGGATCACCCGGCGTGCACCCTCCAGCCCATGCCGGAGGTAGACCGCGCCGATCAGCGACTCCAGGGTGTCGGCCAGGATGCTGGGCTTGGCGTGGCCGCCGGTGTTGATCTCGCCGCGGCCGAGCAACAGATACTCACCGAGACCGTCGTCGGTCAGCTCCCGGGCCACCCCGGCCAGCGCCTGGCTGTTGACGATGCTGTTGCGCAGCTTGGCCAGGTCGCCTTCCGAGCTGTCCGGGTGCCGTCGGAACAGCTCCTCGACGATCACCAGTCCGAGCACGGCGTCGCCGAGCAGTTCGAGTCGCTCGTTGGTCGGCAGACCGCCGTTCTCGTAGGCGTAGCTGCGGTGGGTCAGGGCCAGCGTCAACAGGTCCTCGGGCAGGTCGGCGCCCAGCGCGGCCAGCAGCACCCGATGGGTCATGGCGTCTCCCCGTCCGGCGGCAGCAGCGCAGCCAGCTTGGCCCAACGCGGGTCGATCTCCTCATGGCGGTGCCCGGGGCCGGCGGTGGCCAGCGGCACCCCGCACTTCGGGCACAGACCCGGGCAGTCCTCGCGGCACAGCGGGGTGAACGGCAGCGCGAGTCCGACGGCATCGACGATCGACTGCTCCAGATCCACGGTGTGGTCGACGACGTGGCCGACCTCGTCGGCGTCGGTGGTCGACTCGGTGAGGCTGTCGGGATAGGCGAACAGCTCGGTCAGCGCGATCTCGACCTCGCCTGCGACGGGTTCCAGACACCGCGAGCACTCGCCCCGGGTGGGTCCGTGCACCGTGCCCGAGACCAACACGCCCTCCGACACCGACTCCAGCCGGAGGTCGAGATCGAGCGACGAACCGGGCTCGATGGCGATGAGGTCCAGCCCGATGCGGGCCGGACTGGGCACGGTCTGCCGGATCTGCTGCATGGCACCGGGCCGGCGTCCCAGCCGGGACACGTCGAATACGAGGGGGGCGCGCGGATCGCCGGGCGCGTCTGGTGACCCCGGAGTGCGGGTTGCCATGACGGCGATCCTACGTTGCGGCCAGGCGGCGGCAGAACCGCGCGGCGTTCCTAACGATTCAGCGTCTTGCCGACGTTGTCGAGGGTGGCTTGCTGCAGTTCCGCGCCGTTGCCGTTACCGCGGTCCTTACCGCGGTGCCCCAGCTTGCCCAGCAGGCCCCGCAGACCGGTGAGCGCGTCGACGATGAGGGCCGGATCGGTTCCGGTGAGACCACCGATGACCTGACCGGCCACGTTGTCGGCCACCTTGTTGACGTTGTCCGACGGGGCAGCCGCGGCGACCGGGGCCGAGACCATGGCGGCGGTGAGAACCGAGGCCGTCGCGATCTTCCACTTCATTCGGGCGCTCCCTGTCGCTGGGTGTGTGTGCACCCTGAAATGTAGTCGCGATTCCGGCGGCTAGCAAACCCAGGACGCCGGCACGTTTCACCGCTTGGCGCTATTCGGCGCATCCGGGCCGATGCCCGGCTACGCCGTCAGCGAACCTGCGGTGCTAGTGCTGCACGTAGTCGTGAGTTCCCGCGGCGGTGCGCAGTTGATGGCGGCCACGGTTGACCGAGCGCAGCGTGCCGTTGAGGTACTCCTCGAACTGGGCCAGCTTGCTGTCGACGTAGACGTCGCACTCGCCGCGCAGCCGATCGGCCTCGGCGTGCGCCGAGTCGATGAGCCGGGTCGCCTCGGCGTGGGCGGACTGGACGACCTCGGTCTGGGAAACCAGCCGCTGCTGTTCCTTGATGCCTTCCTGGACGGCGTTCTCGTAGGAGATGTTGCCGTTCTCGACGAGCCGGTCGGCCTCGGCCTTGGCCCGGGTGGTGGCCGCCTCGAAGTCGCGTTTGGCGGCCGCGGACAGCCGTGCCGCCTCCTCGCGGGCCTCGGCCACCATGCTCTCGCTGTGCGCGCGGGCCTCAGCGACCATCCGGTCGGCCTGCGACTTGGCGTCGGCGAGCAGCCGGTCGGCCTCGGCGCGGGAGTGGCTGAGCAGGGAGTCGGCCTCGGCGTTCGCGCCCGACACCGTCGACTCGGCGTGGTCCTTGGCCTCGGTCAGCATGGCGTCGCGGGCGTCCAGCACGTCCTGGGCGTCGTCCAGTTCGCCGGGGATGGCGTCCTTGATGTCGTCGATCAGTTCCAGCACGTCACCGCGGGGAACCACGCACCCGGCCGTCATCGGCACACCGCGGGCTTCCTCGACGATCGCGCTCAACTCGTCCAGCGCTTCAAAAACTCGGTACACGGCGCACCCTCCAGGCTGTATCAGTGGTAGTGACCAGTGTGCCTGTAGTTACAGCTGTGACTGTGGTGGCGACGCGGTGTGTCGCGAACTCAGCCCAGTTTGGCCCGCAGCCTTCGGTTGACCGCGTCGGGCAGCAGATTCGACACGTCCCCGCCGAGGCCGGCCACCTCTTTGGCCAGCGACGACGAGACGAACGAGTACTCCGGGCTGGTGGCGACGAAGAAGGTGTCCACCCCGGCGATGTGCTTGTTCATCTGGGCCATTTGGAGCTCGTACTCGAAATCGGTGCCGGTGCGAAGACCCTTGACGATCGCGGTGAACCCGCGGGCGCGGACGAAATCGACCACCAGTCCCTGCCCCGCCTCGACGCGTAGATTCGGCAGGTGGGCGGTTGACTCCTCGATCATCGCGATGCGCTCCTCGACCGGGAACATCCCGGCCTTCTTCGGGTTGAACAGCACCGCGACAACCACCTCGTCGAACTGGGCTGCCGCCCGCTCGAAGACGTCGACGTGACCCAGCGTCACCGGGTCGAACGACCCCGGACAGACCGCGCCACTCATAGCCGAGAACGCTAGCAGTCAGCCGCGGACTCGGCTCCGAGCATTTCCGCGGCCTCCAGCCTGGTGTCGCCGTAGCGGCGCGGCGGCCACACCTGCCAGCCCGCCGGCCAGGCCAGGGCGGGCTCCGACGCGCGCCGTTCGATCACCACCAGACTTCCCGGGCGAACCCAGCCGTTGCTGTGCAGGCTGGCCACGACGGCCTCGACCTCGGCGGCGGGAACGTCGTACGGCGGGTCGGCCAGCACCAGACCGGCCGGTTGCGGAGCCCCGGCGGCCAGCACGGCGGACACCGATCCGCGGCGCACCGTCGCCCCCGGCAGACCCACGGCGGCGACGTTTCGGCTGATGACGTCGGCCGCCCGGCGATCGGATTCGACAAACAGCACCGAGGCCGCCCCGCGCGACAGCGCCTCCAGACCCAGCGCGCCCGATCCGGCGTAGAGGTCGAGTACCTGCAGTCCGGCGAAATCCCGGCGGGACGCCAGCACGTTGAACAGCGCCTCGCGCACCCGGTCGGTGGTGGGCCGCGCGGACGCCGGCACCGCCAGCCGCCGGCCGCCGGCCGCGCCGGCGACGATGCGAGTCACGGCGCTAGATCAGGGTCGACCAGTAGTCCCAGAACCGGACCAGGATCTCCAGGGCCACCGAGAGGAACCACAGCGCCACAATCGGCCAGCGCCATTCGTACAGCCAATGGGCGATCGGATTGGAAGCCAACGGCCGCAACGCGATCGAGGCTGCGACGACGAACAGCGGGATGGTCACCGCCCACACCACCATGCAGTACGGGCACAGCGCACCGATGTCGTAGAGGGTCTCGTACTTCAGCCAGTGGACGAACACGACGCCCAGCCCGGTGCCGATCGTCAGGCCCACCCAGTACCAGCGCGGCAACCTCACCTTGCCCACCGCGAGCACGCCGGTCACCACCACCACGGTGAAGGCGATCACGCCGAACAGCGGATTGGGCGGGCCGAACACCGAGGCCTGCGGGGTCACTATGACCGAACCGCAGGCGATCACCGGGTTGATGTTGCAACTCGGCACGAACGACGGGTCTTTGAGAACCTCGATTTTCTCGACCAGCAGTGTGGCCGATGACAGCAGACCGATCACACCGGCGATCAGGACCCACCAGGCGCTGGCCCGCCCCACCCGAACACCGGCCGGGGCCGCGGCGGGGGCCGGGCCGGTCTCCGCCGCGGTGGGCGTGGTCAGGCTCACTGCGCCGGGGCCGGCGCCGGGGCCGCGGCCGAGGAGGTCGGCGCGGGGGCCGGCGACGCCGACGAGGGGGTGGGCATCAGGGCGGGCAGCGGCCCGACGATCGCGGTGATCTTGGCCAGCAACTCATCGGGGTTGGCCGGGTTGATGTCCTGGCCGTTGAGGCGCAGCGTCGGGGTGGCCGTGATCTTGGCCGACGCCGCCAGACCCTTGCTCATCTTCTCGTACTTGCCCTTGTCGATGCATTCCGGAACACCGCCGGTGACCCCGGCCTGCCGCGCGGTCTCGATCAGCGCCGCGTTGTCGGGGCCGGTGCCCGAACCCTCCTGGGGCTGCTTGGCGAATAACGCGGAGTGGAAACGCACGAAAGCGTCCTTGTTCTCGTCGGCGACGCAGTAGGCGGCGTTGGCGGCGCGGGAGGAGTAGCCGCCGTTGGTCCGGTTGAGGATCGAGACCATGTAGTAGTCGACGGCCGCCGCGCCGCTGTCGACCAGTTTGTTGATGGTGGGGCCGAAGGTCTTCTCGAAATCACGGCAGTGCGGGCACTGGAAGTCCTCGTAGATCGCCAGCACGGCCTTGGGTTCGTCGGTGCCGTCCTTCTTGATCAGCGACTGGGACGCGACGCGCACCGACTGCGGGTTGCCGCCGCCCTTGTCGTGACCCATCACGATCCACATCACCAGTCCGACGGCGAACAGCGCCACGATGGCGGTCAGGCCGATCTTGACGAACAGGTCGCGCTTGCGGTCCTGGGCGTTCAGGTCGTAACGGGGTGCGCTCTTCTTGGTGGCCACGGCCGGCTTGTCCTCGCTGTCGGTGACGGTTCGGGTGTCCAGACTACCGGCGGCGGCCCGGGAAACGGCAGTCGCGCCCGGCTCAATCGCGGGCCAGATGGGCCCGCCCCGGCTCAATCGCGGGCCAGATGGGCCCGCAGTGCGGAAATCATCTCCCCGTTGGCCCGGCTCACCTCGCCGCCCAGGATGTTCAGGTTGAGGAACGCGTGGATCATCGACGACATCTGCCGGTGGTCGACGGCGACGCCGGCCTCCCGGAGCCTGGCCGCATACTGCGCACCCTCGTCGCGCAGCGGATCGAACCCGGCGGTCACGATCAACGCCGGCGACAGACCGGACACGTCGTCGGCCAGCAGCGGGGACACCCGCGGATCGGTCTCGTCGATGCCCGAACCCCTCAGGTAGTTGCCCTGGAACCAGTCCATGTCGTCCTTGGTGAGCAGAAATCCGTCGCCCAGCAGCGAGCGCGAGCGCGTCTGCCCGCGCAGATCGGTGACCGGATAGATCAGCCATTGCAGCGACGGCAGCGGGTCGCCGGCGTCGCGGGCCATCCGGGTCACCACCGCGGCCAGGTTTCCGCCGGCGCTGTCCCCGCCGACCGCCACCCGGCGCGGGTCAGCGCCCAGGTCGACTGCCCGTTCCCGGGCCCACCGATAGGCCGCGTACGCATCGTCGACGGCGGCCGGGGCGGGATGCTCGGGTGCCAGCCGGTAGTCGACGGCCAGCACCTGGACGCCCGCGTCCCGACAGATGAGACGGCACACCGAGTCGTGGGTGTCGAGGTCGCCGAAGACCCAGCCGCCGCCGTGGAAGAAGACCAGCAGCGGAGCCGGGCCGCTGCCGGCCGGTCGGTAATGCCGTGCCGGGATGACTCCCGCCGGGCCGGGGATGGACACCGGCCTGACCTCGGCGACCCGCACCTCCCGCTCGTCGAGAGTCAGCGTGAGCGCCCGATTGGCTGCACGGGTGGTGACGGGGTCGTCGGCGACCCGCAGGCTCTCGGTTCCCAGCCGACGCTGCGCGGACAGCATCAGCTGGACGGACGGGTCCAGCGTGTTGCCGTCGATGGTGACCGCCCGGCCGCCGGAGAGCAGCAACTTGGCCCTGCCCGGCAACCGCGGAATCACCTTGACGCCCAACCGATTGCCGACGGCCAGCGCCCGTTCCTTGACCGTTGTCATGAGCCGCAGCTTACGCCCGGCGCCACTCGTACTATTCTCAGCCGAATCCGCTCGATCGGAAACTAGATGCACAGGCAGGGACATGACACCGACGGCCGCCATCCCCACCGTCACCCTCAATGACGACCACACCATCCCGGTGCTCGGTGTGGACGTACACGGATTGGATCCGGCCGAGGCCGAGGCTCTGGTCGGTGCCGCCCTGGCGGCGGGTTACCGGTTCATCGACGCCGCGCCGGACACCGAGGAGGCCGTGGGACGGGCCGTCGCGAAGTCCGGCATCCCCCGCGAACAGCTGTACGTCAGCACCAAACTCGCCACGGCCGACCAGGGTTTCCAGTCCTCTCAGGACGCCTGTAGGGCCAGCCTGGGCCGGCTCGGCCTGGACTACCTCGACCTGTACCTCATCGACTGGCCGGCCGAGGAGAACGGCAAATACATCGACGCCTGGGGCGGCATCATGAAGTCCAAGGAGGTCGGCGACACCCGCTCGATCGGCGTGAGCAACTTCAGCCCTGAGCACCTGTCGAACATCATCGACCTGTCGTTCTTCGTCCCGGCCGTCAACCAGGTCGAGTTGCATCCGCTGCTCAACCAGTCCGAACTGCGGGCGGTGCATTCCGGGCACTCGATCGCGACCGTGGCGTCGTGCCCGCTGGGAGCCGGGGAGCTGCTGGAACACCCGGCCGTGGCGCAGCTGGCGGCCGCCCATGCAAAGTCGCCGGCCCAGGTTCTGCTGCGGTGGAGCATCCAGCTGGGCAACGTCGTGATCCCCTGCGCTTCGACCCCCGCGCAACTGGCCGAGAACGTGGACGTGTTCGACTTCTCGCTCACCGAGGCCGAGATGGACACGCTCGACGACCTCGACGACGGCACCCGGTTCCGCCCCGATCCCGCGACCTGCTGAGGCCGTCGCCCCGCACGTTTTACAGAGGTTTTCCGAAATCACCTTTCTGCCAGCAAAATCTGGTTAGGCTCCCGCCCTACCAGCCCCAGCGCGCAGAAAGGCAACCCCATGGAACTTTCAGCCCGGTCCTATCTGGCCGCCGGCGTCGCGGCGGCCGGCGTCGGCGCCCTCGCCCTCGCACCGATCCAGCCCATCCCGAACCGGATCGCGCTGGCCCCGGAAAAGGCGGTCAGCACCCTGGCGGTGAACCTGGCCGCGACGATCGACCCGATCACTCCCTGGGTCGACACCCTCAAACTCACCGGCGCCAACATCAAGGCACTGCTCGACTTCTATCTGCAGCAGCCGATCCCGCTGATCAAGACCATCAGCGCCAATATCGGCACCTACATCTCAGAACTGCCGGACTTCAACACGATCCTCAACCAGATCGCGACCAATGCCAGCACCTTCTTCTACGCACCCTGGAGTCCGGGGACCTGCGCCACCGACCCCTGCGGCGATCCCGCTTTCTACAACGGCGACTACATCTCCGACGTGCCGATCACCAACAAGATCCCCTTCATCGCCCCAAAGGGGTTCAGCCAGCGCGGACTCTATGAACTGCTGCCGGCCATCCTGCCCGCCGAGCAGGCCGCCACCCTTGCGCCACTGCTGGCCTTCGCCGCCAACCACTACAGCGGCCAGGTCGCCGGCCTACTGGGACCGCTGCTGGCGCCACTGGTCGTCCTGACCCGCAGCTTCACCGCCATCGGCGAGGCCTTCCAGGCCGGCGACGTCACGGCGGCCATCAACGAGCTCATCAACATTCCGGCCAATGTCACCAACGGCGTGCTCAACGGCGCCGGATATGTGGATCTGACCGCGGTGGTGAACAACATCCAGCCGCTCCCGCCGGAGATCAAGAGCATCGGGCTCAACCTGGGAGGCCTGGTCAGCCCGCCGGTTCCGTTCGAGGGCACCCTTGACGCCCCCACGGCGCTCAGCGGTGGCGTGCTGTTCGACAACATCGCCACCGAGGCGGCTGCACTCGGGGTCACGGTGACAACCCCCGGCCTGCCGGTGAGCTGGTTCGGGTCGGTGATCGGCCTGGGACAGTTCCTGGGCGACCAGATGCTGGTCACCCCGCCGGCGACGGCGCCGGCGAAGGTCGCCGCAACACCCCGGAGGCCGATTGCGACTGCAGTCGCCAAGTCGTTGGCTCGGGCGGCGGCGAAGGCCCCGGCCGCGGTGAAGACTCCGGCGACCCTTAAGAATCCGGTACGCAAGCCCGGCCGGGCCGCGGCCGCCAAGGCGGCGAGATCGGCCAGGGCGGCCGCCGCCGGCCACACCGGCTAAGTCACCTCAACCCTGACGCGACAGCGCGGCGGTCCGCTGCCCAGGCGGCTGACCGCCGCGTTTTCGTATCCGGGTCTACGGCCCCCGGCAAACTTCCGGCCGAACTCAGGACCGGTCTCGCAACTCGCCGGAAATCTTCTTGCCCCAAACACTTGCGCTCAGGAATTTCTCAGCTATATTCGTTCTTTATCAGGCTGATCACAGGAAGGGGCCTGCCGTGAACATCACCGCCCGTACTTATCTGACCTCGGGAATCGCTGCCCTCGGCGCGGGCGCCATCGCCCTCACGCCGGTCCAGCCGTTGCCCGACCACGCCGCACTCGCACCGCACCGGACCGCCGACCTCGCGGTGGAGCTCGCCGCCGCGATCGACCCGATCACCCCCTGGGTCGACACCATCAAGCTTTCACTGGCCAACGTTCAGAAACTGGTCAACTTCTACCTCGAGCAGCCGATCCCGCTGCTGACGACCATCTCGAAGAACATCGGCGTCTATATCCAGGAGCTGCCGGACGTCAACTTGATCCTCAACCAGATCGCGAACAATGTCAGCACGTTCTTCTACGCGCCCTGGTCCCCCGGGGACCCTGCCGGCGAGTACATCTCCAACGCCGTGGTCACCAGCACCGTGCCGCTGGGCATTCCGATCACCCAGCAGTTCGCCTTCGGCCTGCTGCCGACCGTGCTCGGCGATGCCTATCCCACCCTTGAGCCGATCCTCAACTTCACCGCGACGCATTACAGCGGCCAGGCCGTCGGTCTGATCGGCCCGTTGCTGGCGCCGCTCGTCCAGCTGACCCGCAGCTTCACCGCCATCGGCCAGTTCTTCCAGGAGGGTGACGTCACCGGGGCCATCAACGAGCTCATCAACATTCCGGCCAACGTCACCAACGCGGTGTTGAACGGAGCCGGCTATCTCGACCTGACCGGCGTGGCCAATGCGCTCGCGCCACTGCCACCCGAGGTCACCAGCATCGGCATCAACCTGGGCGGGGTCATCAGCCCGCCGGTTCCCGCTGAGGGCACGGTCACTGAGCCCACTGCTTTCAACGGCGGTGTGGCGTTCGACTCCGTCGCCGCCAGCATCGCCTACCGGGTTCCCCCGTTCGGGCCGACGGTCCGTGTCGACGACCCGGGCATCCCGGTGAGCTGGATGAGTTCGGTCATCGGTCTCGGCCAGTTCCTGGGTGATCAGATGCTGGTCACACCGCCCGCTACCGCACAGTCCACGCCCGCCGCCGCGGCAGCTCCGAAGGCACTCGCGGCCGCCGAGGCGCCGGCGGTGGCCGACACCCCGGCCGCGGCGGTGGCCGACTCCGCGGTCCCCGCTGCGGTGGCGAAGGCTCCCGCGGTGTCCAAGGTCCCAGCGGTGGCGAAGGCTCGGGCCGCGGTGGCCAAGGCCCGCGCCGCACTGGCCAACGCCCCGGTCACCAAGGCTCCGTTGACCAAGCGTGGCAAGGCCGCCTCCTCCACCCGCGCATCCGGTCGCGGGCTGGCCAAGGGTGCCGCTGCAGGCCACGCCGGCTAGTTCACACCTAGCCGCCCGCGACGCGCGGCGGTCAGCTGGATGGGCAGCTGGCCGCCGCGTTTCGCAATTCGCGGGCCGAATCCCGGTCCACCGGTAGCCGATAGCCGCGCAGCACGCCGATGAACGCCACGGCGTACTGACACCGGAACGCGGCATTCGGCGGCAGCCACTCCCCCGGCGGCAGGTCGCCCTTGTCCTGGTTGGCC
This sequence comes from Mycobacteriaceae bacterium, assembly GCA_029979305.1. GTDB lineage: Bacteria > Actinomycetota > Actinomycetes > Mycobacteriales > Mycobacteriaceae > Mycobacterium. The sequence goes on along the minus strand of JAPOHV010000025.1, from coordinate 34 downwards.
TGTCCCGCGACAGCCAGCAGGTTGGCCGGGTCAT
>JAPOHV010000043.1 GCA_029979305.1 Mycobacteriaceae bacterium | reverse complement strand
TAGCGCTGCACCGACTCCACCGAGGCGAACCTGGCCTCTGGCGGCAGCGTGATCGACTCGCCGAAGAAGTCGACCGACCTGGAGGTGTGCTCGGCCGCGCGGTCGAACAGCGTGCGGACGAACTGCTCGGCCGCATAGACCCCGGCGCGCTGGGCGTCGCGTCCGCTCACCGTTTCAGCCGGGCCCTCGCTCCGGGCAGTTCCGGGCTAGCGCCCAGCCGGGCGGCGCGTCCTGCGCGGTCCCCGGCCCGGCGCGCCGAGGACGAATAGCCGGCCGAGGCACTGCTGGCCCGCCAGGTTCCGCGAGCCTGCGACTGAGAGCGATAGTGGTCGCGCAGCTCGACCTCCTTGTTGCGCAACGCGACAGCGGTGCCCGGTGCGGCAGCGCGGCTTGCGGTGGCCTCGCGACGGGCCTCATCGCGGGCCTCGGACAGCCGCTGGCCGATACGGGAGCCGAACGCCAGCTGGAAGTTCAGCCGCGCGGTGATGGTCGGCGTGGGACGGTGCTCGCCGGTGGCCAGATAGGAATCGCAGGCACGCACCATCTGCACCACGAGGCTGGCGTAGAGCGCATGGGTGGCGTCGATGTCCTCGGCGAAACCGTAGGCGTAGACGAACGTCGAGTTGGACGCCACGTCACAGCGCACGTCGTTGGCCGCGGCGATCCCGGCGAACAGCTGGACATAGGTCCGCAGGCCCCGGGCGCCGGGTTCGCCGATGGTGATGGTCCGCTGAGTCGGCACCTGGGCCGCCGTACGGGTCGCGGAGTGCGCGCGGGCGACCGCGAGGTCGATGGCCGTCGCGGTGGCGAGCCGTTGCGCGGCGGCCATGAAGGCCTCGGCCTCGTGAGGGTTGTCGGTACCTTCCGCCTGTCGCAGCAGCGCGGCGATACGGGCGAGCATCTTGTCGTCGGTCATGGCCGCCACGCTAGGGCAGCGGGCCGACGTTCCCGGGCCGGCGACCCGTCGGCCCGATCAGCTGTCCACACACCGCCGTTCTTCAACACTGATGCGCTACTTCGTCACGAATCCGTTGAGCGCGTCGGTGAGCTGCGGCGACAGCGGGGCCTTCTTGGCATAGTTGGCGACGTTGTCGGTGGGGTCGTCGCGCAGGACGTGGTTGACCCCTTTGAGTTCCACCAGGTCCAGTTCGGTGTGCCGTAGCGCGCCGGCCAGCGGGCCGATGCCGGCGCACCGGGCCTGGGCGTCGGAGTCCGAGCAGGTGAGCAGGACCGGCATGCCGTTGGGTAAGCGGGAGGCGAGCTCCAGCGGGTCGATGGCGTCAGACTCGGCAACTGCTTTGGCGTTGCCGGGGTTGAGGATCGCACCGAGACCGTCGGGCAGCGTTGCCGGCGCCGAGCCCGTCGTGCGGACCTGCTGCACCGCGGCCCGCCAGGTCGCCAGGTCCTGATCGGCCTGCTGCCGGGTCTTGTCGCCACTGCGCACCGCGGCCGCCAGATCGGCCTCGACCCGTCCGGTGATCAGGTCCAGATACCGCGCGGCCAGCGGCTGCAGCAGGCCCAGCGAGTGGATCGACGGCGCCCCGGCCGAGGTGTCATCGGCCAGCGTCATCGCGTGAATCGTGCCCTCCCCCAACGCATACACCGATATCCGCTCGGTACCGGGCCGGCTGGCCAGGAATCGCACCGCGGCCTTGGCTCCGTCGGAGAAGACCGCGCTTCCCACGTCGCGGGGCTTGTCGGCGTGCGGGCCCAGCCCGGTGGCTCCGGTGCCGACCTTGTCATAGCGCAGCGTAGCCACTCCGCGGTCGGAGAAGTACGCCGCGAGCTGACGCATATTGCCGATCGGGCCGGCGACGGTGTTGTCGCCGTTGCGGTCGGTAGCGCCGCTCTCGGAGATGAGCAGGACCGCCGGCCCGGACTCGCCGGCGAGGTGGCGGTAGGTTCCGTGCACCGTCAGACCGTCGACGGGGAAGGTCACTTCGTCGTCGACCCAGGCCCGCTCCGCGGTGGTGTGGCAACCGGCCGACAGCATGATCAACGCCAGCGCTGCTGTCGCGGCCCACGTGCGCGGACTCAAAGCCGCGCGGAAGCCGATGCGCGGACTCAAAGCCGCGCCGTGATCCAGGTGACGACGTCGTCGAGGACCTGCTCACGCTCCGGCTCGTTGAACACCTCGTGATAAAGCTCCGGATAAACCTTCAGTTCGACGTCCTTGGATCCGACGCACTCCACCAGCCGCCTGCTGCCCTCCGCGGAGACCAATTGGTCGTCCTCACCGTGCACGACGAGCAGCGGGGCGGTGATCCCGGGCGCGTGCCTGGGCATGTTCTCCCCCACCACCAAGAGTGCCTTGCCGATACCGGCCGGGATCTTGCCGCGATAGACCAGCGGGTCGGCCTTGTAATCGGCGACCACCTTCGGGTCGCGCGAAACGGCGTTGGCGTCGATCTGCTCGATCGGCAGGTCGGGCAGGATCGAGCCGACCGCCTTGCCCAGGATGGCCTTGGCCTTGGAGACCCCGGTATGCGCGGCGATCGCCGGACCGGAGAGCACCATGAGGTCGTACTCGCCGGGATACTGGACGCCGTAGGCGAACGCGATGCCGCCGCCCATGCTGTGCCCGAGCACGATACGGGTGACACCGGGGTTCTCCTCGGTGGCCGTCCTCACCAGGGTGCGGTAGTCGTCGACGAACTCCTGCATGTGGCGGACCCGCACCCGCTTGCCGCCGGCCCGGCCGTGGCCGCGGTGGTCCAGCGCGTAGGTCGCCAGGCCGGCCTCACCGAATCGTTGCGCCACGTGGTCGTAGCGGCGGGCGTGCTCGCCGTAGCCGTGCGCGAGCACAACCACGCCGCGAACCGGTCCGGGCGGGGTCCAGACGTCGTAGACGATGGGCACGCCGCCCACTCCCGAGAACGTCCGTTCCGTGCGTGTGGCCATAAGGCGACAGGGTAGCCGCCGGGCGGGGCCGGGACGGAATCGGCGGGGCCGGTGCCCGAAAAGCCCGGCGCCCGAGCGTGATACGGCCGCGGTCGAACGGTCACCGTGCTGTTACTTATGTTGACACTGTTGCCGATGTGACTATCGTTCTGTGGAGCCCCGCGAACCGAAAGGCTCCCCGAAGCGATGCGCCGGATCAGGCGACTGACCGCCGTGGCGTGTGCGGCACTGCTGTGCATCCCCGCGCCGCCGGCGCATGCCGCCGCGCGCGACCAGCTGGCCCGGGCGATCGAGAACACCCGCGGCAGCTACCTGGTGTACAACTTCGGCGCCGGCTTTCCCGCGCCGATGCTCAACGCGGCGGGCTCCTGGTACGAGATGGTCAGCGGTGGACGGCTGATGATCGTCAAGGGGGCCTCGCAGCGGCTGTCCCCGCGGTTGCTGGTGGACACCCACCAGGGCTACCAGGCGCGGTGCGAGCGCACACCCGGGGCCCGCACCGCCGACGGGCTGAGCCAGTCGGCCGAGACCTATACTCCGGTACAGGCCTGGCAGGTGCTCGGCCAGCCGTCCATCGCGGTCAACGCGAACTTCTTCGACGTGCGCAAGCAGCTCGGCGGCAACTGGAAGGCCACCGGCTGCAGCTCTCCGCTGGGCGCCTACATCGACAACACCGGCGGCCAGGGCCGGGCCAACATGGCCGTCACCGGAACCCTGGCCTATCCCGGCAAGCAGGCGCTGTCCGGCGGCGACGAGGTCTGGACGGCGCTGACGACGCTGATCCTGCCGGTGCACGGCGCGCCCTACCTGGTGACGCCCCGGGATGCGCGCGACTACGACGCGGCGACTCCGGTGATCACTTCACTGGTCGAGAGCGGAACCCGGTTCGTCGCGGTCGCGGGGCTGAAACTGCTTGCGCCCGGGGATACCGGACAGCTCAACGACCCCGGGCCCAGTGCGGCACGCACCGCGGTCGCCTACGCCAAGGACTCCGACGAGATGTACGTGTTCCAGGGTGGCAGCTACACCCCCGACCAGATCCAGGACCTGTTCCGGGGGCTGGGCAGCGACACCGCCGTCCTGCTCGACGGCGGCTCGTCGTCGTCGATCGTGCTGCGGCGCGACAGCGGCGGGATGTGGGCCGGCGCCGGCTCACCACGGGGATCCTGCGACACCGCGCAGGTGTTGTGCGACGCCCGCGAACGGGCGCTGCCGGGGTGGCTGGCGTTCGACTGAACGGGGCTACATACCGAGCTTCGGCGACAGGTCCAGCGAGGTGACCGTGGTCATCTTGGTCACCCGCCAGTCCCGGCCGTAGCGACGCAGTTCGAGCCGGTAGGACAGGTACTTCATGGCCGGGATGTTGTTGTTCTGCGGGGTGGTCGAGGTCGTGTTGGTGTAGACGATCGCCGTCGCGTCCGGCCCGCGCAGCGACTCGACCGCCGCCCCGACGACTTTGGTGGTGCTGGTGACCTTGGCCTGCTTGTTGGTGGGGGCGATCGCGTCGACGTACTTGCGGTACTGCTCCTCGAAATCGCCGCCGAGGAACTTCGAGGATCGGTCCGGCAGCCTGTCCATGTCCTCAGGCGTGTAACTCCACAACGTGGTGATCGCGTCGGCGGCGGTGCGGGCGATCGTGAGCTTGGTGGTGACGGTTGCCTGGTTCACCAGTAAGGGCTCAAGGGCCGCGCCGGCGAAACCGCCGGCCAGCACGAAGCCGGCCACTGACGCGATAGTGACGGCTTTCCTGTTGTCCGAGAGCCACTTCCGCGCCGCCGACGGCCCCTTGGGTGCCGGAGGCTTCCCGACCTCCGGTGATTCGGCGTCACCGACGACAGCCGCATCGTCGGTGACGACCGTCGTGTCGTCGATGATCTCGTCCGTCTCGATGACAGCCACTTCCGTGTCGTCCGCCGCGCTCACAGCACCTGGATCAGGTCGCTGACCTTCCACTGGTCCCCTTCCTTGACTGCCGTGACCTCCCAGCGGCTCGCGCTGTCGATCTTCTTGCCGTCGGGCATCTTCGTCGTCATGTTGGCCACCGCGATCACGCTGGCGCTGCCGTCGGGGTTCCACCGCTCGATGCCGACCTCCGCAACCGAGCCGAATCCCGGTTCGGCGCGCGCCACCTGCACCACGACTTCATTCATCTTCTCGGAGTACAGCTTCGCGAAATTGCCGGTGCCCAGCGCCAGTATCTTTTCGGCGTAGTCGTTGGCGTTGAACGGGTCCGGCGACGCGTACTGGGTGACGAACGCCCGAACGAAGCTGATCACCGCTGCTTCGCGGATCTGGGTCTGGCGGGCGGCCTGCGCCTTGGCGAACACCACACCACTGGTCGCCACCGCCACGGCGATCAGCACCGACGCGATCGCGGCCACCACCGCCAACCGGCGTCGTCCGGGCTGCGGTGCGGGCATCCGGAACAGCGGGGCGGCGATCCTGCGTCGCGGGCTCATCGGCCACCCTGTTTCGGTGCCGGCTTCGGCGGGGTCTCCGCCGGCTTCGGCGGGGTCTCCTCCGGCTTCGGCTTCGGCGCCTCCTCCGGCTTCGGCTTCGGCGCCGACAGCACGGTCAGGTCCGACAGCTTCCAGCCGTCCGACTTCTCGAAGTTCACCCGTACCGACGCGGTGACGAACCGCTGGTTGGGCTCTGCGCCGCGCTGACCCTGCAGCAGCACCAGCATGGTGGCGCGGTCGGCCGCCGCCGAGAGCACCGCGCTGTTGCTCACCCAATAGTCGTTGTCCACCGGCGCTTTTCGCACCGCGTCCTGTTGCTTGATCAGCTCCGGGCGGTAGCCGTCGGTGACCAGCGACTGGGCACGGGCGAAGTCATCGGCGATGGTCTGCTTCTTGTAGCTGAGCATGTCGGTGACGATCTTGGGGCCCTCGACCGCGATCTGCTCGCGGGCCCGATCCACCGTCAACCGACTGCGATAGACGAGCGCGTACCCCAGCGACGCGGCGAGCACCGACAGCGCCGCAGCGCCGGCGATCACCCGGGCTGCCAGTTTGTTGCGGTCCGGCCGCGGACCGTCGACCTCGAGAACCTCGGTACCCACCACCATGTCGGCGAAGGTGCGGCCGCGCCGGTCGACCAGCGGCCACAGCCACCCGAGGAACAGCGGCAGCGTGTCAAGCAGGTGGGCGGCGTCGCGCAGCAGCAGCCGCCAGGGAACCATCGGCGAGCCGTCGCGGTCCACCACGGCGATGCCGAAGACCGCGCGGCCCAGGCTCCACCCGGTGATCGCCGGCAGCACCACCCGGTTCAGCGCGACCGCGATCACCACGACCGCCGCCGGCACCAGGCAGCCCCACCGCAACCAGCCGCTCTGGGACGACCAGCCGACCAGCAGCAGGGCCGACACCACGGCGGCGCCCAACAGGACGTCGATGCCGAACGCACCGGCGCGGGCCCACCAGCCCGCAGGACGACCCGGGACCGGCTCATCGCTTCGCAGGTCGTCCAGGGCGCTGTCGAGCGCTACCGTCACTTGCTCACCGGTTCGATGTTGTCGATCTTGTAGGTGCCGCCGGAGGGCACCATCCGGACCCGCAACCGATAGCTCAGTTCCTGTTCGGGCTGTTCCTTGGTGGACATCAGCACCCGGGTGGCGACCAGCACGTCGATCGATCCGTCCGGGTTGTGCTTCTCGGCGGCGGCCCGCATATCGGAAACCTTCACCTGCGCGTTGACCGTCTTGTAGGCGTCGGCCAGCAGTCCGCCGTACAGGTTGGCCTGTGCCGCGTAGTTCTCCGACGAACACTCCACGATCTTGCGCTGGCTCTCATTCATCGCCTTGACGTCGGGAGCCTGGGTCGCGGTGATGCAGTCCTTGGCGGCGGCCACCGCGACGGCCTCGTCGGTGGCGGCGGCGGCGCTGCGACGGCTGCCGATCAGCGCGAACACCCCGGCGGCGGTGAGCAGCACCGCGGCGACGGCGATACCGGCGATCACCCGGTTCAGCAAGCGGCCGGACAGCCGGGAATCAGGACCAGCTACTACCGTCTCGTCAGCCGTGAGTGGCGGGGTTGGGGTCAGCGGGCCGGAGCCAGCATCTCCTTCCATCCGTCGTCTCCTGTAGTGGTCGAGTTCTTGACGGTGTACGTCGTGCCGTCCGGCCCGACGAGATCCCCGCTTGCGGCATTGTAGGTGGCCGACATATTGGTCGCCGGAGCGCCCGGGGCTGAGTAGTTGCACTGACCGGGCTGCGGCCATCCCGGCTGCACCCCCCGGATGTCGACCGGGGCCGACGGATCGGCGCACTGCACCGAGCCCTGCAGCGGCTTGGACGGCGCGTCGCTGATCGGCGCGGTCGGCGGCGGCAGCAGATCCGCCGGCAGCGGGTTGAGACCGTTGTTGATCGACGGCGCCCGGATCACCGTGCCCGGGTTGACCGGCTGGTCGCAGACCGCGCCGGGAGCCGGGCAGTTGACGATCTGGTTGGGATCGCCGTACCACGGGTTGGTGCCCAGCGGCACATAGGGCTCGTTGCTGCGGCACTCCATCGGGGTGGCGGCCCGCTTACCCGGAACGTCGACACAGGGCAGGTTGCGGGCGCCGCGGACGGTGTTCGACGGAACATCCTGGGGCACCTTGCAATACAGCCCGTCCTCGACCGGCTTCATGCTGGTGTCGGCCGGCGAACGCCACTGTGCGGCGGGCAGGAAGCCGGTGAGGCACGGCGGCGGCTGGTTGATCGACAGACCGAGGTCCAGGGACGCCTCGCCCTTGAACGGGGCGGCGACGGCCTGGCCGGCGGCCGGTGCCTGCGGCAGCAGCACCAGAGCCTGCTCGACGCCCTTGTTGTAGCGCTTGAGCATCTCGATGATGATCTCGAGGTTGGCCAGTGTCTGCGGCAGACCGTCCTGGACGTCGACGAACAGCGTGTTGAGTTGCTCAGCCGTCGGTGCGCCCTGCGACAGGATGCTGCTCACAGCGCCGTCCTGGCTCTTAATCTGCGCGGTCAGCGAGTTGAGGTTGGCCGCCCACTGATAGATGGCGGCCGACGACTGCACCTGGCTGTCGAAGATCGGCGGCGAGTTGTCGACGATGCTGTTGATATCCCCAATGTTGTCGCCCAGGGCGGTCACGAACGACTGGGTGTTGTCGACCAGCTTCTGCAGTGTCGGGCCGAGGCCACCCACCGCCTGCGCCGTCTCGTCGAGCAGGTTGGGGATCTTGCCGGCCGGAACCGCGGCCAGCGCGGCGTTGGCGCGATCCAGCGCCGGCCCGATCGGCACCGGGATGGTGCTCTTGGTGACCGTCTGGCCCGGCTGGAAGTACTCGCCGGTGTTGCCGGTGGACACGAAGTCGACGTACTGCTCGCCAACCGCGGTCACCGAGCGGACGTTGGCGGAGGCATCCGTCGGGATCTTGTACTTGTTGCTGATGCTCAGCGAGGCCCGGGCGCCGGTCTCGGTGGGTTCCACGTCGGTGACCCGGCCGATGGTGACACCGCGATAGGTGACGTTCGCCGTCTTGTACAGGCCGCCGGCGGCCGGCAGATCCACCTTCAGCGGGTACTGCCCGATCCCGGCGAGGCTGGGAAGGCGCAGGTAGAACAGGCTCAGGGCCAGGATCGCCGCGATGGTGAGCACGAAGAAGATCAGCAACTGAGACTTGATGAAGCGGGTGAGCATCATGGCGCTGTCCTCACTCCCCGCGCTCGACGAACGGTCCGCCGCCGTCGGTCATGTTCGGGTGCGGTGTGAAACGGATGTCCGGGATCATCGTGCTCGGGTCACGGCCCCACGACTGTTCGAGCGCCCGCAGCATGCCCTGGACGCCGGTGCCGGTCAGCAGGCCGTTGTCCAGCGCGCTGAGGGTGGCGTCGAGGTTCAGCGACAGGTTGATGTAGTCGCCCCGGATCACCTTCGGGATGTTGTCCAGCGGATAGGGGTTGGTGATGATCAGGCGCATGGCGTCCAGGAAGTAGGGCGCGCTGCGGCCGAGCTGGCCGAGCGGGCGCTGCAGGACGTCGAGGTTGGTGCGCAGATCCGCCTGCGCCGCGCCGAGCGTCTCGCCGGTCACCTTGCCGAACCGGCCCAGCGCGACCACCGCGTCGGCCACCCGGTCGCGGGCGCCGGCCAGGTAGGCCGCCAGCGGCGGCAGGTCGACCAGCAGCCGGTCGACGGTGTTGTTCCGGCTGGCCACGTAGGAGAACAGGTTGTTGGTCGACTCGATGGCCCGGGCGATGTCGTCGCGCTGCTTGTTCAGTTCCGCGGTCAGCACGTCCAGCCGGTTCAGGAAGCCCCGGATCTGGTCGGCGTTTCCGGTCAGCAAGTTGTTGACCTCGTTCTGGATCACCTCGAGGTTCGGGATGCCGCCGCCGCGCAGCACCGTGGCCAGGCTGGCCAGGGTGCGCTCGATGGTCGGGAAGGCCGAGGTCCGGTCCAGCGGGATGGTGTCGCCGTTGCGCAGCGGCTGCGACGACGGGTTGGCCGGCGAGGCCAGCTCGACGTGCTGGGTGCCCAGGATGCTGCTCTGGCCGATCTTGGCCGTGGCGTTCGCCGGCAGCTTGACGCCGGGATCGACGCTCAGGGTGAGGGTGGGAACCCAGTCCTTGAGTTCGATCTTGCGGACCGTCCCGACGAACACGTCGGCGACCCGCACCCGGCTGTTGACGTTGAGCGCCAGCGTGTCCGGGATCTGGACGTAGTAGGTCTCCGACCCCTTCGCACTGCCCGGGCCGAGGTTCAGCGGGACGTTGGCGATGCCCTTCCAGCCGCACGAGGTCAGCACCATCGCGGTGATGCCGAGCGCCAGCCCGCGGTGGCCGACGCGGCGAACGCGGTTACTCACTGAGGTCACTGTCCGGCCCCCGTTTCAGCTGGTAGAGCGGGCGGTGCGGGCATCGGAGCCGCGGCGGGCGCCACGGTTCCCGGAGCGGGCGGACCGATCTGCTGGCTGACCGGCAGCGGTCCGGGCACCACGTCAGGCCCCGGGGCCGGCGGCGGCGGTGCCTGCGGGTACCACGGCGGCGGCAGCGGGTTGAGCTGGTCGTAGGAGTTCGACGGAGCGCCGCCACGCGGTCCGGCCGCCGGGTAGGACGTCGGGTCCGGTCCGCCCATCAGCGCGGCCAGCGAGTCCGGCGTCAGCATGTTCTCGGTGAAGGGCTGCACCTGCACGCCCTGCATACCCGGAGCGACGATCCAGCCCGGCTCGTGGTTGCCGTGCGAGAACAACGTGTCACGCGACCAGATCCCCGGCACCGTGGTGTCCTTGTACCCCGGCGGCGGACGCAACCGCTCCTCGGAGTAGGCCACGTACTTCGGCAGCGTCTCGGCGGTGCTGAACTGGTTCACACCGAACGGCGGCGAGTTGAACTTCGTCGCGTCGAGGATCGGCGCGAGGTATTCCGCGCACAGCTCTGCCGAGTCCTGGTAGCCCAACCGGCTGCCGGCCTGGATGGCGCTGCAGAGGAACTGCATCGGGTTGGCCCAGTTGGCCACCGCCGGGATGGCGACGATCGCGCCGTGGGTCGGGTGGTAGATCATCGAGGTGTTGGCGGCCAGCGTCGGGTAGACGTGCAGCGCGGTCTCCAGCCCGTTGCGGGCGTCGGGCTGCATCAGCGCGTTGGTGACGTCGGCGAGGTTGTTGATGTCCCGCGCCAGCAGCGACCCGTTGTCGTCGACGAACTTGCGCGCGGTCTTGAGCAGGTTGTCGATCTCGCCCAGCGCCCGGCTCATCTCCTGATCGGAGTTGTTGAGCAGCGAGGTGAAGGTCGCCAGGTTGTTGTTGAGCGCGACGAACTGCTTGTCATTGGTGTGCAGCGCGTTGACGAACACCGCCAGGCTCTTGGTCGCAGAGAACAGATCGCCGCGTCCCTCGTTGAGGGCGGCGACCGCGTCGGACAGCGCGCGGAAGGTGGTGTTGATCTCCTTGCCCTTGCCGTTGAGGTTGTCGGCGAGGGAATCCACCAGGTCACCGAGCGCGCCCTTGTCGCCGGGCTTGCCCTCGGCGGGTCCGAGCTCGGTCACCAACTTGTCCAGTTGGGAGCGGATGTCGTCCCACTCGACCGGAATCCTGGTGCGTTCCAACGGGATGATGTCGTTGTCGGCCAACGCCGGCCCGCCGGTGTAGGGCGGGTCCAGCTGCAGGGTGCGGGATGCCACCACGGTCGGGTTCAGGATCGACGCGGTCGCGTTGGCCGGGACCTTGTACTGGCTGTCGAAGTGGAAGTTGACCTTCATCCGGTCGCCCTGCGCCTCGATGCTGTCGATCGCGCCGACCTTGACGCCCATGATCTGCACCCGGTCGCCCGGGTAGACCGCCAGGGTGTCGGTGAAGTAGGCGCTGGCGTTGGTGGTCGTCGCCTTGGTGTACATCCGGTAGCCGATCAGGGCCGCCGCGACAGCGAGCACCGTCACCACGACGGCGCCGATCACACCGGCCTGGGAGACCTTCTTCAAACCCACGTTACGCACGGACATCGGCTAAGCCCCTCCCGTGTCGACCGGCGCGATGTTCGGTCCCGGTACCGGGCCGACCGGAACCGTCCGCGCGCCCGGCGGCCCCGGTGCCAGCGCCGGACCCGGTGCGCCCGGCACCAGCGGGCCGGGCTGACCGGGCACCGCCGCAGCCGGTACGCCGTGGTTGGGCACCTCGGCGGCCGGGTTCAGATGCGAGATACCGACGTCGGGAGGTCCGTAGCCGCCGGGCACCGGGCCGTACGGGCCCTGCGTGGCCGCCGCGCACGGCAGCGGGTTCGACGGCGTCGGGTTGCCACCGACCGGCGGGGTGTAGGAGCACGGCGCTCCGGGTCCGACGGCGGGTCCGGGATGGTCGGGAGTTCCCTCGAACACCGGCGGGGCGGCCGGCGGCGCACCGTTGGGCTGGGTCACACCGTTCGGGTCGGGGAACTGGTAGGCCGGCAGGCCGGCGTTGCGCCAGAACTCCTCGGGGTCGATACCGCGCTGCTTGAACGCGGCGTCGACCCACGGCTGGATGATCTGGTACGGAAGGATGTTGACCAGCAGCGTCTTGAAGTACGGCCCGGAGCCGATGGCCTCGGTGAGGGAGCCCATGAACTTCGACGCGGTGGTGATCGAGTAGGCCAGATCGTCTTTGTGCTTGGCCAGCACGTCGCTGATGGTCTGCAGCTGGGTCAGCACGCTGTTGAGGTTCGGGTTGTCGTTGATGAACCCGGCGAACTGCTGCGACACCGCGGAGATGTTCTTCAGCAGCAGGTCGACCTCCTGGCTGCGCTGGTTGACCGCTCCCAGCAGCACACCGGCGTTGACCAGCAGCCGGTTGATCTGCTCGCTGCGGTTGCCCAGCACGCCGGCCACCTTGTTGGCCTGGGCGAGCAGGTCCTTGAACTGCTGATCGCGCTTGCCGATGGTGTCGGAGAACCGCGACACGCCGTCGAGCGCCGCCTTGAGCTCCGGCCGGCTGGCGTCCAGCGTCTCGCTCAGCACGTTCAGCGAGCGCTTGACGGCGGTGAGATCCCACTGGCTGGTGTTGGTGGTCAGCTCGGAGAAGGCGTCATAGAGCTGGTAGGGCGTGGTGCTCTGCTCGAGCGGCAGCAGGCCGTTGACCGGCAGCGGCTTGTTGCCGCGCGGGTCGATCTCCATGACGCGCTTGCCCAGGATTGTGTCGGTACGGATCGACAGCCGGCTGTCGGTGCCGATCCGGTAGTCGCCGAGGGTGAAGCCGACCTTGACCCGGTCGCCGTCGATCTTGAGCGACTTGATCTGGCCGACGTCGTAGCCGCTGATGCGGACCTTGTCGCCGGGGGCGGAGCCGGCCGAGTCGGCGAAGTGCGCGTAGTACATCGGCTTGGCGAACAGCATCGGGATGCTGGCGAAGCTCTGGCCCACCACGACGACCATGACCAGCATGAGCAGGCCGAGTAGACCCAGCCGGACGCGGTTGTTGGTTTGTAGGGTTCTCACTGCGGTGTGCACCTCCCCGTCGGCTGCTTGGTGATCCGGACCTTTCGAACCGGGCCGCCGGGCTGCAGGCCGTTGAGGGTCAGGGTGAGGTCGCAGAGATAGAAGTTGAAGAAGTCACCGTAGATACCGCCCGCCCGGCCGATCAGGTTGATCGCGGTCGGGTACTCGGTGAGCAGCTTGTCCAGCTTCGCCGGGTCGTCGGCGAACGGCTGCTGGATTGTCTCGAGCTTGCCCAGGGTCTGCTGCAGCAGCGGACGGTCGTCGCTGAGCAGCCCGGCCAGGGTGCCGGAGGCGTTGCTGATGTCGGCGATCGCCCCGGCCAGCGGGTCGGCCCGGTTCTTCAGCCCGGTCACCAGGATCTCCAGGTTGCTGACCGTGGAGTCGAATTCCTTCTGGTGCTTGTTGACGGTGCCCAGCACGGTGTTGAGGTTGGTGATGACCTCACCGATCGCCTTGTCGCGGTCGGCCAGCGTGGCCGTCAGCGTGGCGGTCTGGCTCAGGATGTTGGCGACCGTTCCGCCCTGCCCCTGGAACACGGTGACCAGCGACGTCGCGATGTTGTTGACCTTCTCCGGGTCGAGCGACTTGAACAGCGGCTTGAAACCGCCGATGAGCGCGTCGAGGTCGAGGGCCGGCTGGGTGCGCGCCACCGGGATCACCCCGCCCGGCGGAAGCACCTTGTCCATGCCGTCGCCGGTGCCGCGGTCGAGGTTGACGTAGCGCTCACCGATCAGGTTCGCGTAGCGGATCTGGGCACCGGTGGACTGGTAGAGCGGCAGCGACTTGTCGACGTTCAGCGTCGCCACCACCCGCTGCCCGTTCTCCAGCAGCCGGACCGACTTGACCTTGCCGACCTCCACGCCGCCGGCCCGCACGAACTGCCCGGCCTTGAGCCCGCTGCCGTTGCTGAACTCCGCCTCGTAGGTGGCGAATCTCTGGAAGCGGAGGTTGCCGAACACCACGACCAGCATGGCCGTGCACAGTGCCAGGATCGTCGAGACGATCGCCAGCTTGATTGCCGTTCCCTTGATGCTCATGGGTTGATCGTGTTCTCCCCGACCTGACGTCCCCAGACGTACTCAGTAAGGATTGGCTGCCCGAGCTCGAAGTGGTTGTAGGGCGCGATCGAGACACCGGTGTCGGCGACCAGCGTGGGCGCGGGCCAGAAGTCCCGCGTCACCTTCTGCCAGCAGCCGGGCGCGCCACCGGGCCCGCCGCGGGCGTTCACCCGGGGCAGGTTGTCCGGGTAGATGTAGGGGTTCGGCGCACCGACCAACTCGGCGTGGTCGGCCAGCGAGTAACCGTTGCCACCGAAGCCGTCCAGTGCGGCCGGCAGCAGTTCGGCGTAGTTGCGGATCATGCAGAACAACTCCGGGCTGTAGGTGTTCAGCAGCCGCGAGGTCGGCGTCAGGTCGGACAGCGCCCGCACCAGATAGGGGGCGCCGCGCTCGAACACCTCGGCGCCGGTGTTGCCGAACCCGACGGCACCCAGCAGCGCGGCGTCGAGGTCGCCCTGCTGGTTGTTGAGGGTGCGGACCGTGGTCAGCGCGTTGTCCAGCGAGTCCCAGAAGTCCGGGCCAGCGCCGGTGTAGATGTCAGCCGTATCGGCGAGCCGCTGCAGGCCGTACTGCAGGCGGGGCAGCCGCGGGTTCAGGGTGTCCATCGCCACGTTGGCCTTGACCAGTGACTGGCCCAGCTTGGTGCCCAGGCCGGTCAGCGCCTCGGCGGTGGCCGACAGGGTCAGGTTGAGCTTGACCGGGTCGATCTTCTCGGCGAGGCTCGTCACCGTCTCGAACAGGGTGTTGAACTCGGTGGTCGTGCTGCGGGCGTCGATCACGTCGGAAGGCCCGACCCGCTGCGACGACGGGTCGCGCGGGGTGGACAGCGAGACGTACTTATTGCCGAAGATCGTGGTGGCCTGGATGTCGGCGTCGACGTTGGCGGGGATGTACTTGATGAACTTCGGGTCGACCTCGAGTTGGAACTTCGCCGCCTCTTTGCCGTCGACCTGGGTGGGCTCGATCTTGTTGACCCGGCCAACCGCGACGCCGTTGTAGGTCACCTTCGCATTGGGGTCCATCACTAGGCCGGCGCGGGCGGCAACCATCGTCAGATAGGTCTTCGGCTTGAGCGTGCCGCGGAACTGCAGGATGACGAAGGTCAGGATGATCGCGAAGATCAGCAGCAGGATGGCGCCGGCCAGCCGGATCGGCGGGGTGCGGGTGTCGTTCAGGGGCGCTGTCATGGCTACACCGTCAGGTTGAAGTTCGGGTCGGTGCCGTAGAGCGCCAACGAGGCGAACAGAACAACGAACTGAACCACCACCAGCGAGGCCCGCATGGACTTGCCGACCGCCTCGCCCACGCCCACCGGGCCGCCACTGGCGTTGTAGCCGAAGTAGCAGTGGTTGAGCATGACGATCACCGAGATGATGATGACTTCGACGAAGGACCAGAACACGTCGTTGGGCCGAAGGAACGTGTGGAAGTAGTGCGCGTAGGTGCCGGCCGACTGCCCGTAGAGCACGGTGGTGGTCAGCTGCGCGGCCAGGAACGCCATGATCAGTGACATCGCGTAGAGCGGAATGATGACCACCGAGGCGGCGACGAGGCGGGTCGACACCAGGTAGGAGATGGACTTGATGCCCATCACCTCGAGGGCGTCGACTTCCTCGGATATTCGCATGGCGCCCAACTCGGCGGTGGCGCCGGCGCCGACGGTGGCGGCGAGTGCCTCACCGGTCACGACGGGCGCGGTCAGGCGAACGTTGACCATGGCGGCGAGGAAGCCGGTGAAGGCCTCCACCCCGATGTTGCCCAGTGATGCGAAGCCCTGGATGGCAATCAGCGAGCCGGCGGACAGCGTGACGAAGCCGACGATCGCGACGGTCCCGCCCACGACCGCCATCGCACCGGCGCCCATGCCGACCTCGGCGATCAGCCGGACGATCTCCTTGCGGTAGTAGCGCATCGCGTGCGGAATCTCGCCGATGGCCTCCATGGAGAACACGGCGACCTTGCCGGTGCTGTCCAGGAACTTGCCCGGAACCTTGCCCAACCGCTCCGGGTTCAGGAACTTGGGGAAGCGGGACGGAACCGACGCCCTGGTTGCTGTCGCTGTCGCCATCTAGTGCCCCGTTCCGAATCGAACGCCGATCGTCGTGAAGATCACGTTGACCGCGAACAATGCCACAACGCAGAGCACCAGGGTCTCATTCACCGCGATGCCCACGCCCTTGGCGCCGCCACCCACCGTCAGCCCCCGGTAGCAGCCCACCAGACCGGCGATCAGGCCGAAGGCCACCGCCTTGGCGACGGCGATGACCACTTCGGGCAGCCCGGTGATGAGGGTCAGGGTCTGCACGTAGGCGCCGGCCGAGATGTTCTGCAGGTATACGCCGAAGATGAAGCTGCCCACCAGCCCGATGACGATCACCGCGCCGTTGAGCAGGACGGACACCAGCGTCGCTGCCGCCACGCGGGGCACCACCAGGCGGTGGATCGGGTCGATGCCGAGCACCTCGAGGGCGTAGATCTCCTCGCGGATGGTGCGGGCGCCCAGGTCGGCGCAGATGGCGGTGGAGCCGGCTCCCGCCACCACGAGCACCGTGACCAGCGGTCCCAGCTGGGTCACCGAGGCCAGCGCGGCGCCGGCGCCGGACACGTCCGCAGCGCCGAACTCCGTCAGCAGCAGGTTGAAGATGAAGATGATGAGCACGGTCAGCGGGATCGACATGGCGAAGGTGGGCAGCAGCGCCACCGT
>JAPOHV010000232.1 GCA_029979305.1 Mycobacteriaceae bacterium | reverse complement strand
TTCACATCGATACCCGGGATGTTGAAGCTGTCCTTGACCACCTTGTAGTTGTTCAGGATGGTGTCGTCGTCGTTGCCCTTGAGCTGGATCGACATGAAGGCGTGCTTCTTGCTCGCGTCGGCCATGTTCGAGAGCATCTCGGGGCTCTTGAAGTAGCCGATCGCCCGCAGGATCTCGTCGGGATGGTCCTTCTGGGCCTGGTCCAGGTTGTCCAGGATCTTCTTGGAGAACTCGGGATCGTCGACGGTCTTGCCGTCGGGCGCGGTGTAGATGGCGACGATATGTCCGGAGGTGTCGCGGCCGTAGGCCCCGTCGGCCAGCAGCGAGGCGGTCACCGACTGGCTGCCCTCGTCGTAGAAACCGCTCTGGGTGACGTGCTTACCCAGGTCAATGCCGTAGATACCGCCGCCGACACAGAGCGCCACCATCACGGCGATGACGATGTACCGGTACCGGTAAACGGTTCGGCCCCACCAGGCGAACACTCAGGTCTCCTTACTGCAGGTCTAAATTCGCGAGCTCAGCAACGACGACAGCGGCCGGAACGGCTGCAGCCACGCACCGTGCTCCGGCAGCGAGTCCAAGCCGATTCGCGGCAGGGGCTCGCGGAAAACTCCCGGAATGTCCTCCAAGTCTACGAATTCGAAGGTATCCGACGCTAACGCCCAGCTGGCATGTTCGCGAAATCCGAGGACCCGGACGTCGATGCCGTCGCCGGCGATGTCCTCCAGCGGTTGCCGGAACGCCTGGCCGTCGGCCGAGGCGACCAGGACCGACGCCAGGCCCTCGCTGCGCCGTAACGCGATGTGGGCAAGCATGTCGGCATCGACATCGCTGTCCTCGTCGACCTTGGGTTTCGCGAACACCGCGAACCCCACGTTGCGCAGCGCCTCCACCCAGGGCCGGACGACGTCGGCGCTGCCCGGGGCGATGTTGGTGAACACCGTCGCCTCCGGTTCCAGGGCCACCTCGGGGTGGCCGGCGGCCAGCTCGGCGGTGCAGGCCAGCAACCAGCGGCCGAGTGCGTCGAACCGTGGCCGGTGCGCCGCGGTAGGCCGACCCCCCAGGATCGAGCCGAGTCCCATGTCGAGGTTGGGCGCGTCCCACACCAGTAGGACCCGTTTGATCCCCGGCGCCAGGCCGTCGTCCGGGGGTGCGATGTCGAGCTGTTCGATGACGGTCATGCGCGCCTCACCCAGATGAATTCGTTCACCGCGCTGCCGGCGTGGCGGGCCTTGGTTTCGTACTTCGTGATCGGCCGGGCTGTCGAGATCGGCAGTGGCTCATCCGGTTCCGCGCGGCGAAGCAGCGGTTCGGCGTCACCGACCTCAGCGATCTGCTCGGCGTACCCGGCATGATCGGTGGCCGCGTGCAGCACACCGCCGGGCCGCAGCCGGTCGGCCATCAGGGCCACGGTTGCCGGCTGCAGCAGCCGGCGTTTGTGATGGCGGGCCTTGGGCCAGGGGTCCGGGAAGAACACCCGGATGCCGGTCAGCGATCCGGTGGTCAGCAGATGTTCCAGGACGTCGGTGCCGTCGCCCCGGATCAGCCGGATGTTGGTGACGGGGCTTTCTTCGTTGGAAGCCCGGTCGATACCGCTGAGCAGCTGAGCCAGGCCGCGGCGGTAGACCTCGACGGCGATGACATCCAGGTCGGGCTCGGTCTGGGCCATCGCCAGCGTCGAGGTGCCGGTGCCGCAGCCGATCTCCAGGACAAGAGGTGCCCGGCGGCCGAACCACCCCGCGGTGTCGAGCTTCTCCCGGGTGTCGGCCAACCGGCCCAGGGCCGGCCAGAGCCGGTCCCATACGCCCTGCTGGGCCTCGGTCAGCGCGGAACGACGGGACCGGAAGCTGGTCACCCGCCGGGGCTGATGCGGGGCCGCCTCGGTCGCGGCGTGGCCCGAAACAGGCCGCGGAACAGGCATTGATACATGGTGGCCCATCAAGCCCGAGCCGCCGCTATCGCCGAACAGATTGATACCCAACAGTTGCCTTCCACTGACTGGCCGCCCGGCGACCGGGCTGCCACCCTGCTTCTCGATGGTCGACTGCCCGCTCGCCGCCGTGCTGACCGCGGCGGCCGTACGCCTCGACGATCCGGACCTGGCCCGGCTGGCCGCCGGGCTGACCGCCCCGGTCCGGGTGCGGGTGGTCGGCGAGATGGCGGCGGTCCGGGCACTGCGGGCAGCCGGGGTGACGATCTGCGGGCCCGATGAGGAACCCGACCTCGAGGTCCGTGTCGCCGATCTCGTCGTGGTCGGATCCGCCACGGTCGCGTTGTCCGCACGGGCGGCGACGGCCGCCGTCGACCCGGGCATCGACGATGAGGCGCTGTGGGCCCTCGCCGATGAGTTCGGGGTGTCGCGGCCCGGCGCCGACCGCACGACCGTGCGGGCCGCGCTGCGCCGGGCCAGCGGCGTGGAGGCGGTTCGTGCCGCCGTCGACCGGGCGGCCGCACCGGTCCGCTACCGGCGGGTGCAGGCGGTGCTGACCGAGTTGGCCGGCCGCGCCACCGGACCGGGCGGCGCGCGGCTGGCGGACTTCCTGGCCGGTGACGACGTGGTGCTGTCCCGGATGCTGGCGGCGGCGGAGGTGGTGCGGGAGGCCGGGATGGCGGTGCCGGCCGTGCCCGCCGATCCGCTCGCGGCGGCGATCCGGTGGCGTC
>JAPOHV010000021.1 GCA_029979305.1 Mycobacteriaceae bacterium | reverse complement strand
CGTCCGCAGTTCTACTTCCGCACCACCGACGTGACCGGCGTTGTCACGCTGCCGGAAGGTACGGAGATGGTCATGCCCGGCGACAACACCGACATCTCGGTGAAGCTGATCCAGCCCGTCGCCATGGACGAGGGCCTGCGCTTCGCGATCCGCGAAGGCGGTCGCACCGTGGGCGCCGGCCGGGTTACCAAGATCGTCAAGTAACCCCCGGCCCGAGGCCGTGAAATGCGGTCTGAGCTGCATGAAAGCGGCGTCCGTCGACAAGGCGGACGCCGCTTTCGCAGTGTCTGCGGTGATAGGCTGACCGGCATGCGCGGCCAGGGTGAGACGGCACGACGGCGTACTCGCCTGGCCGCCGCAACGGCCCTCGCGGTCTCCGGAGTCGGCGGCACGCTGGTGGTGATGTTCGCCGGCCATCCCTCGACGACGACGCCCGCGCTGACGCCGATCCAGACCGCCCCATCCCCGGCGCCCGAACCGGATTCGGTGCCGCGGGGCGCCGGCTCTGAACTGTTCGAGAGCTTCGGTTCCGACGATGGAGCCGACACGTTGCGCCGCCCGGCCGCGCCGCCGGCGGTCCCGGCCTCGATGCCGACCGCCCCGGTTTTGCCCGCGTTGCCGGCACCGCCGGCTTTCCAGCTTCCGGCGCCGCCCCAGCTGCCACCCGCCATCGACTGGCAGGCGCTGGTGCAGCCCTATCTTCAGAGCCAGGCCAACGCTGCGGCCGCCAACATCGCCGGGTCCATCGCCGGCAGCACCGGATCGGGCGCGGCCGACGCGGCCGCGGCCGCCCTCGGCGACCTGATCCTGTACGCCGCGTACTCCGACAAGGGACTGCTGTCGCAACTGCAGAACGCGCTGCCTCCTATGGCGGTCGCCGGCCCTCCGGATTTCAGCGGCCTCTCGGCGGCGTTCGCCGCGGCCGCCGGTCAGCCACCGTACGGGGTGCCCGCGCTGCCGCAACCGCCCGAGTTGCCGCCACTTCCGGATCTCTCCGAACTGTCGGCGCTGCAACGGCTTCCGCGACCGGGGGAGATGCCCGCACTGCCGAATCCCGAGCAGGTGGCCGCTGCACTGGCGGCGGTTCCGGTGCTGGCCCTCGCGTTGCCGGCAGTGCCTGCGCTGCCTCCGATCGGAATGCCCGAGATCGGGCTGCCCGGGCTGGGGCCGCCTCCGGTGGGTCTGCCCCCGATCGGACTGCCGTCGATCGGCTTTCCCAGTATCACCCGGTTGTTCGGTCTGCCGTTCTAGGCCGGGCGATGTTCGCGCGCTACCTCAAAGCTCAACTGACCGTGCTGCTGTGCGGCGGACTGGTCGGCCCCATCTTCCTGATCGTGTACTTCGCGCTGGGCACGATGGCCCGGCCCTACATCAACTGGATGTTCTGGGTTGGACTCTTCATTACCGCTGCTGACGTCCTCGCCGCACTGGCGCTGACGAATTACGGTATGAAATCCGCCGCCCGGCATCAAGAATTGAGCCAGTCGGGTGTGTTGGTGCTGGCCCGCGTCACAGGGATCTCCGACACCCGATGGTTCGTCAACGACCAGCAGATGATCAAGGTGAACCTGCACGTCGAAGCACCAACCCCCTTCGACGCGCAGGAGACGATGGCGTCGAGTCCGGCCCGGATGCAGATCCTCAATGCCCACAAACTGGTTGCGATGGTCCAGCCCGGGACTGGCACCTACGAAATCGACTGGGATGCCAGCGCATTGATCGCTGGAGCGGTGCCGGCCGAGTTCACCCTCGACGAGGACAACCGGACCTATGACCTCACCGGGCAGGCCGGCCCGCTGCTGCAGATTCTCCAAGTCCTGCACGCAAACCGGATACCGGTTTCCGGTACGATTGATATCAGGTCCAATCCCGTTGTGCGCCAACAGGTCATGAGTATCGTCCGCAATGCCGCCGCCGCCGAGGCGGTACCCGTGCAGGCGGTGCCGAATCCGCCGCTGACCGTCTCGCAGCGCCTGCAGCAGTTGGAGACCCTGTACGCCACCGGGGCGATCACCGACGCCGAATACGCCGCCAAGCGCCAGCAGATCCTCGCCGAGTTGTGAGACCGGACTGAAACACGTTCCAGTTTTGTTGCTAGCCTGAGCCCCGGCGGGCAGGCGAGGGCTGGAAGGACGATCACATGGGCGATCTGGCAGGGCGCGTCGCGTTGGTGACCGGGGCGGCGCGCGGCCAGGGCCGCGCCTACGCGGTGCGGCTGGCCCGCGAGGGTGCCGACGTCATCATCGCCGACATCTGCGCGCGGGTTTCCGACACCGTCCCCTATGTCTCGGCGACGCCCGAGGACCTTGCCGAGACCGAGCGGCTGGTTGCGGCGGAGGGCCGTTCGGTGCTGGCCCGCACCGTCGACATCCGTGACGACGCGGCACTGCGGCAGCTGGTCGCCGACGGCGTCGAGCGGTTCGGCCGGCTGGATGTGCTGGTGGCCAATGCCGGGGTGCTGAGCTGGGGCAGGGTGTGGGAGCTGTCCGATGAGCAGTGGACCACCGTGATCGACGTCAATCTCACCGGCACCTGGCGCACGTTACGCGCGGCCATCCCGGCGATGATCGAGGCCGGGAACGGCGGCTCGATCGTCATCGTGAGCTCGGCCAGTGGCGTCAAGGCCACCCCGGGCAACGGCCACTACTCGGCCTCCAAGCACGGATTGACGGCGCTGACCAATACGCTGGCGCTGGAACTCGGCGAGTACGGCATCCGGGTCAACTCGATCAACCCGTACTCGATCGCCACCCCGATGATCCTCAACGAGTCGATGCTGGGCATCCTCAGCGCCCACCCCAGCTATCTGAACGCCTATGCGCCGATGCCCTACCAGCCGGCGGCGACCGGTGGTGGCAAGCGCAGCGACTTCATGACACCGGAGGAGGCCGCCGAGGTGGTGGTGTGGCTGGCCGGGGACCGCTCCGGGGTGATCTCCGGATCGCAGATCCTCGTCGACCGCGGGGTGCTGAAGTACTGAAGTGCTGACGCCGGGAATTGCTAACCCGGCAACACCAGCACCGGGACGGGGCTGACCCGCATGATCTTGGTCGCGTGCGAGCCCAGGAAGACGTGCGCGATATCGCTTCGCGGTGAGCTGCCCAGGGCCAGGATCTCACCGTCCTGCCACTCTGCGTCGTCGAGAGCCTGACCCCACCCGTTGCCGCTGACCACCTGCAGCAGCGCATCGTCGCCCACCACCCCGTCGGTCCGCAATCGGGCCAGCATCTCGGCGGCTTGGGACTCCCACGCCGCCAGAATTGAGTCCTCGGCGTGCAGTCCGACCTCGGGTGGATACATGGTCCGGCCGCGCACCGCGAAAGTGATCACGCGCAACGGCAATTCCAGCCGTCCGGCCAGTGCGGCGATCCGGCGGACCAGTTCGATGGATTCCGGGGTGCCGGGGTAGCCGCAGGTGAGCCGGGTCAGCGTTCCGGCGCGTGGGCCGCGATAGCCGCGTGGGGCGATCGCCACCGGTACCGGTGATGAGTGCAGCAATCGGTCGGCGGTAGATCCGACCACCACCTGCCCCAGTTGGCCGTGGGCCGAGGAGCCCAGCACCAGCAGATCGGCATCGAGTTCATCGACGACCTCGATCAGTCCGCCGGACGCCGAGCGGTGGGCATGGCTGTGGAAGACCACCTCCGCCGGGGCGGGGATGGACGTCAGCTCCCGCCGCGCCTCCTTCGCCGAGTCGGCGGCCAGCTCGTCGGCCCAGGCGGCGTACTCGGCGTCCACCCGGGCGGGTGACGGGAAGGTCCACGGCCGGGGAACGATACTCGCCACCGTCAGTGAGGTCTGCAGGGTGCGCGCCAGGCACGCGGCCAGATGGAGCGGCGCCGACCCACTCTTACCGGCGAGATAGCCCACGACGACCGTCACGGCAGCTCCCGGGGCGGGTGGATGACCTCGACGTCGGCGAGGATCTCCGCGGCTGACACAGGCTCGCCGCCGCGGTTGAGGGCGCTGTGGTGGCGTCCCCACGCGAAGTAGAACGCCAGTACCAACGCCACCCAGCATGCGAATGCCAGCCAGGTGTACCAGCGCAGGCTCACCAGGATGTAGAGGCAGGCCAGGATGGCCAGGACCGGGGTCACCGGATAGCCGGGCACCCGGAAGCCGCGGGGCAGGTCGGGCTCTCGCCGACGCAGTATCACCACCCCGGTCGCCACCACGATGAACGCCGTGAGGGTGCCGATCGACACCAGGTCGGCGAGGTAGTCCAATGGGACGAAGCCGGCCAGGATGGCCACCACGACGGCGACGATGATGGTGTTGTTGACCGGTGTCATGGTGCGCGGATTGACCTTGGCGAACATCGAGGGCAGCAAGCCGTCGCGGCCCATCGCGAACAGAATGCGGGTCTGGCCGTACATCGTCACCAGTGTCACCGAGAAGATCGATATCACCGCCCCGGCGGCCAGCACCGTGCCCCAGTGCCGGGCGCCGGTGACCTTGTCCAGGATGGCGGCCAGACCGGCTTCCTGGTTGTCGAACTCAGGCCAGTCCTGCGCCCCCAGCGCGGCGACCGTCACCAGGACGTAGAACGAGGTGATCACCAGCAGCGCGATGATCAGCGCCCGCGGCATGGTGCGCTGCGGGTCCTTGACCTCGTCGCCGGCGGTGGAGACGGCGTCCATGCCGATGTAGGAGAAGAAGATCGTGCCGGCCGCCGCCCCGATGCCGCTGATACCGAACGGTGCGAAATCAGCGAAGCGGTCAGCCTGGAAGGCGGTGAACGCGATCACGGCGAACAACGCCAGCACGCTGAGCTTGACGATCACCATGACGGTGTTGACGGTGGCCGACTCGCTGGCCCCGCGGATGAGCAGCAGCGCGCAGAGTCCTACCAGGATGACGGCGGGTAGGTTCACCACGCCGGGGTTGGCGTCCCAGGGTGCGGCCGAAAGAGCCTGCGGCAGAGGATGTCCGGTGAAGTTATCGAGTAGCTTGTTGACGTACTGGCTCCAGCCGACGGCGGGTGCGGCGGTAGCCACTCCGTACTCCAGCATCAGGCAGGCGGCCACGCCCATGGCGACCGCCTCGCCGAGGGTCGCGTAGGCGTAGGAGTACGTCGAGCCCGAAACGGGCACGGCCGACGCCAGTTCCGCGTAGCAGATCACCGCAAGGCCGGCCGCCATGCCCGCGACCAGGAACGAGATCACCGTGCTCGGACCGGCTTTCGGGACAGCCTGGGACAGTACGAAGAAGATACCGGTTCCGACAGTGCAGCCGACGCCGAACATGGTGAGCTGGAACGTCCCGATTGAGCGCTTGAGGCTCTCGGAGGCACCGTGAGCCACCGGACCCCCGCTGACCGGCCGACGGCGCAGCATCTGTTCGGGGATGGTCGGTGCCGTCATTGCGGAACCCCTCCTGGCTTTCGGGATGAGCCGATTATGGGCCTGCCGGGGACGGCCCGCTCGGGAACCGGCCAACCGGACTGTGGGGCGCCCGGCGTCGTCGTCGTGTATGAAAAGCAGGGTGAGCGGCAGGGGCGTAGTGATCGTCGGCGGCGGATTGGCCGCCGCCCGGACCGCCGAGCAGCTGCGCAAGTGCGGCTACGAGGGTTCGGTGACCATGGTCAGCGACGAAAATCACCTGCCCTACGACCGGCCGCCGCTGTCCAAGGACGTGTTGCAGGACACCGCCAAGGGGCTGGCCGACGTGGCACTCAAGCCTGCCGCGTTCTACACCGACAACGACATCAGCGTTCGCCTCGGCGCGGGGGCCCGGTCGCTGGACGCCTCCACCAAGACGGTGACGCTCGCCGACGGGGTTGTGCTGGGCTACGACGAACTGGTAATCGCGACCGGTCTGGTGCCCAAGCGGATCCCGTCGTTTCCAGCTCTCGACGGCATCCGGGTACTGCGTTCCTTCGACGATGCGCTGGATCTGCGCCGGCACGCCACCGCTGCCCGGCGCGCGGTGATCGTCGGCGCGGGCTTCATCGGCTGCGAGGTCGCGGCGAGCCTGCGCAAACTCGGAGTGCAGGTGGCCCTGGTCGAACCCCAGCCGGCACCGCTGGCCGGTGTGCTCGGCGAGCGGATCGGGGAACTGGTCGCCCGGCTGCACCGGGCTGAGGGGGTCGACGTGCGGACCGGCGTCGGGGTGGCCGAGGTGCGGGGTGAGACCACGGTCGACGAAGTGGTACTCACCGACGGCACGGTGCTCGACGCCGATCTGGTGGTGGTGGGTATCGGGTCGCGGCCGGCCACCGACTGGCTGACCGGCAGCGGCGTCGCGGTGGACAACGGGGTCGTATGCGACCAGGTGGGCCGCAGCAGCGTCGAGCACGTATGGGCGCTGGGGGACGTCGCCTCGTGGCGCGACGCGGCCGGCCATCAGGTGCGGGTCGAGCACTGGAGCAATGTTGCCGAACAAGCCCGCGTGATGGTGCCGGCGATGCTCGGTCAGGACCCGCCGGCACTGGTGGTGGTGCCGTATTTCTGGAGCGACCAGTACGACGTCAAGATCCAGTGCCTCGGCGAACCCGAGCCCGGCGACGTCGTCCACATCGTGGAGGACGACGGACGGAGGTTCCTGGCCTATTACGAACGCGACGGCGCGCTGGTCGGGGTGGTGGGCGGCGGGATGCCGGGCAAGGTGATGAAGGCCCGGGCGAAGATCGCCGCGGCGGTGCCGATCGGCGATGTGCTCGGCTAGAAACCGGCCGCAGCGGTGTCGAAGGCATCGGCCAGCGCCTGTCGAAGCGAAACCGACGCGGCCCCGTCGCCCTCGTTGAGCCAGTGTTCGTAGGCGGCCAGCGCGACACCGAGCATCAGCCAAGCAAGTGTCTGCGGCACCAGATCCGTTGGGCGGCAGTCGGTCCGGCGGGCCACGAACTCCGCCACCACATCGCGCCAGCCGGCATACATGGTCATCGAGTACGCCTGCAGTTCGGCGGTCCGCAGAATCACCCGCATCCGCTGGCGGTGGCGGGTGGCCTCGGACTCGTCGAAGGTGTTGAACTCCAGCAGTGCCGAGCGCAGCGCATCGCGCATGGGCAGTTGCGGATCGGCGTTGTCGAGGAGTGCGGCGAAGTGCCGAAGGTGGGAATCGAAATCGCCCCAGGGGATCGCATTCTTCGAGGCGTAATACCGGAACAGCGTGCGGCGCGCGATACCGGCCGCCACCGCGACGTCGTCGACGCTGACCTCGCTGAAACCGTAGGTGCCGAACAGGTCCAGGGCCACCCCGGCGATGTGGTCCGGGGTGGTCGAGCGTCGCCGCCCGGCCCGCGCAGTTCCCATCCGACCAAAGCCTTCCCTTTTCGGCACTTGATGCCATATTCTGGCGGTTCAACGGCCGGATGTCGACGATTCAGCTGAAAGGACGTGCCGCATGGAGCCGAATCAGAACGAGAACACCTCCACCGAGCTGGTGACCGAGAGCCTGGTCGAAGAGGTCTCCATCGACGGGATGTGCGGGGTCTACTGATCGACCCGTCGCTGACCTGGCGGCTGCATCCGCAGGTGGCCGTGCGCCCCGAACCGTTCGGGGCGTTGCTGTATCACTTCGGCACGCGGAAGCTGTCGTTCCTCAAGAACCGGACCATCGTCGCGGTCGTCGAATCGCTGGCTGAGCACTCCGACGTGCAGTCGGCCCTGGCCGCTGCCGGCGTCGGTCCCGGTCAGGAGGGTCCCTACCTGCATGCCCTGGGCGTGCTGGCGCAGTCGAACATGCTGGTTCCCGGGGAGGTGCGATGACCTCCGGGCTGATCGCCCAATTCGAGCGCGGCCTCGACGCGCCGATCTGCCTGACATGGGAGCTGACCTACGCCTGCAACCTGGCCTGTGTGCACTGCCTGTCCTCCTCGGGCCGGCGCGATCCCCGTGAGCTGTCCACCGCGCAGTGCAAGGCCATCATCGATGAGCTCGAGCGCATGCAGGTCTTCTACGTCAACATCGGCGGCGGCGAGCCGACCGTGCGCCCGGACTTCTGGGAACTGGTGGACTATGCGACCGCCCATCATGTCGGAGTGAAGTTCTCCACCAACGGCGTCCGCATCACCCGCGAGGTGGCCGCTCGGCTGGCCGCCGGCGACTACGTCGACGTCCAGATCTCCGTCGACGGCGCCACCGCCGACGTCAACGATGCGGTCCGCGGCTCGGGATCCTTCGCGATGGCGGTCAGGGCACTGGAAAACCTTGCCGCAGAGGGCTTCTCCGACCCCAAGATTTCAGTGGTCGTCACCCGGCACAACGTCGGCCAGCTTGACGCGTTCAAATCGCTGGCCGACCGCTACGGGGCGACTCTGCGCATCACCCGGTTACGGCCCTCCGGCCGCGGCGCCGACGTCTGGGACGACCTGCACCCCACCTCAGAGCAGCAGGTGCAGTTGTACGAGTGGCTGGTCGCCCACGGCGAGCGGGTGCTGACCGGTGATTCCTTCTTCCACCTGTCCGGCCTGGGTGAGCCCGGGGCGCTGTCAGGGCTCAACATGTGCGGCGCAGGGCGGGTGGTGTGCCTGATCGACCCGGTCGGCGACGTCTACGCGTGCCCGTTCGCCATCCACGACCGCTTCCTGGCAGGAAACGTGTTGACCGCCAATGATCGTGGCGAGCCCCAGGGCTTCGCCGCGGTATGGAAGGACTCCACGCTGTTCAAAGAACTGCGCGCACCGCAGGCTGCCGGAGCGTGCGGCAGTTGTGGTCACTACGACAGCTGCCGTGGCGGCTGCATGGCTGCGAAGTTCTTCACCGGTCTGCCGATGGACGGCCCGGACCCCGAATGCGTCCAGGGATACAGCACCCCGGCACTGGCCGCCGAACGCGAAACCCCCCGGCCCCGCGCCGATCACTCCCGCACCGTGCTGCTCACCCTGGCCAGGCCGCCTGCCCGGCCCTGCAACGAAAGTCCGGTCTAATGGCACGTGATGTCTGGTTCGAGACCGTCGCCGTCGCACAGCAGCGCGCCAAGAAGCGCCTACCCAAGGGCGTCTATGGAGCGCTTCTCGGCGGCAGCGAGAAGGGACTGACCTACTCCGACAACGTCGAGGCGTTCGCCGAACTCGGCTTCGCCCCACATGTCATCGGTGCAACCGAGAAGCGTGATCTGGCGACAACGGTTATGGGCCAGGATATTTCGCTGCCCGTGTTGATATCGCCCACCGGGGTGCAGGCGGTGAACCCCGACGGCGAGGTCGCCGTCGCCCGCGCCGCGGCCGCCCGGGGAACCGCCATGGGCCTGTCGTCGTTCGCGAGCAAGCCGATCGAAGAAGTCGTCGCAGCCAACCCGAAGACGTTCTTTCAGATCTACTGGCTGGGTGGCCGCGACGCCATCGCCCGGCGCGCCGAACGGGCCCGCGCCGCCGGTGCGGTCGGCCTCATCGTCACCACCGACTGGAGTTTCTCGCACGGCCGGGACTGGGGCAGCCCCAAGATCCCGCAGAAGATGGACTACCTCACCGCCATCAAGATGTCGCCCCAGGGCCTGGTGCGGCCACGCTGGTTTTTGGAATGGGCCAAGACCTTCAAGCCGCCGTCACTGGCGGTGCCGAACCAGGCGCAGAAGGGCGAGTCCGGTCCGCCGTTCTTCGAGGCTTACGGCGAGTGGATGGGGACGCCGCCACCCACCTGGGAGGACATCGCCTGGCTGCGCGAGTTGTGGGGCGGGCCGTTCATGCTCAAGGGCGTGATGCGCGTCGACGACGCCCGCCGTGCGGTCGACGCCGGCGTCTCGGCGATCTCAGTGTCCAACCACGGTGGCAACAACCTCGACGGCACCCCGGGGACCATCCGGGCGCTGCCGGCCATCGCCGACGCCGTCGGAGGCGACATCGAGGTGCTGCTCGACGGCGGTATCCGTCGCGGCAGTGACGTGGTCAAGGCGCTGGCACTGGGCGCCCGCGCAGTCATGATCGGCCGGGCCTATCTGTGGGGACTCGCCGCAGCGGGTCAGGCCGGGGTGGAGAACGTGTTGGACATCATGCACGGCGGCATCGACTCGGCGCTGCGCGGACTGGGCAAGTCCTCGGTCCACGACATCACCCGCGACGACGTCCTGATCCCGCCCGGATTCGCCCGAACGCTCGGCGTTCCCGGGTCTACCATCGCGGAGTGATCGACCTGGCCGACCTGGGGGAGTGCACGTCGGGCCGGCTTTCCGCCACCGAGGCGACACTGGTCGTCCCGGTCGGCTCGACCGAACAGCACGGCCCGCACCTGCCGTTGGACACCGACACTCGGATCGCCACCGCCGTTGCCGCCGAGGCGGCCCGGCAACTGGATTTCCTGACCGCCCCGGCGATCGCGTACGGCGCCGCCGGCGAGCATCAGGGCTTTCCGGGGACCATCTCGATCGGCACCGCGGCGCTGCGGACCGTTCTGGTGGAATACGGCCGCTCAGCCTGTGACTGGGCGCGACGGGTGGTGTTTGTCAATGGGCACGGCGGAAATGCGGACGCCTTGCGTACAGCCGTCACACTGCTGCGCCAGGAGGGCCGTGATGCGGCGTGGTGCACCCCGGCGGTACGGCAGGTTGCCGATGCTCACGCGGGTCACACCGAAACGTCTGTGCTGCTGCATCTTTCGCCGCACCTGGTGCATACCGGAGAATGCCGTCCAGGCAACACCGAGCCGCTTGCCGCCTTGATGCCTCGGATGCGGGTGGGCGGACTGCGGTCGGTCAGTGAGTCCGGAGTGCTCGGTGACCCCACCACCGCGAGTGCCGCCGAGGGGGAGAGGTTGTTCGCCGAGATGGTGCAGGACTGCGTCAACCGGTTACGCCGGTGGCGGCCGCAGGATGAGGGGAAGCTGGTGTGACTCGGCTACCGGACGGTTTCGCCGTCCAGGTTGACCGCCGGGTCAAGACCCTGGGGGCCGGCGCCGCCCTGCTGGGTGGCTCACCGACGCGGTTACTTCGCCTGGCCCCGGCCGCACAGACCATGCTCGGCCAGGGCCGGCTGGAAGTGCGCGACAGCGCCAGCGCGGACCTGGCGCGCGCCCTGCTCGATGCCACCGTCGCTCACCCGCGGCCGGCGGGTGGTCCGTCCCACCGCGACGTCACCGTGGTGATCCCGGTGCGCGACAACGCCTCCGGTGTGCAGCGCCTGGTGATGGCGTTGCGCGGCCTGCGGGTGCTGGTCGTCGACGACGGTTCGGCTACCCCGATCACCCCCGGCCTCTTCGACGGCGCGTCATGCCAGATCGAGGTCTACCGGCATGACCTCAGCCGCGGCCCGGCTGCAGCGCGCAACACCGGGGCGGCGCTGTGCCGGACCGAGTTCGTGGCCTTCCTCGACGCCGATGTGCTGCCGCGCCGCGGCTGGCTGGAGTCGCTGCTCGGGCACTTCTGCGATCCCACGGTCGCTCTGGTGGCGCCGCGAATCGTGTCGATGCACGCCGGGGATACCGCGATAGCCCGCTACGAGGCGGTTCGTTCGGCGCTCGACCTCGGCGAGCGGGAGGCGCCGGTGGTGCCCTACGGCCCGGTCTCCTACGTTCCCAGTGCGGCGATGATCTGCCGCCGGTCGGAGATCCTCGGCATCGGCGGCTTCGACGAGGCGCTGCACTCCGGCGAGGATGTCGACCTGTGCTGGCGTCTGCTGGAGAGCGGATCCCGGCTGCGCTACGAACCGGTGGCCCTGGTCGCCCACGAGCATCGGATCAGGCTCCGGGAGTGGTTGGCCCGCAAGGCGTTCTACGGGACCTCGGCCGCCCCGCTGGCCCAGCGCCACCCGGACAACACCGCCCCGCTGGTGATCCCCCTGCTCACCCTGCTGAGTTGGGTGTCGCTGGCCACCGGAACGGCCGTCGGCGTGGCCGCCGGCGCGGTGCTGGCCGGCTTGCAGGCCCGCAAGGTGATCCGGACCGTGCGCAGCACCGACGTGACGACCGTCGACGCCGCGGCGCTGGCTGCGCGCGGCCTGGGCTACGGCGGACTGCAACTCGCTTCGGCGGTCTGCCGGCCCTACTGGCCGGCGGCTCTTGCAGCCGCCTTGGTGTCCCGCGGGTTCCGGCGCACGGTGCTGGCCGCGGCGGCGGTCGATGCGACACACGCATGGATCACCCGCAGAAGGATCCCCGACGAGGGCGCCAAGCCGCTGGGCCCGCTCGGCTATATCGCACTCAAGCGACTCGACGACCTCGCCTACGGGGCGGGGGTGTGGGCGGGGGCACTGCGGGAGCGGACCGTGCAACCGCTGCGACCCGATATCAAGAAGTGAACGCAGACGTCCTGATCGTCGGCGCCGGAAGTTCGGGATCGGTGTTGGCCGAACGTCTCTCGGCCGACCCGTCGTGCCGGGTGGCGGTGATCGAAGCCGGCCCGGACCGCAGCGACCCGGTCATCCGATCCCTGACCGACGACGCCGCCGTCCTGCCGATCGGCCCGGACAGCCCGGTGGCCCGCCGCTATCGCAGCGCTTTGACCGGCACCGAGTCCGCGGACGTCGTGCGTGGCTCGGTGTTGGGCGGATCCGGCGCGGTCAACGGCGGCTATTTCTGCCGCGCCCTGCCCACCGACTTCGACGACGCGCCACCGGGCTGGAGCTGGATTGACGTCGAGCCGCACTACCGGGCCGTCGAGACCCTCGTCGCCGCGCGGCCGCAGCACGACTTCGCCCCGGCCACCGCCGCTTTCGCCGCCGCCGCCGGCGACGCCGGATTCCGGTGGCTGCCCGACCTGAACACCGCCGGGGGACCGGGAGTCGGCGCGGTGCCGTTGAACATCGCCGGCGGGATACGCCGCGGCCCGGGCGCGGTATTCCTGGAACCGGCGCTCGCCCGGCCCAACCTCACGGTGCTGACCGAGACCCGTGCCACCGGCTTGGTGATCAGCGGCGGACGAGTTCGGGGGGTCGCGGCCCGCGGGCCGCACGGTGCGATCAGCGTGTCCGCCGACCGGGTGGTACTCGCGGCCGGAGCGGTGGAGTCCGCTCACCTGCTGATGCTGTCCGGTATCGGCCCGGCCGGCCCGCTGCGGGCGCTGGGCGTCACGGTGGTTGCCGATCTGCCGGTCGGGCAGTCCACCCAGGACCACCCGGAATGGGTGGCGACCACCGGATGGCCCGGGGCTGCCGGGCATCCGGTGCTGGAAGCCGTCCTCCTCGATGGCGAACTGGAAATCCGCCCCTACACAACCGGATTCGGCTCCGAGGTCACCACCATCGGGATCGCCCTCATGCGGCCGCGGTCGCGCGGCCGGGTCACCCTCGTGTCGGCTGATCCGTCGGTGCCGCCGCAGATCGAGCACCGCTACGACAGCGAACCCGCCGATACCGCCGAACTGCGGCGGGGATGGGAGTTGGTCGCCGAGATTCTCGACGGCGCAACCGCACTCGGGGCGCCGGCCCGGTCGACCTCACAGCACCTGTGCGGCACCGCGCCGATGGGAACCGGCGAACAGAGCGTCGTTGACTCGCGGTGCCGGGTCCACGGAGTTGGCGGATTGTCGGTCATCGACGGTTCGGTGCTGCCGCGGATCCCCGGCCGGGGACCGCACGCCACCATCGCGATGCTGGCCCACCGCGCGGCGGAGTTTCTCCGGAGCTAACGGATCTCGCAACGGATCGGCAGGTGCTTGAGACCACCGACGAAAGTGGTTGCCATGTGCTCGGGCTTGCCGGCCAGTTCGATCGATCTGATCCGCGGAATCAGTTCGGAGAAGAAGCTGTTGATCTCCATCCGGGCCAGTGCGGCACCCAGACAGAAATGCACACCGTGGCCGAAGGACAGGTGCTTGTTGGGGTCGCGGCCGACGTCGAATCGGAACGGGTCGGTGAAGACGTCCTCGTCCCGGTTGGCCGACACATAGCTCAGCAGCACCGCCTCGCCCTTGGCGATCGGCACACCCCGTACCGCGGTGTCGGCCTGTGCGGTGCGCATGAACTCCTTGACCGGCACAACCCAACGGATCATCTCCTCCACCGCGGTGGGCATCAGCGACATATCGGACTGCAGCCGTGCCAACTGGTCGGGGTTCTCCAGCAGGGCGAGTAGGCCGCCCGCGGTAGCCGCGCTGGTGGTGTCGTGGCCGGCGCTGGCGACGATCACGTAGTAGGACAGCGTGTCCATCGGGGACAGCGGTTCGCCGTTGATCTTCGCGTTGGCAATCGCCGACGAGAGATCCTCGGTCGGATGCTCGCGACGCGATTCGGTCAGTGCGGTGAAGTACATGAAGAAGTCCAGCAGCACGGCCTGAATGTCCTCGACGCTGTTGCCGCGCTGAAACTCGCTGTCGTCCCCGCCGAACATCTCCTGCGTCAGTTTGAGCATCCGCGGAAAGTCGGAGTCCGGCAGGCCCAGCATGGTCAGGATGATGTAGAGCGGGTAGTTCACCGCGATCTCGGTGGCGAAGTCGAACTCGCCGCCCTTCTCGGCCATTTTGTCGACGTAGACCTTGGCCAACTCGTCGCAGCGGTCCTTCAGCGCCCGCATGGCCTTGGGCCGGAACCAGTCGACGCCGATCTTGCGGATATCGCGATGGTGGGGGTCGTCCATGTGGATCAGCGTGCGCAGGCCGACCCCGGCTTCGACGTCGCGCAGGAACGCGTCGTCGGCGTCGGCGATCGCCAGTAGCGGCCGCGGAAAGTTCGTGAACAGGTCGTTCTGCCGCTCGATCTCCATGATGTCGGCGTGCTTGGTGATGGCCCAGAACGGCCGGTACGGGGGGGCGTCGACCCAGGAAACCGGGGCGTGCTTGCGGCAATGCGCCAGCGCCTCATGCAGTTTCTTCTCGTCGGTGTACGCCTGGGGATCGGCCAGCACCCCGGCGGCCGCGTCCATGATCCGTGCGCTCATTGGTCTCCCTCGATGCGAAACTTGACGGGTGTCACCCACACATTAGTGCGGCGCGCCGGGAGAGTTCGTGGCTACGCCCCGCCCGGCTTGTTGTTTCCCAGTCTGACCGCCAGCGCCGGCGAAGTAAGGGCATAAGGTCACTTATGTCGGGTGCCGCGTAGGCTCGGGATCCGTGCCGCCCCGTTTCGTCGGCGCCGTCATCCGGTGTGCTGCTGTGTTGCTGGTCTTCGTGGCCGGATGCGGTCCGGCCGGCCCCCTTCCCGGCAGTGATCCGCTGGTGGTTCAGACCTCCGGCGGGCCGGTCCGCGGGGTGGCCGCCGACAGCGACGGGCGGGGCTACCGGCTGTTCCGGGGCATCCCGTATGCGGCCGCCCCGGAGGGTCCGCTGCGTTGGCAGCCTCCGGTGCCGGCGCCGCGCTGGAAGTCGGTGCGTGACGCCACCAAACCCGGCCTGCGATGCATCCAGGACACCCGGGCCGACCCCGACTTCGGGCTGCCGACCGCGGAGGACTGCCTGAATCTCACCGTCTGGGCGCCGGCCGGGTCCACTTCCGTGAAGCGCCGGCCGGTGATGGTGTGGATCCACGGCGGCGGCTTCCTCAACGGAAGCTCCGACATCTATAACGCCCGCTGGTTGGCCACCCGCGGTGACATCGTCGTGGTCGCGGTGAACTACCGACTCGGCGCGCTGGGTTTCCTGGCCCATCCCGCGCTCACCGGCAGTGCCGGACAGGCTCCCGGCAACTACGGGCTGGCCGACCAGCAGGCCGCGCTGCGCTGGGTTCGCGACAACATCGCGAACTTCGGCGGCGACCCGGCGAGGGTCACCATCGCCGGCGAGTCGGCCGGCGCGATCTCGGTGTGCGATCACCTGGTCGCGCCGGAATCGGCCGGGCTGTTCCGGGCGGCCATCATGCAGAGTGGGCCGTGTCAGGCACAGGCGGCGCTGCCGGCCGCCGAGAAGATCAGCGTCGACTACGCCGCTCGCGCCGGATGTCCCGACCGGCCCTCGGCCGGGCAGTGTCTGCGTAACCTGCCCGCCGCGCGGCTGATCGACGGGCCGCCCTATGTGCGAATCGGTGCCAACATCCTGACCGGACCGGTCACCGGGACCCAGCGACTGCCCGCCGCACCGCCCACCGTGGCCGACAGTGGTCCGATGTCGCGGGTGCCGGTGCTCATCGGGAGTACCGGCGACGAGTTCACCTTGTTTGTTGCGGTCACCTACCTGCGCCGCAAGGGGTTGCCCTCCTATCGCAGCCTGCTTGCCGACACCTTCGGCGCCGAGGCGCCACTGGTCGCGGCCCGCTACGCGCTCGACCGTTACGACGGCAGCGTGCCGCTGGCCTACGCCGCCGCTGTCACCGACGGGGTGTTCGCCTGCCCGATCGGCGCGTTGGCCGCCGGACTGGCCCGCCGCCAGCCGGTGTATGCCTACGAGTTCAACGACCGTCGCGCCCCGGCGCCCTGGCCGATGCGCTCGCTGCCGTTCCCGGTCGGGGCGGCCCATGCGCTGGAACTGCGCTACCTGTTCGACATGGGCGGCGCTCCGCCGCTGGATCCGGCGCAGAAGGTGCTGGCCGATCAGATGATCGCCTATTGGGGCCGGTTCGTGTCCACCGGCTCTCCGGAAGTGGACGGCCAGCCGAACTGGCCGGCTCTGGATCCACAACGGCCACAACAGCTTTCGTTGCAGACTGGAACGCCGACGGTCACCGGTGACTTCTCCCAACGGCACCAGTGCGGATTCTGGGACAGCCGCGGCTAGGGGATATCCGACCGGCCGAACTCGGGTGCGGCCCGGCCCGCGATCAGTGGTAGGTCCAGGTAGGTCCGGATGCCCGGCTGCGCCTCGCACACGTAGGGGATGGCGCTGACGCAATGGTTGGCGGTGGCCACCACACCCGGGTTGCGGATCAGGCCCTGGGCGACTGTCTCGGGCTGTAGCCCCTTGAATGTCAGCAGCACGTCCGGGTCGCCGGTGATCTCGACCTCGAAACGCTCTCCCTCGGGGCCCAGCGTCCACGGCGGGTCCAACTCCACCTGGCACATCAGCCAGTTGACGGCCGCGGTGACCACGGGCGTGCCGTCGACCACGGCCTGCCACCGGAACCGGCGGGCCGCCACTCCGCCGGCCGGCATCGGGACCACGAGCTCATCGGTTCCTTGCACCGCGACCGCCACCTCCTGGGTGGAGCGGATGCTCGGCTCGGCGGCGAAGCCCAACTGGTCGGAGACCATCCGGACCGAGGCCTTGAAGCCCCCTTCCAGCAGGGCGGCGATCGGACCGTTCACCGCCTGCTCGGGGGTCAGCCCGAAGCCCATCGCCTCGCGCACCACCAGGGGGGAGTTGTAGGTGCGAAGGTCGGAGAACTCCTCGGCGCGCACATGCGAGATCGCCGACGACAGCGCCGAGACCATCAGCGGGAAGCGTTCGGTGATACCGCCCGGGTGGATTCCCGAGCCGTGCAGGGTGACCCCGCCGTCGCGGCAGGCCTGTTCGATCGCCCGCACGCCCGGGTTCTGCCGGTCCGGGTACACCCAGCCGACCGGGGTGACCACGTTCTTGCCCGAGCGCAGTATCGCCGCGACGACGGATTCGTCGGGCAGCAGCGGGGAGTACATCACGCAGTCCGCCTCGGTGGCCAGCAGTCTGTCGATATCGCCTGTCGCCGCCACCCCGACCGGGGCTTCTCCGGCCAGTTCACCGGCGTCGCGGCCGTTCTTATCGGCGCTGTGCACCCAGCAGCCGACCAGTTCCAGTTCGGGATGGCGAATGACTGCCTGGATCGCAGCCCGGCCGACGCCGCCGGTGGCCCATTGGATTACTCGGTACATATCCGCACGCTATGCCCAACGCGGCTCGCCGAGAGTGCGCTCTGATCGACAAAACGCGAAGAATCGCCGGAAAAACTCGATCCGCAGGCACTTTCGACGGGGCTCACTCAGTCGACCGTGACGCGAACCAGGGTGCAGTCGTCGTCGAAGTTTCCGGATCTGCAGCGTCCGCGCAGTTGGGTAATGAGGTCACCGAGGGTCCATCCCGGCGAGGTGCCGATGTGGGCGCACAGGGCGATGAACTCGTCGAGATTCCACGACCTGCCGTCGCGCAGGTCCAACTCGAAGGCGCCGTCGCTGTAGATCAGCAGGGTGGTCTCCGGCGGCAGGGTGCAACTGTGGGTCTGGAAGGTGGTCTCCTCGAGGACTCCGATCGGGATCGAGTCCGAGGGAAGTCGAACCGGTTCGGCGCCGTCCGCGGTCAGCAGAATCGCCGGGGGATGTCCGGCGCCCGCGTAGCGCAGGGTACGGGTGGAGCGCTGGTAGACGCCGTACCAGATGGTGCAGAAGTTGCCGGCCTGCTGGTCCATCTGGAACAGCCGGTTGAGTTCGGTGAGGACCCGGCCGGGATCACGCAGGGTGTCGTCATCGAGGGTTCCCGACCGCAGCAGGTTGTGAACCGAGACCGAGAACATGGCGGGGGCGATGCCGTGCCCCGACACGTCGACGAGATACACGATCAGATGGTCGTCGTCGATCCAGCGGTGGTCGAAACTGTCGCCGCCGACTTGCTCCGACGGTATGTAGCGCGATGCGACCGGCAATGGGGCGTCGAGGTCGCGGGGAAGGATCGAGGCGACGTAGCGGGCGGCGCCGCTCAGTTCGGACATCAGACGGCGGGCCAGCGACTCCATGCCCGAAAGGACGAGCAGGAACGCCTCGAGCAGAAACGTGACGCCCAGGGCGGCCACCAGCAGGATCGCAATGATGCCGTTGCGGTTGTCGATGAACGCCGCGCTGGTGGGACGTACCGTCAACTCCCAGGTGCGTCCGTAGACGTTCAGTGGTGATGTGGTCGCCGTCGGCGCAGCGCCGACCTTGTCGGTCGTGGCGTTGCGCGCGGGGAGGTCGGCGATGTCGATGGGTTTCGCCGGGTCAGTGACATCGACGAGAGTCACCGCCACGCTGTCCCAGTCAGCGCCGCGGAAGGTCTGGGCGAGCAGGTCGCTGAGGCGGTAAACGCCGACGGCAAAGCCGCGCAATGCGGCGCGTCGAGTCGCCTCGGTTCCCGGATCGAAACCGCCGGCATAGATCGGCAGCAGGGCAAGCATGCCTTTCTGCGTGCCGTTCTCCTGGACCAGATCGATCGGCACGGTCGCGGTGGGCGTTCCGGTATCGCGGGCGATCTCGATGGCGGCAGCACGTGCCGGGTTGGAGTAGATATCGAAGCCCAGCGCGCTGCGATTCTTGGTGATCGGCTCGATGTAGGCCACCACGACGTACTCCGGTCGAGGTGACACGGGCCGCAGATTGCCGTCGGCGTCGCGTTCGGTGACGGTGAAGTTCCCGAGGCCGGGCTGTGCGCGCAGGCTTGCCTGGAACGCGGCCAGATCCTTCTGTTTGACCAGCGGATTCCATGACAGCGCCTGCAGATTGGGAAAGCGGGCGAGCACGTCCCTGACGTAAGCGTTGAACTGCGTCACGGTGATGTTCTCGGACGCGTCCAGCAGTCCGCGCACCCCCTCGAGAACCTCCTCGTGGACGGCGATGTTTCCGGTGAGTTCCGCAGCGGCATGGTCGCCCAGCAGCTTCACCGCGCTGTCGATCCGGGCTCGCTCATGGTTGACGTTCTGGGTGATGGCGCCGATCACGATGCCGAAGATCAGCAGTGACGGGACGGCGATCTGCCAGCGACGGCCGTCCCAATATTCGGCCTGCGAGGGAAACAGCATCAGAATCAGCGGTGCGACGACAATGACGCCGATCGAGTCGCCGACCCACCACGTCAGCCAGCCGAAGGCCGTCTGGTCGGTGGTGAGCAATCCTGTCGCCAGCTGCGCGGCGACGCCGATGGTCGGTGCGATCGTGGTGGCCACGAGGCCGCCGAGGGTGAGGGTGAGCACCACCGCTCGCGGGGTGTCGAGTCGTTGAACCGGGCCGACGAAGCGGTTCACCAGGGTTGCGCCCGCGGTTGCCCCGAGCACGGCGCCGATGCCGACTGCTGCGGCCGTGGACCAGGCCTGGGAAATAGCTACCCCCGCCAGCGACAGCGAGAACACGTTGGCCGCGATCGACCCGAGGAAAATTCCGGGGATCGCGCGCCATCGCCAACGCAACGCGGCGGCGAATGCGACTCCGGCCGACGGCCAGACCGGTGAGGCCAGGCCGGTCATCTGGGCAAGACGCAGCGTCAGCAGGCCGAGCGCGGCGTAGGCGACGGCGACAACCAGCGAGATGACGAAAGTCGAGTACCGCGTCGGGCGCCGATCAGATCCGCCGGTCGAACGCCGGGGAATGCCGGCGGTTTCACGCGACGGCGTACCGGGTGGCGCGGTGAGTTGGTCGGTCACGGAAGTTGGCGTGCCTTTCGCGGTGGCGGACGTCTGCCATCGCGGCTGCATGTTCTCGACCTTGACAGAGTGAATTGGTTAGCGGGACTCGAAACACCCACAGTACTCAAATACGCGAACCGACCGCATCGTCGTCGACGGCGATCAGGCGGATTTGGTTCGGGCAGCGGTCTGAGGCATACTAGGCGGGTTGTCCTGAGCCGGTTTCGCGCCCAGCAGGAGCGTGCCGCGACGGACATACGACCAGCGCCGACAGCGGCGCATCCGGTCTCCACCTCGCAAGCGGATCTCCGCTTCGCGGGGCTGCATGCGGGCGACACACCCGAGCGCGGGGGCCGGTGAACCAGGACAGGTAAACAGCGGCGGCGGAAGCCAGTGCCCTCGGATGCCCGAGGGCACACCAGCAGGAGTGAAAGTAGGAGAAGCGTGGCGGGACAGAAGATCCGCATCAGGCTCAAGGCCTACGACCACGAGGCCATCGATGCCTCGGCGCGCAAGATCGTGGAGACGGTCACCCGAACCGGCGCCAGCGTGGTCGGACCTGTGCCGCTGCCGACTGAGAAGAACGTGTACTGCGTCATCCGGTCCCCGCACAAATACAAGGACTCGCGGGAGCATTTTGAGATGCGCACCCACAAGCGGCTTATCGACATCCTCGACCCGACGCCGAAGACGGTCGATGCGCTGATGCGCATCGACCTGCCGGCCAGCGTCGACGTGAACATTCAGTAGGGGCTGCAGACAATGGCACGCAAAGGAATCCTGGGCACGAAGCTGGGTATGACCCAGGTGTTCGACGAGAACAACCGCGTCGTTCCGGTCACCGTCGTCAAGGCGGGCCCGAACGTCGTCACCCGGGTCCGCACGCCGGAGAAGGACGGCTACAGCGCCGTGCAACTGGCCTACGGCGAGATCAGCCCGCGCAAGGTCAACAAGCCGGTCACCGGCCAGTACGCCGCCGCCGGGGTCAACCCGCGCCGGCACCTCGCCGAGCTGCGTCTCGACGACGAGGCCGCCGCCGGTGAGTACCAGGTCGGCCAGGAGCTGACCGCCGACATCTTCGCCGCCGGCAGCTACGTCGACGTGACCGGCACCTCCAAGGGCAAGGGCTTCGCGG